>NZ_JBEOSB010000005.1:96364-439095 GCF_040302705.1 Streptomyces sp. NPDC097640
AGGCGGTGCGCCCGTGTGGCGGTGCGCCCGTGTGGCGGTGCGCCCGTGTGGCGGTGCGCCCGTGTGGCGGTGCGCCCGTGTGGCGGTGCGCCCGTGCGGTGGTGCGCCCGTGTGGCGGTGCGCCCGTGTGGCGGTGCGCCCGCGTGGCGGTGCGCCCGTGCGGCGGAGCCGCGTATCGGCAGGAGTCGCGTATCGGCAGGAGTCGCGAAGGGGCGTAGGGACTGTGTGCGGCGGCGCCGTGCTGGAGGCTTCGCCTCAGCCACCCGGGGTCTGGGGGCGGAGCCCCCAGTTTCGGGAAGGGGCGGGTAGGGGAAGAGGCTCGCCGCGGCGAGGAGGGGAAGAAGCCCGCCGCAGGCGTCAAGACCCGCCGGGTGCGCCCTACCGCAGGCGCTCCACCGCCACCCGGTGGTGCGCCGTGCCCGTGACGACCGTCAGCTCGGGCGCCGCCTCGGCGAGGGGCTTGCGGCTCAGCCAGGCCAGCAGCGCGGAGGCGTACGCGGCCGGGTCGCACAGGTCCGCCCGGCCGTCCTCGCCGGGCGCGGCCGTCAGCCGCACCAGGTCGCCCCGACGGGTGCGCACGGTGCAGCGGTCCGGGCCGCTCACGTACACCGCGAGCGCGCAGTGCGGATGGCGCGCGAGAACCTCCGCCGTCCAGACGGCAGACGGGCCGACCCGTGGGTCGTCCTCCGCCGCGTACCGCACGATCACATCCGCGACGCTCAGCCGCCCGGCGTCCCGCGTGTCCTCGTGCACGGCCGTGTGCACGGCCGTGTGCGCGCCGTCCGCGTCGGGGTCCTCGGGCTCGTGGGCGGCGTCGGCGTGGCGGGTGACCGCGACCTTCGGCGGGTCGGCGCCGATCAGCCGGGTCAGGACCCGTACGGGCGCGGTGCGCTCCGCGGGCTCGTACGGCGGCAGGGGCAGCCGGTCGAGGAGGGCGGGGCGGGCGGCGGGCTCGGGGATGCCGATGAGGCGGTAGAAGAGGCGCCGCAGCAGCGCGGCGGAGCGGCCGGGGGAGGAGGTGGTCTGGGCGGCCAACTCGGCGTAGCGGCCGGGGTCGTGGCCCTCGACGGCGCGGTCGATCTGCGTGCGCAGCCCGCCATGCGGGCGGAGTCTGGGGGCGGCCCGGCCGAGCGCGGCGACGGGCGAGGCGGGGTCGAGGTCGCCGTCGGGGAAGGCGCCGAGGAGGACGGGCCTGCCGAGGGACGCGGCGTAGTACGTGACGCTGCCGTGGTCGCCCAGGACGCAGTCCGCCGCTATCAGGGCCTGTCGCCAGCCGTGCAGCGGATCGATCAGGCCGAGGCCGGCCCGCCGCGCCCGGTCCAGCCACCCCCGGACCTGCCCGGGGCCGTGCCCGTACCAGATGTTGGGGTGCAGCACGGCCACCGCGCGGTACTCGTCCGCGGGCAGCTCGGCCGCCAGGCGGGGCAGCAGCCAGGGCAGCAGGTCGCCTTCGCCGCCGTCGCCGAAGAGGGAGCGGGGCGACCAGGTGGAGTTGACCACGATCAGCCGCTGGTGCGGGCCGACCCCGAGGGCGCGGCGGAACCGCTCGCGGTACGGCAGGGCGTCGAGGACGCGGTCGTAGGCCGGATCCCCGGCCAGTACGGCCGTGGGGACCGCCTCCGGGCAGGCGGCGGCCAGCCGGTCGAGCTGCTCGGGGTGGGACAGCACGGTGGCGGAGGCGAGGGGGCGCCCGTCGTGCAGCAGCCACTCGGGCGAGAGCCCGAAGACCGGTGTTGTCCGGTGTTGTCCGGTGTTGTCCGGTGTTGCCAGCCTTTTATTGTACCCAACGCCATGGGGAAGCACCGCCAACCGGCCGCGCAGAGCATGGAGTTCGCCGCCGTAGCCGGCGGATATCGCCAGGGCGACGGGGGTGTCCTTCGCCTGCCCCCAGGGGAGGACCGGCACCTCCGCCGAGGCCAGCAGCTCGGGCACGCCGGCCAGAAACGGCGAGGACCCCGTGCAGGTCGCCACCAGCTGCACCCGGGGGTCGTCGCGGAGCAGCGGCAGCACATCCAGCAGTCGGGTCGCGGACGTCACGTTGTGCACCACGAGGAGCACAAACCGGACATCCGCCCGGGTCGTCCATCTTTCCGCGTCGGCGCCGACCGGAACCCTCAGTCGCAGCGTGTCCGTGCCCGTCATCCTGGCGATATTACCGTCGGTGACGATGGCTACCCGCCGCCCCGCATCGATCTTTGTCCTGCGAGTGGGGAAAGTTAGCAGCAATCCGTGCGCAGATTCTTCCCAGGTGCGGAAGCCGCTGCTACGTTCCTCACGAAAGCCCGACACTGGTGGCCGAATCTGGGCGGGGAGGGGACTGTGAGACGTATGACGGCGCGACCGGCCAACGCCCATCAGGCCCGCCTGCTCAAGCTGTTGCGTGACGGCGGCCCCAACTCCCGTGCCCAGCTGGGCGACCAGGTCGAACTGTCCCGGTCCAAGCTGGCCGTGGAGGTGGACCGGCTGCTGGAGACGGATCTGGTGGTGGCCGACGGACTCGCCGCCTCGCGCGGCGGCCGCCGCTCCCACAACATCCGGCTCAACCCGGGCCTCAGGTTCCTCGGCGTCGACATCGGCGCGACATCGGTCGACGTCGCCGTCACCAACGCGGAGCTGGAGGTCCTCGGCCACCTCAACCAGCCGATGGACGTCCGCGAGGGCCCCGTCGCGGTCTTCGAGCAAGCCCTGGACATGGCCGGGAAGTTGAAGGCCGCAGGGCTCGCCGAGGGCTTCGACGGCGCCGGGATCGGCGTCCCCGGACCGGTGCGCTTCCCCGAGGGCGTCCCGGTGGCGCCGCCGATCATGCCGGGCTGGGACGGCTTCCCCGTGCGGGAGGTGCTCAGCCAGGAACTCGGCTGTCCGATCATGGTCGACAACGACGTGAACCTCATGGCGATGGGGGAGCAGCACGCCGGAGTCGCCCGCAGCGTCGCCGACTTCCTCTGCGTCAAGATCGGTACCGGCATCGGCTGCGGCATCGTGGTCGGCGGCCAGGTCTACCGGGGCACCACCGGCAGCGCGGGCGACATCGGCCACATCCAGGCCGTGCCCGGCGGCAGGCCCTGCGCCTGCGGCAACCGGGGCTGCCTGGAAGCCCACTTCAGCGGTGCGGCGCTGGCCCGCGACGCGGTGCAGGCGGCCCAACAGGGCCTGTCCACCGAGCTCGCGGCCCGGCTGGAGGCCGGCGGCACCCTCACCGCCGTCGACGTCGCCGCCGCGGCCACCGCGGGTGACGCCACCGCGCTGGAGCTGATCCGCGAGGGCGGCACCCACGTCGGCCAGGTCCTGGCCGGTCTCGTCTCCTTCTTCAACCCCGGCCTGTTAGTGATCGGCGGCGGAGTAACCGGCCTGGGCCACACCCTGCTCGCCGCGATCCGTACCCAGGTCTACCGCCAGTCGCTGCCGCTCGCGACCGGCAATCTGCCCATCGTCCTGGGAGAGTTGGGCCCCACCGCCGGAGTGACCGGCGCGGCCCGGCTGATCAGCGACCACCTCTTCTCACCCGCCTGAGCGACCGCCTCCTCTCACCCGCGCTCCTTTCACCCGCGCTCGTCCCACCCGCGTTCCTCTCACCCGCGCTCGTCCCACCCGCGCTAGCGATCCGACTCGTGTAGACCCCGTCTCCTCGGCCGCTCGGCCCGTGCGGCGCCCGGCTCTGCCGTGCGCCCAAACACCCCGCACCTTCCCCGCAAACCCCCCGCCCTGTACGAAATACGCCTGCCCGGCGCCGCGCCGGCCGCAGGCGCAGCACGCCCTGCCACCGGCCCGCGCGTCCGCCGAGGGGAACCCACATGGCCTCAGAACCACCGCTGCTCAGCATGTCCGGGATCACCAAGTCGTTTCCCGGAGTCCGTGCCCTGGACGGCGTCGACCTCGACGTCCAGGCCGGTGAGGTGCACTGCCTGCTCGGTCAGAACGGCGCCGGGAAGTCCACCCTCATCAAGGTCCTGGCCGGCGCCCATCAGCCGGACGGCGGCACCATCCGCTGGCGCGGCGAGCCCGTCACCCTGCGCTCGCCGATCGCCGCGATGCGCCTGGGCATCGCCACCATCTACCAGGAGCTCGACCTGGTGGAGCACCTGTCGGTGGCGGAGAACGTCCACCTCGGCCACGAGCCGACGGCCGCCGGATTCGTCGTACGGGGCAACGCGGCGCGTGCGTCGACGGCCGCACTGCTCAAGCGGCTGGGACACCCGGAGATCGATCCGGCCCGGCCGGTGGCCGAACTGTCGGCGGCCCAGCGGCAGATCGTCTCCATGGCGCGGGCTCTCTCGCACCACGTACGGCTCATCGTCATGGACGAGCCGTCCGCCGCGCTCGACCCGGACGAGGTGAACAACCTCTTCCGCATCGTCGGCGACCTGACCGCCGACGGTGTGGCCGTCGTCTACATCTCGCACCGCCTGGAGGAGATCCGGCAGATCGGCGACCAGGTGACCGTGCTCAAGGACGGGCGGGCGGTCGCGGGGGGGCTGCCCGCCAAGACGACCCCGACCCGGGACGTCGTCGCCCTGATGACCGGCCGCAACGTCGAGTACGTCTTCCCCGAGCGGCCCGCGAGGCCACCCGCGGGCGACCCCGTGCTCCGGGTCCGCGGGCTGGCCCGCGACGGCGAGTTCGCGCCGCTCGACCTCGACATACGGCCGGGTGAGATCGTCGGCCTCGCCGGGCTGGTCGGCTCCGGGCGCTCCGAAGTCCTGGAGACGGTCTACGGCGCCCGCAAGCCCACCGCGGGCGAGGTCCTCGTCGACGGCAGACCGCTGAAACCCGGCAGCGTCCGCGCGGCCGTGCGCGCCGGGCTCGGACTGGCTCCCGAGGAGCGCAAGGCGCAGGCCCTGCTGATGCTGGAGTCCGTCACCCGCAATGTGTCGGTCTCCACCCTCTCCCGCTTCTCCCGGGCGGGCTGGATCGACCGGGGCGCCGAGCGGCGCGCCGCCCGGGCCGCGGTGCGCGAACTGTCGCTGCGGCCCGACAACCCGGAGGTGCCGGTGCGCACCCTGTCCGGCGGCAACCAGCAGAAGGCCGTCCTGGCCCGCTGGCTGCTGCGCGGCTGCCGGGTGCTGCTGCTGGACGAGCCCACCCGCGGCGTCGATGTGGGCGCCCGCGCCGAGCTGTACGCGGTCGTCCGCCGACTGGCCGACGAAGGCCTCGCGGTGCTCCTCGTCTCCAGCGAGGTGCCCGAGGTGCTCGGCCTGGCCGACCGGGTGCTGGTGCTCCGCGAGGGGCGGGTCGTGCACAGCGCGCCCGCCCGGGAGCTCGACGAACACCGTGTCCTCGACCTCGTCATGGAAGGAAGCCCGGCGTCATGACGCAGCACGTCTCCCCGCCCCGGGACGCCGCAGGCAAGGCGCCGGCGGCCGACCGTCCCCCGGCCTGGCGCGGCCTGCGGGCCCGCGTCGACATCCGTACGCTGTCGCTGCTCGGCGTGCTCGCCGTGCTCGTCGTCGTCGGCGGTGTCACCAAGCCCGACGAATTCCTCGACACCCACAACCTTCAGCTGGTGCTCACCCAGGCGTCGATCATCGGCGTCGTCACCGTCGGCATGACCTTCGTCATCACCTCCGGGGGCATCGACCTGTCGGTGGGCGCGATCGTGGCGCTCTCCTCGGTGTGGGCGACCACGGTCGCCACCCAGGAGTACGGGTTCGCCGGGATCCTCTTCACCGCCGTGCTGGTCGGCCTCGGCTGCGGCCTGGTCAACGGGCTGCTCATCGCCTACGGCGGCCTGGTCCCCTTCATCGCCACCCTCGCCATGCTCGCCTCGGCGCGCGGCCTCGCCCTCCAGATCACGGACGGCAGCACCCAGATCGTCACCGTGGACGGGATCCTGAACCTCGGCGAGCGCGACTCCTACGTCCTGGGCATACCGCCCCTGGTCATGGTGTTCGCGATCGTGACGCTCCTCGGCTGGTTCGTGCTCAACCGGACCACCTTCGGCCGGCGCACGGTCGCGGTGGGCGGCAACGCGGAGGCGGCCCGGCTCGCGGGCATCGACGTCCGGCGCCAGCGGCTCTATCTCTATCTGCTGTCGGGCCTGTGCTGCGGCATCGCCGCCTTCCTGCTGATCGTGCTGTCCGGCTCCGGCCAGAACACCAACGGCAACCTGTACGAACTCGACGCCATCGCCGCCGCGATCATCGGCGGCACCCTGCTGACCGGCGGCCGGGGCACCATCACCGGCTCGGTCCTCGGCGTCCTGATCTTCACCACCATCACCAACATCTTCGCCCTCAACAACCTCCAGAGCGACGTCCAGCAGATCGCCAAGGGCGCGATCATCGTCGCCGCCGTGCTGGTCCAACGCCGCACCGCGAATACGGCCTGAGGAAAGGGTTCACCCGCCATGCCAGAGCACACCAGCCGCAGAGGACTCCTCTTCGGGACCGCCGCGGTGTCCGCCGGAGCGTTTCTCACCGCTTGCACCAGCAACGAGAACAACGACAAGAGCCCCGCCGCCGACTCCAAGCCGGCCGCCGACGACAAGCCCGGCAAGCACGTCACCATCGGCTTCGCCGGACCCCAGGCCGACCACGGCTGGCTCAACGCCATCAACGAGAACGCCAAGAGCCGGGCGAAGAAATACTCCGACGTCACCCTGGAGACCACCGAGGGCTCCAACGACACCGCGCAGCAGATCGGCCAGATCGAGACCCTCATCAACAAGAAGGTCGACGTCCTGGTCATCCTGCCCGCCGACGGCAAGGCCCTCACCCAGGTCGGCCTCAAGGCCATGAGGTCGGGCATCCCGGTCGTCAACCTCGACCGGATCTTCAACACCGCCCAGGCGTACCGCTGCTGGATCGGCGGCGACAACTACGGCATGGGTCTCAACGCCGGGCACTACATCGGCGAGAAGCTCAAGGGCAAGAAGAACGCGAAGGTCATCGAGTTGGCGGGCGTGGACAGCCTGGAGCTGACCAAGCAGCGCACCCAGGGCTTCGACGACGCGCTGAAGAACTACCCCAACATCGAGAAGGTGGCCCGCCAGGCGGCCGAGTTCACGGTCGAGTCCGGGCAGGCCAAGATGGCCCAGCTCCTCCAGGCCCAGTCGAAGTTCGACGCCCTGTGGAACCACGACGACGACCAGGGCGTGGGCGCGCTGCGCGCCATCGAACAGGCCGGGCGGGACGAGTTCCTGATGGTCGGCGGGGCCGGCGCGCTCTCCGCGTTCCAGGCCATCAAGCAGGACAAGGGCGTGCTGAAGGCCACCGTCCTGTACCCCCCGACCATGGCGGCCTCCGCGATCGACCTCGCCCGCGCCCTCGGCCAGAGCAAGGGCGTCAGCGGCCTCGCCGAGTACGAGATCCCGGCGTCGATCACCCTCTACTCGGCCGTCGTCGACAAGGACAACGTGGACCAGTACATGCCCACCGGCTTCCGATGAGGCGCCCCGCCCGCACCCCCGCCGTGTCATGACGAACAGGAGGACGAGCGCATGGAACAGCCGCAGCAGTCAGCGGAGCAGGAGCCGGCGGCCGAGGCCGCACCGGGGGCCGGAAAACCCCCGCTGCGCGTGGGCATGGTCGGATACGCCTTCATGGGCGCCGCCCACTCCCAGGGCTGGCGCACCGCGGGACGCGTCTTCGACCTGCCCCGGCAGCCGGTCCTGGCCGTGATCTGCGGCCGCGACGCCGCCGCCGTACAAGCGGCGGCGGACCGGCACGGCTGGGCGGCCACCGAGACCGACTGGCGCGCACTGATCGCCCGGGACGACGTCGACCTCGTCGATATCTGCACCCCCGGCGACAGCCACGCCGAGATCGCGGTCGCCGCGCTGGCCGCCGGCAAGCACGTTCTGTGCGAGAAGCCCCTCGCCAACACCGTGCGGGAGGCCGAGGCCATGACCGCCGCGGCCGAGGAGGCGTACCGGCGCGGCCGGCTGCTGGGGATGACGGGCTTCAACTACCGCCGGCTCCCCGCCACCGCCTTCGCCCGCCGCATGGTCGCCGACGGGCGGATCGGCGCCCTGCGCCACGTCCGGGCGACCTACCTCCAGGACTGGCTGGTGGACCCGGAGGCCCCCCTGACCTGGCGGCTGCGCAAGGAGTCGGCGGGCTCCGGCTCGCTGGGGGACCTCGGCGCGCACATCGTCGACCTGGCCCAGTATCTGGCGGGGGAGAGGCTGGCCGGGGTGTCCGCCCTGACCGAGACCTTCGTACGGGAACGCCCGCTGCCCGGCGGCCCCGCAAGCGGCCTGAGCGCCGTGGCCGCGGCGGGCACCGGCGAGGTCACCGTGGACGACGCCGCGCTGTTCACCGGCCGGTTCGCCTCCGGCGCCCTCGCCTCCTTCGAGGCCACCCGCTACGCCACCGGCCGCAAGAACGCGCTGCGCATCGAGCTCAACGGCGACCGAGGCTCGCTCGCCTTCGATCTGGAGCGCCTCAACGAACTGTGGTTCCATGACGCCGGCCAGCCCGGCGCCGAGGCCGGCTTCCGCCGCATCCTGGTCACCGAGCCCGACCACCCCTACCTGGACGCCTGGTGGCCGCCGGGGCACGGCCTCGGCTACGAGCACAGCTTCGTCCACCAGGCCCGCGACCTGGTCCACGCCATCGCCGAGGACCGCCGCCCCGAACCGTCGTTCGCCGACGGGCTCCAAGTGCAGCGCGTCCTCGCCGCGGTGGAGGAGAGCGCGGAGAAGAACTCCGTCTACACCCCCATCGCGGACCCACGACCCTGAGCCGCCGTCGGCCCTCTCCGACGCGGCACTCTCCAGCCGGCGCCCAGCGCGCCGGTTCTCACAGCCCCGGGATGACGGCGCATCCCGGCGTACGCGCCCGACCGTACAACCGGCCCCATTCTGGAGGCATTTCGTGCACGGGAACGACCGCACCACCCGCACCCGAACCCCTAGATCCCCACTGCGCAAGGCGATCGCGCTGCTGAGCGGCGTGCTTCTCGCCGGCGCGGGCCTGACCCTCACCACCCCCCAGGCCGGCGCAGCCGTCACCGGCCAGGACAAGGCCGCGGCGGCCGAGGACTTCCAGCAGGTCACCCTCGCCAAGGGGGAGGCGGAGGTCGGCGAGCCCATGTCGCTGGCCGTCCTCCCCGACCGCTCCGTCCTGCACACCTCCCGCGACGGCGAACTGCGCCTGACCGACGCCGCGGGCAACACCAAGCTCGCGGGCAAGCTCGACGTCTACTCCCATGACGAGGAGGGCCTGCAAGGCGTCGGCGTCGACCCGGGCTTCGCCGACAACCGCTTCATCTACCTCTACTACGCGCCCCCGATGAACACCCCGGCGGGCGACGCGCCGGAGACCGGCACCGCCGCCGACTTCGCGCCCTTCGACGGCGTCAACCGGCTCTCCCGCTTTGTGCTGAAGGCCGACGGCACCCTCGACACCGCCAGCGAGAAGAAGATCCTCGACGTCTCCGCCACCCGCGGCCTGTGCTGCCACGTCGGCGGCGACATCGACTTCGACGCGGCCGGCAACCTGTACCTGTCGACCGGCGACGACACCAACCCCTTCCAGTCGGACGGCTACACCCCGATCGACGAGCGCGCCGACCGCAACCCCGGCTTCGACGCCCAGCGCTCCGCGGGCAACACCAACGACCTGCGCGGCAAGATCCTGCGCATCAAGGTCGAGGCCGACGGCTCGTACTCCATCCCCGAGGGCAACCTCTTCAAGCCCGGCACCGACAAGACGCGGCCCGAGATCTACGCGATGGGCTTCCGCAACCCGTTCCGGTTCAGCGTCGACAAGAAGACCGGCATCCTCTACGTCGGCGACTACGGCCCCGACGCCGGCGCCGCCAACCCGAGCCGCGGCCCGTCCGGACAGGTCGAGTTCGCCCGCGTCACCGGCCCCGGCAACTTCGGCTGGCCGTACTGCACCGGCGCCAACGACGCGTACGTCGACTTCGACTTCGCCACCCGCACCTCCGGCGCGGCCTTCGACTGCTCCGCCCCGAAGAACACCTCGCCGAACAACACCGGCCTCACCGACCTGCCCCCGGCGCAGCCCGCCTGGATACCGTACGACGGCGGATCCGTCCCCGAGTTCGGCACCGGCTCCGAGTCCCCGATGGGCGGCCCGGTCTACCACTACGACCCCACCCTCGACTCGCCCGTGAAGTTCCCCGAGGCCTACGACGGCGACTTCTTCGCCGGTGAGTTCGGCCGCCGCTGGATCAAGCGCATCAGCAGCGACGCCGACGGCACGGTGCAGTCGATCAACGACATCCCCTGGAGCGGTACCCAGGTGATGGACATGGCCTTCGGCCCGGACGGCGCGCTGTACGTCCTCGACTACGGCACCGCCTGGTTCGGCGGCGACGAGCACTCGGCGCTGTACCGCATCGAGAACGCGACCGACGGCCACTCCCCGTCGCCCCAGGCCTCCGCTGACCGCACCTCCGGCCAGGCCCCGATGAAGGTCCAGTTCTCCTCGGCCGGCACCACCGACCAGGACGGCGACACCCTCACCTACAGCTGGGACTTCGGCGACGGCGGAACCTCCACGGCCGCCAGCCCGGCCCACAAGTACTCCAAGAACGGCACCTACACCGCCACCGTCACCGCCAAGGACCCGTCCGGGCGCACCGGCAGCGCCAGCGTGCAGATCGTCGTCGGCAACACCGCGCCCACGGTCGTCCTCGAGACGCCCAAGGACGGTCAGCTGTTCAGCTTCGGCGACGCCATCCCGTTCAAGGTGAAGGTCACCGACCCCGAGGACGGCCGGACCATCGACTGCGACAAGGTCAAGGTCACCCTGATCCTCGGCCATGACACCCACGGCCACCCGCTCACCTCCGCCAACGGCTGCTCCGGCACCATCCAGTCCAGCGCCGACGGCGGCCACGACGAGGACGCCAACATATTCGGCGTCCTGGACGCCGAGTACACCGACGGCGGAGGCGGCGGCCAGGCCGCGCTCACCTCGCACGACCAGAGCGTCCTCCAGCCCCGCCACCGCCAGGCCGAGCACTTCGGCACCAGCTCCGGCGTGAAGGTCGTCGCCCATGACACCGCCCAGGGCGGCAAGGTCGTCGGTGACATCGACAACGGCGACTGGATCGCCTTCAAGCCCTACGTCCTGAGCGACGCCAAGAAGATCACGGCGCGCATCGCCTCCGCCGGCGCGGGCGGCACCCTCGAGGTCCGCGCGGGCTCGGCCACCGGCACCCTGCTCGGCAAGGCCACGGTGCCCGTGACCGGCGGCTGGGAGACCTACCAGGACGTCTCCGCCAACCTGTCCCGCGCGCCGCGCGGCACCACCACGCTCTACCTCGTCTTCAAGGGCGGCAGCGGTGCCCTCTATGAGCTCGACGGCTTCACCTTCACGACCGGCTGAGCCCGCCAAGGGCCACTGAACGGCGGCGGGCGGGAGACGCCGGACTCCCGCCCGCCGTCACCACCCTCATCCCTTCCGGCAGCTACCCCTCATCCCCTCCGGGATCTCGTTCCCCGGACAAGGAGGCAGCCCATGTCCGCGTCCCTCTCCCGTCCCCCTCGGGTCGGCGTCTGGCTGGTCGGGGCCCGCGGCTCCGTCGCGACCACCGTCGTCGCCGGATGCGCCGCCGTGACCGCGGGGCTGCGCCCGCCGACCGGCCTGGTCACCGAGGAGCCCGCCTTCGCCGG
This sequence comes from Streptomyces sp. NPDC097640, assembly GCF_040302705.1. NCBI lineage: Bacteria > Bacillati > Actinomycetota > Actinomycetes > Kitasatosporales > Streptomycetaceae > Streptomyces > Streptomyces sp. NPDC097640. The sequence goes on from NZ_JBEOSB010000005.1 coordinate 107,952, forward strand.
CAGCGGCCTGCCCGCCCTGTCCTCCCTGGTCTTCGGCGGCCACGACACCACGGACTGCCCCCTGCCCAAACGCGCCGAACAACTGGCCGCCGGCGGCGTCCTCCCGCCCGGCCTGCCCTCCGCCGTCGCCGCCGAACTCGCCGCCGCCGACGCGGAGATCAGGCCCGGCGGCCCGCTCCCCGGCGACACCCGGGACGAGGACGAACTGATCGCCGCCTTCGCCGCCGACCTCCAGGACTTCGTCACCCGGCTCGGCCTGGAGCGCGCGGTCGTCGTGAACGTCGCCTCCACCGAACCGGCCCCGTCGTCCGACACGGGCCTCCCGCCCAGCTCGCTCTACGCGGCCGCCGCCCTGCGCGCCGGCTGCCCGTACGTCAACTTCACCCCGTCCACGGGCCTGCACCACCCGGTGCTCGCCCCGCTCGCCGCGTCCAGCGGACTCCCGTACGCGGGCCGCGACGGCAAGACCGGCCAGACCCTGCTGCGCTCCGTCCTCGGCCCCATGTTCGCCCAGCGGGCGCTGGACGTCCGGGCCTGGTCCGGCACCAACCTCCTCGGCGGCGGCGACGGGGCCTCCCTCGCCGACCCGGCCGCCGCCGCGGCGAAGAACGCCGGCAAGGAACGCGTCCTCGCGGACACTCTCGGCACCACCCCCGAGGGCGAGGTCCACATCGACGACGTGCCCGCGCTCGGCGACTGGAAGACCGCCTGGGACCACGTGGCCTTCGACGGCTTCCTCGGCACCCGCATGGTCCTCCAGACCATCTGGCAGGGCTGCGACTCGGCGCTCGCCGCGCCCCTGGTCCTCGACCTGGCCCGGCTCGTCGCCCGCGCCCACGAGACCGGTCTGCGCGGCCCCCTCGCCGAACTGGCCTTCTTCTTCAAGGACCCGGTCGGCCAGGCGCCGTCGGCGCTGGGCGAGCAGTACGCGGAACTGGTGCGGTTCGGCCGGGGGCTGGGGGAGGGCGAGTGAGCCGACTCCGCGCCTGGGCCGAACTGCTGCGCCTGCCCGCCCTGTTCACCGTCCCCGGCGACGGGCTGGCCGGCGCGGCCGCCGTCGCCGCCCGCCCCGACCGCCGTACCGCGCTCGCCGTCGGCTGCTCCCTGTGCCTGTACGAGGCCGGGATGGCCCTCAACGACTGGGCGGACCAGAAGGAGGACGCCGTCGAGCGCCCGCACCGCCCGCTCCCGTCCGGCCGGGTCCGTCCCGCCGCCGCCCTCGCCGCCGCCTGCGCCCTCACGGCCGCGGGCCTCGCCCTGGCCGCCCGCGCGGGGCGCCCGGCGCTGGCGGTCGCGGTGCCGCTTGCGGCCACCGTCTGGTCGTACGACCTGGTCCTGAAGCGCACGCCCGCCGGGCCCGGCGCCATGGCCGCCGCCCGCGGCCTTGACCTGCTCCTCGGCGCCGCGGCCACCGGTGGCCGGGTCCGCCCGGCCCTGCCCTCGGCGGCCCTGCTCTCCACCCACACCCTCGCCGTCACCGCCGTCTCCCGCCAGGAGACCCGCGACGGCACCCCGATCGCCCCGCTCGCGGCGCTGGCCGCCACGGCCACCCTGACCCGGCTGCTGCCGGGCGACCCGGGACGCGACCGGCCGTCGCCCTTCCGCCGGCACTTCCTCCCCACCGCGCTCGCACTCAACTACGCCTCCGCCACGGCCCGCCCCTACCTGCACGCCGCCCTCAACCCCTCACCCCCGCTGACCCAGCGCGCCGTGGGCGCCGGAATCCGCGCCACCATCCCGCTCCAGGCGGCCCTCGCCGCCCGCGCCGGGGCCGGGGCGACCGCGCTGGGCACGGCCGCCCTCGCCGCGCTGGCACGGCGCTTCTCGAAGCGGGTGAGCGTCACATGACCTCCCAGGGGACGGCCCTCCGGTTCGGCTACGGCACCAACGGCCTCGCCGACCTCCGCCTCGACGACGCCCTCGCCCTCCTCGCCGACCTCGGCTACGACGGCGTCGGCCTGACCCTCGACCACATGCACCTCGACCCGCTGGCCCCCGACCTCGCCGCCCGCACGGGGCGGGTCGCCCGGCGCCTGGCCGCCCTCGGGCTCGACGTCACCGTGGAGACCGGCGCCCGCTACGTCCTGGACCCCCGCCGCAAACACGGCCCCTCGCTCCTCGACCCGGACCCGGAGGCCCGCGCCCGCCGCGTGGACCTCCTGCTGCGCGCGGTCCGGGTGGCCGCCGACCTCGGCGCGCACGCCGTGCACTGCTTCAGCGGAATCGTTCCGCCCGACGACGACGCGGCCACGGCCTGGGAGCGGCTCGCCGCCGCCCTCACCCCGGTCCTGGAGGCCGCCGACGCCGCCGGGGTCCCGCTCGCCGTCGAGCCCGAACCCGGCCACCTCCTCGCCACCCTCGCCGACTTCCACCACCTCCGCGGCCTCCTCGGCGACCCGCCCGCGCTGGGCCTCACCCTGGACCTCGGCCACTGCCAGTGCCTGGAACCCCTGCCGCCCGCCGACTGCGTGCGCGCCGCCGCGCCCTGGCTGCGGCACGTCCAGATCGAGGACATGCGGCGCGGCGTCCACGACCACCTCCCGTTCGGGGAGGGCGAGATGGACTTCCCGCCCCTTCTCGCGGCGCTCGCCGCCACCGGCTACCAGGGCCTGACCGTCGTCGAGCTGCCCCGCCACTCCCACGCCGGCCCCCACTACGCCGAGACCTCCCTGCCGTTCCTGCGCCGCGCTGCCGCCGCCGCGGCGGCGACCGCCCCGGCCGCGAGCGCCTCGGGCGCCTCGGGCGCCTCGGGCGCCGGTGACCCGTTCACGGCCGCGCCGACCGCCGCCGCCCAAGTCGCCGCCACCCCGGTCTCCGCCAACCCGGCCGTAGCAGCCCCGGTCACTGCCGCTCCGGTCGCCACCAACCCGGCCGTAGCAGCCCCGGCCGTAGCAGCCCCAGCCGTAGCAGCCCCGGCCGTCGCAGCCCTGGTCACTGCCGCTCCGGCCGCCGCCAACCCGGTCTCCGCCGTCCCCGACACCACCGTGCCGGAAGGGAGCACCCCATGACCCACTCGCCCGCCACGGGAACCGGCCCGGACCCTACCCCGGACCCCACCCCCGACGCCCTCCGCGACCACCTCGACAGCCACCTCCACCCGGCCGCCCGCGCCTGGCTCCGGCAGGCCCTGGACGAGGCCGCCGCCCACCCCGGCGGGCCCAGGCCCGCGTGGGAGCTGCGCGTGGCCGAGGCCGGGCGCCGCTGCGGCAGCCGGCACGCCGACGCCGCCCGCCTCCTCATCCTGCACGCGGCCCAGGCCGACCCCGCCACCCTCGCCCGCCTCTACCACCAGGGCACGGCCGCAGAACGCCGCGCCGTGCTGAGCGCCCTGCCGCACCTGGTGCCCGGCCCCGACGCGGTGCCGCTGGTCGAGGACGCCCTGCGCACCAACGACACCAGCCTCCTCGCCGCCGCCCTCGGCCCGTACGCGGCCCGCCACCTGGACCCCCACGGCTGGCGGCACGCCGTCCTGAAGTGCCTGTTCACCGGCGTCCCCGTGGACGCCGTGGCAGGGCTCGCGGAGCGCGGACGCGGCGACGCCGAACTCGCCCGCATGCTCGCCGACTACGCGGCCGAGCGCACCGCCGCCGACCGGCCCGTCCCCGCCGACCTGTACCGCGTCCTGGCCCTGGCCGCCGAAGACCCCGAGGCGGACCACCCCCACGGCAAGGAGTCCTGATGCGCCTGTTCGACCCCCACATCCATATGACCTCCCGCACCACCGACGACTACGAGGCCATGCGCGCCGCCGGGATCCGCGCCGTCGTCGAGCCGTCGTTCTGGCTCGGCCAGCCCCGCACCTCGCCCGCCTCCTTCCTCGACTACTTCGACTCCCTGCTCGGCTGGGAGCCCTTCCGCGCCGCCCAGTACGGCATCGCCCACCACTGCACCCTCGCCCTCAACCCGAAGGAGGCGAACGACCCGCGCTGTGCCCCCGTCCTCGACGAGCTGCCCCGCTATCTCGTCAAGGACCAGGTCGTGGCCGTGGGCGAGATCGGCTACGACTCGATGACCCCCGCCGAGGACACCGCCCTCGCCGCGCAGCTCCAGCTCGCCGCCGACCACGGCCTGCCCGCGCTCGTGCACACCCCGCACCGCGACAAGCTCGCCGGGCTGCGCCGCACCCTCGACGCCGTCCGCGAGTCCGCGCTGCCCGTGGACCGGGTGCTGGTGGACCACCTCAACGAGACGACGGTCAAGGAGGCCAAGGACAGCGGCTGCTGGCTGGGGTTCTCCGTCTACCCCGACACCAAGATGGACGAGCGCCGGATGGTGGCGATCCTGCGCGCGTACGGGCCGGAGAAGGTGCTGGTGAACTCCGCCGCCGACTGGGGCAGAAGCGATCCGCTGAAGACCCGGCGGGTGGCCGATCTGATGCTGGCCGACGGGTTCACCGAGGACGACGTGGACCGGGTGCTGTGGCGCAACCCCGTCGCCTTCTACGGGCTCAGCGGCCGCCTGGAACTCGAGGTCGCCCCGCCGGAGGCCACCCACGAGGGCAACTCCGTGCTGCGCGGAGGGGAGTGAGCGATGCGCTTCCGCCACCCCGACGGCACCACCGTCCACCTCGCCTACTGCACCAACGTGCACCCCGCCGAGACCCTCGACGGCGTGATGGCCCAGCTCCGCGACCACTGCGCGCCCGTCCGCCGCCGCCTCGGCCGCGACCGGCTCGGCATCGGCCTGTGGCTCGCCCGCGACGCCGCCCGCACCCTCGACACCGACCCGGCCGCGCTGCGCGCCCTGCGCCGCGAACTCGACCGGAGCGGCCTGGAGGTCGTCACCCTCAACGGCTTCCCGTACGAGGGGTTCGGCGCCGCCGAGGTCAAGTACCGCGTGTACAAGCCGGACTGGGCCGACCCGGAGCGCCTGGAGTACACCACCGCACTGGCCCGGATCCTCACCGGTCTGCTGCCCGACGACGTCACCGAGGGCAGCATCTCCACCCTGCCGCTCGGCTGGCGCACCACCTGGAGCGCCGACCACGCCCGCACCGGACAGCGGGCGCTGACGACCCTCGCGGAGCGCCTGGACGCCCTGGCGGAGCTGACCGGCCGGAGCATCCGGGTGGGCCTGGAGCCGGAGCCCGGCTGCACCGTGGAGACCACCGGCGACGCCATCGCCCCGCTCACCGCCGTCGGCCACCCCCGCATCGGCGTGTGCGTCGACACCTGCCATCTCGCCACCTCCTTCGAGGACCCGGCGGAGGCCCTGGGCGCGCTCGCCGCCGCCCGCGTCCCCGTGATCAAGTCCCAGCTGTCGGCCGCCCTGCACGCCGAACACCCCGGCCGGCCGGAGGTCCGCGAGGCCCTCGCAGCCTTCGCCGAACCCCGCTTTCTGCACCAGACCCGCACGGCCACCGCGACGGGCCTGCGCGGCACCGACGACCTCGACGAGGCGCTCGGCGGTACGGCCCTGCCCCCCGACGCCCCCTGGCGGTCGCACTTCCACGTCCCGCTGCACGCGGCCCCCGCCGAGCCCCTCACCTCCACGCTCCCGGTCCTGCGGGCCGCCCTGGCGCGCCTCGTCGGCGGCCCGCAGCCGCTGACCCGCCACCTGGAGGTGGAGACCTACACCTGGCAGGCGCTCCCGCCCGAGCTGCGCCCCCGCGGCCGGGACCGGCTCGCCGACGGCATCGCCGCCGAACTCGCCCTCGCCCGCGACGAGCTGACCGACCTCGGACTGAAGGAGCTGCCATGACCGCGCCCACCGGCGACCCCACCCCGCTCCTCGTCCTCGACGTGGTCGGCCTCACCCCCCGGCTCCTCGACCGCATGCCGAACCTCAAGGCCCTCGCGACGGCCGGCTCCCGGGCCCACCTCGGCACCGTCCTGCCCGCCGTCACCTGCGCCGCCCAGTCCACCTTCCTCACCGGCACGATGCCCTCGGAACACGGCATCGTCGCCAACGGCTGGTACTTCCGCGAACTCGGCGACGTCCTGCTGTGGCGCCAGCACAACGGCCTGGTCGCCGGGGACAAGGTGTGGGACGCGGCCCGCCGCGCCCACCCCGGCTACACGGTCGCCAACATCTGCTGGTGGTACGCCATGGGCGCGGACACCGACCTCACCGTGACCCCGCGCCCCGTCTACTACGCCGACGGCCGCAAGGAGCCGGACTGCTACACCCGGCCGCCCGCCCTGCACGACGAACTCACCGAGAAGCTCGGCACGTTCCCGCTGTTCCACTTCTGGGGGCCCGGAGCCGATCTGGTCTCCAGCCAGTGGATCATCGACGCCACCCGTCACATCCTCCGCACCCGCCACCCCGACCTGGCGCTCTGCTACCTCCCGCACCTCGACTACGACCTCCAGCGCTACGGCCCCGACGACCCCCGCTCCCACCAGGCGGCCGCCGACCTGGACGCGGCCGTGGCCCCGCTGCTGGACGACGCCCGCGCCGAGGGCCGTACGGTCGTCGCGCTGTCCGAGTACGGCATCACCCGCGTGAGCCGGCCCGTCGACATCAACCGCGCCCTGCGCCGCGCCGGCCTGCTGGAGGTGCACACCCAGGACGGCATGGAATACCTCGACCCGATGGCCTCCCGCGCCTTCGCCGTCGCCGACCACCAGATCGCCCATGTGTACGTCCGCCGCCCCGAGGACATGGCCGCCACCCGCGCCGCGCTCGACGGGCTGCCCGGCATCGAGCAACTCCTCGACGACGAGGGCAAGAAGGCCCACCACCTCGACCACGCCCGCTCCGGCGAACTGGTCGCCGTCGCCGAACCGGACGCCTGGTTCACGTACTACTACTGGCTCGACGACGCCCGCGCGCCCGACTTCGCGCAACTGGTCGAGATCCACCGCAAGCCCGGCTACGACCCGGTCGAGCTGTTCATGGACCCGCTCGACCCCTATGTGAAGGTCAAGGCCGCCACCGCGCTCGCCCGCAAGAAGCTCGGGATGCGCTACCGCATGGCGGTCGTCCCCCTCGACCCCTCACCCATCCGAGGCAGCCACGGCCGCCTGCCCACGAGCGACGACGACGGTCCGCTCCTCCTGTGCTCCACCCCCCGCGCCGTCGGCGACCGCATCGCGGCCACCGACGTGAAGTCCCTGCTGCTCCGACTCGCCGGTCTCGACACCGACGGCCCCTCAGAGGAAATGAAAGAAGGCACCCCGTGAACCACACGCCTGACACCGACGACCAGCTCCGCCGCAGCCTCGGCGTGGGCCGCCGCAGCTTCCTGAGCACCTGCACCGCCGTCGCGGCCGGGGCGATCGCCGCCCCCGTCCTCGGCGCGACCCCCGTGCAGGCCGCGCCCCGGGCCGCCGACACCGGCAGAGGGCACACGCTCGTCCCCGCGGACAAGCGCGGCATCATCCTCTACACGGTCCGCGACGCCATCGGCCGCGACCCGCTCGCCTCCTCCCTCCCGTCCGGCTTCCGCGCCGTCTTCGAGCAGCTCGCCCGCTTCGGCTACCGCCAGGTCGAGTTCGCCGGCTACGGCCAGCACGCCAACTCCCCCGGCGGCGCGAGCCTGGAGTCCGTCCAGGGCGCCAAGCTGCTGCGCCGCTGGCTGGACGACAACGGGCTGCGCGCCCAGGGCAACCACGGCTTCATCCCCGGCTCCTGGCCCCTGACCAGCGCCGACCTGGACACCTTCAAGAAGCACCTGGAGATCGCGAACATCCTCGGCCTGCCCCACATGGGCACCGGTGGCGACCCCACCTCAAGCTCCTACAAGGCCGACTGGGACGTGGCCGCCGAGAAGTGGAACGCCCTCGGCGCGATCGCCCGCCGCGCCGGCCTCAAGCTCTACACCCACAACCACGACGCCGCGTACAGCTTCCTCCTCGACGGCGGCCCGCTGGACGCCCAGGGGAAGCCCACCCGCAGCTCGGGCATCCGCAAGCTGGAGTACTTCCTGTCCATCACCGACCCGAAGCTGGTCTGGCTGGAGATGGACGTCTTCTGGGCACACGTCGCCCAGTACAAGTTCCGCACCTACACCGCCCACGACGGCTCCACGCAGACGAACATCTTCGACCCGGCCGGCCTCGTCACCCGCCACAACAAGCGCTACCCGCTGTTCCACGCCAAGGACGGCGTCGTCAACGCCACCAACGGGATGGGCTACGACATGGTCCCGTTCGGCACCGGCGTCATCGACTACACCACGTTCTTCTCCCGCGTGGGAGACCGCAACTACCACAACCCGATGGTCGAGCAGGACACCGCCCCGAGCACCACCAACCCGGGCCAGTCCCTGGAATACGCGGCGATCGGCTACCGCAACCTGGCCGCCCTGCGCCGCTAGCGGCAGACCTGGGCGGAGGGCCTCCCGGGCGACCCGGCGGCCCTCCGCCCGTGCCGGCGGCCACCGAGCGATATTCGGTGGCGCCAACGGGCGTGCGCTTTTATAGTGAGTGCGCTCCTTGCGGTGGCCCTTTGGCCGCCGCTTTCGGCCGAGTTGAGGAAACAGGAGGTGTGACCGATGGCTGTCTCTGTGATGGGTGCTGCCCGCAACCAGAAGAACCTCCACTCCACCTCCGCTGTCCCCGGCTGACCGACCTCTTATCGTCTTCGCGCCCGCGAGCGCGCGGCCGGGGCTGCCCTGAGAAGGGTTTCCCTTGAATCTGTCTTCTTCCTCTTCCTCCGCTTCGTCACGTCCGCTGTCCGCCTACGGCTGGGACGAGGGATGGCAGGCCGAGTTCGCCCCGTACGCGGAGCAGGGCCTGGTCCTCGGGCGCGTCGTGCGGGTCGACCGCGGTCTGTGCGACGTCGTCACCCCCGAGGGCACCGTCCGCGCCGACACCGAGTTCGTCGTCCCCCGCGACCCGATGAAGATCGTCTGCACCGGCGACTGGGCCGCGGTCGACGCGGCCGGTGACCCGCGGTACGTCCAGGCGCTGCTGCCGCGCCGCACCGCCTTCGTGCGTTCGACGTCGTCGAAGCGCTCCGAGGGCCAGGTGCTGGCCGCGAACGTCGACCACGCGGTCGTGGCCGTCTCCCTCGCCGCCGAGCTCGACCTGGGCCGCCTGGAGCGGTTCCTGGCGCTGGCCTGGGAGAGCGGCGCCCAGCCACTGGTCGCCCTCACCAAGGCCGACCTGGTGCCCGACCCCGTGGTGCTGGCCCATCTCCTCGCGGACGTCGAGACCGCCGCGCCCGGCGTCCAGGTGGTGACCGTCAGCTCGGCGACCGGCGAGGGCGTCGACGTGCTCGGCGCCGTGCTCTCCGCCGGCACGTCGGTGCTGATCGGGCAGTCCGGCGCGGGCAAGTCCACGCTCGCCAACGCCCTGCTGGGCGAGTCCGCGCAGCATGTGCACGAGGTCCGGGACAGCGACGGAAAGGGGCGGCACACCACGACCACCCGCGATCTGCTGCCGCTGCCCTGGGGCGGGGTCCTCATCGACACGCCCGGGGTGCGCGGGGTCGGGCTGTGGGACGCCGGGGACGGCGTCGCACAGGCCTTCGCCGAGATCGAGCAACTAGCCGGGGACTGCCGCTTCCACGACTGCGCCCACGAGGCCGAGCCGGGCTGCGCCGTGCTTGCCGCGGTCGAGAACGGGACGCTGCCCGAGCGCCGCCTGGACAGCTACCGCAAGCTGCTGCGAGAGAACACGCGGCTCGCCGCCCGCACCGACGACCGGCTGCGGGCCGAGATGCGGCGGACCTTCAAGCAGCGGCAGGCCCTCGGCCGGCACATGATGGAACGCAAGCGGGGGCCGCAGCGCAAGCCGTAGCGCGACCCGTAGCGCTGCTCCGGCTCCGTGTCCGTGTGGCCCACGACGGTTCCTTGGGGCCAGGATGGCCCAAGGAACCGAGAGAGAGCGAGTTGCGATGATGGCCGCCACAGAGGAGTACGACGTCGTCGTCCTGGGCGCGGGTCCCGTCGGGGAGAACGTCGCGGACCGGGTCCGCGCGTCAGGGCTCTCCGCGGCGATCGTGGAGAGCGAACTGGTCGGCGGTGACTGCTCGTACTGGGCCTGCATCCCCAGCAAGGCGCTGCTGCGCCCGGCCATCGCCCGCGCCGACGCCCGGCGGCTGCCCGGGCTGCGCGAGGCGGTCAGGGGCCCGCTGGAGGCCCCGGCCGTCTTCGCGCGCCGGGACGAGTACGTCTCGCACTGGAAGGACGACGGCCAGGTCGGCTGGCTGGAGTCGGTCGGCGTCGACCTCGTCCGCGGCCACGGCCGTCTGGTGGGCGTCAAGCGGGTCGCGGTCTCGGACTCGGACGGGCGGGAACGCGTCCTGACCGCCCGGCACGCGGTCGCCGTGTGCACCGGCAGCCGCGCCGCGCTGCCCGGCCTGCCAGGACTGGCCGAGGTCCGCCCCTGGACCAGCCGCGAGGCCACCAGCGCCGCGGCCGTCCCCGGGCGGCTGGCCGTGGTCGGCGGCGGCGTGGTCGCCACGGAGATGGCCACGGCCTGGCAGGCGCTCGGCTCCGAGGTGACCGTGCTGGTCCGCGGCTCCGGGCTGCTGGGGCGCATGGAGCCGTTCGTCGGCGAGCTCGTCGCCGCCTCGCTCACCGAGGCCGGGGCCAAGATCCGCACCGGCACCTCCGTGACCGGCGTAAGCCGCTCCGCGCCGGGCGGCCCGGCCGGCCTCGGCTCCGGCGCCGGGCCGGTGACCCTGACGCTGGACAACGGCGAGCACCTCGAAGCCGACGAGGTGCTGTTCGCCACCGGGCGCGCCCCGCGCACCGAGGACATCGGCCTCGAGACGATCGGCCTCGAACCGGGCAGCTGGCTGCGGGTGGACGACAGCTGCCAGGTGCGGGACGTGGAGGGCGGCTGGCTGTACGCCGTCGGCGACGTCAACCACCGCGCCCTGATGACCCACCAGGGCAAGTACCAGGCGCGCATCGCGGGCGCCGCGATCGGCGCCCGCGCCCAGGGCGTGCCGCTCCTGGAGACGGACCCCTGGGGCGCCCACGCGGCCACCGCCGACACGGCGGCGGTGCCGCAGGTGGTGTTCACCGACCCCGAGGTCGGCTCGGTCGGCCTCACCGCGGCACGGGCCGAGGCCGAGGGCCGCCGGATCCGGGTCGTCGACTACGACCTCGGCCGGGTCTCCGGCTCCGGCCTCTACGGCGACGGCTACCGCGGCCAGGCCCGCATGGTCGTCGACCTCGACCGGGGGCACCTGATCGGCGTGACCTTCGTCGGCCCGGGCGTCGGCGAGCTGCTGCACTCCGCGACGGTGGCGGTCGCGGGGGAGGTCCCCGTGGAGCGGCTGTGGCACGCGGTTCCGTCGTTCCCGACGATCAGTGAGATCTGGCTGCGGCTGCTCGAGACTTACCGCGGCTAGGACTCGCCGCTCCCCGCCCCCTGTCGATTTGCGGCTCCGCCGCGTGGGGGCCCCGCGCCCGGACCCCGATGCCCGGGGCGGAGCCCCGCGTGCGGGCCGCGGCGCCTGCGGCGGGCCTCTCCCCTCCCCGCCCCTTCCCGAAACTGAGGGCTCCGCCCCCAGACCCCCAAGGCCTGGGGGCGGAGTCCCGCGGGCCAGGGCCGCGTCGGCGCGGTCTGGCTGTCGCCGCAGGGTGTCGGTCTTGGCCCAAGCTCGGGGTCTGGGGCTGAGCCCCAGTTGTGGGAAGGGGTGGGTAGGGGAGCAGCCCGCCGCAGGCGCCGGGCAGGCGGTGTTCCGCGGGGCGCCTGCCGGGGAAACAATTGTGGGCATGAGCCAACAGGGGGACAGGCGCCGCCACGAGGACGACTGGTGGGGCGAGTTGTACCACCAGCACACCGGCGACGTGGGGCCCGCCACCGCGTCGGACTCCGTCGACGACCGGTTCGACTCCGCGTCCCGCACGGTCGGCGGGCCGCCGTCGCCCGGGGCCCCGCTCGGGGCGGTACCGGCCGCGGGAGCCCCCTGGGGGACGGAGCCGGGGCCGGAACCGGAGAAGCCGACCGAGCCCGCCCCATCGGGCGCGACCTTCGGATGGTTCTCCGGCGAACGGGCGCCAGGGCCGGTGCCCGCTCCGGCCCCGGCCGACCCGCGATCCGCCAAACGGCCGTCCCTGCCGCGTCCGTACGTGCCACGGCCGCCCGTGGCGCAGCCCCCCGCGCCGCAGCCCGCCCCGGACGCCGACGAGCCGATCGTGCCGCCCCCCGCGGACCCGTACGAACTGGCCGACCTCGTGCCGGACACCGTGCTGGACGGTGCCCGCTGCGGAGCCGCCACGCTGCGCGCCGTCTCCTCCCGGGGCGAGTCGGCCCGCCGGGGCGGGGAGCCGCGGCGGGACGTGTTGCTCATGGCGCGGTTCGGGTCCGGGCCCGGCGCGCTGGTGCTGGTGGCGCTGGCCGGCGGGGTCGGCGGGGCCGGAGAGGCGGAGGCGGCGCGCGAGCTGTGCGAGTGGATCGGCGGCGCGGTCGGCCGCAGCCATGCGCAACTGGTGGACGACATACGCTCCGGCAACCGCGGCGCGCTCAAGTCCGGGCTGCACCGGCTCACCGACCGCGGCCTGGGCCGGTTGAGGGCCCGCGCGGCCGAGTTGGGCCTGGACCCGGCCGAGTACACCGCCGCGCTGCGCTGTCTGGTGCTGCCCGCCGACCCGGACTGCCGGATCCGCGTGGCCTTCGGCGTCGGCGACGGCGGCCTGTTCCGGCTGCGCGCGGGCGTCTGGCAGGACCTGGAGCCCGCCGAGCCGGAGCCGGACACCGCGGGTGGCCCGGTGCTCGGGTTCGGCAGCGCGACACGGGCGGCGGCCGGGTCGCCCCCGACGATGGACCTGGGGATCGCCACGCCGGGTACCGGCCCCGCCCCCGGCCCGGCCCCGGTCCCCGCCGCCGCTCCCTTCCGCTTCCGGGCCTCCGTAGCCCGGCCGGGGGATGTGCTGCTGATGTGCGGCCGCGGGCTCGCGGAGCCGCTGCGCGGCCGCCCCGAGCTGGCCGGACACCTGGCGGAACGCTGGGCGGAGGCGGAGCCGCCGGGGCTCGCCGAGTTCCTCGCGGACACCCGGACGCGGGTGGAGGGTTACGCCGACGACCGTACGGCGGCCGCCGTCTGGGAGGCGTGAGCGCGCGGTCCATGGGTTGATGGAGCTACGTAGCCGCACCGGCATACGCAGCCGAGACCCGTACGGAAGGGCGCGCGATGGGCAAGCAGACCGTGGCCGAGCAGTTCGTGGACCTCCTGGCGCGCGCCGGGGTGCGCCGGCTGTACGGGGTCGTCGGGGACAGTCTCAACCCGGTCGTCGACGCCGTACGGCGCAACGCGGCCATCGACTGGATCCAGGTCCGCCACGAGGAGTCCGCCGCGTTCGCCGCCGGTGCCGAGGCCCAGCTCACCGGCCGCCTCGCGGCCTGCGCCGGCTCCTGCGGCCCCGGCAATCTGCACCTGATCAACGGCCTGTACGACGCCCATCGCTCGATGGCCCCGGTCCTCGCCCTCGCCTCGCACATCCCCAGCAGCGAGATCGGCAGCGGCTACTTCCAGGAGACCCATCCCGAACGGCTGTTCGCCGAGTGCAGCCACTACTGCGAGCTGATCTCCAGCCCGCGGCAGATGCCGCGCGTCCCGCAGACCGCGATCCAGCACGCCATCGGGCGCAGCGGCGTCAGCGTGGTGGCGCTGCCCGGGGACATCGCGGCGCTCCCGGCGCCCGAGCGGGCCGAGGAGCACGCCCTGGTCACCGCCCGCCCCTCGGTGCGCCCCGGCGACGCGGAGATCGATGCGCTCGCCCGGATGGTGGACGCGGCCGACCGGGTGACGCTGTTCTGCGGCAGCGGCACCGCCGGGGCGCACGCCGAGGTGATGGCCTTCGCCGAGCGGGTGAAGTCCCCGGTGGGGCACGCGCTGCGCGGCAAGGAGTGGATCCAGTACGACAACCCGTACGACGTCGGCATGAGCGGGCTGCTCGGCTACGGCGCGGCGTACGAGGCCACCCACGAGTGCGATCTGCTGATCCTGCTGGGCACCGACTTCCCGTACAACGCCTTCCTGCCCGACGACGTGAAGATCGTGCAGATCGACGTCCGCCCCGAGCACCTGGGCCGGCGCTCCAAGCTCGACCTGGCGGTGTGGGGCGATGTGCGGGAGACGCTGAGCTGTCTGACGCCGAAGGTGCGCGCCAAGCGCGACCGCAGATTCCTGGACCGGATGCTGAAGAAGCACGCCGACGCGCTGGAGGGCGTGGTCAAGGCGTACACCCGCCGGGTGGACAAGCACATCCCGATCCATCCGGAGTATGTGGCGGCGGTGCTGGACGAGGAGGCGGCCGCCGACGCGGTCTTCACGGTCGACACCGGGATGTGCAATGTGTGGGCGGCCCGCTATCTGACCCCCAACGGCCGCCGCCGGGTGATCGGCTCGTTCACCCATGGCTCGATGGCCAACGCGGTGCCGCAGGCGATCGGCGCCCAGTTCCTCGACCGCCGCCGCCAGGTCGTCTCGATGTCCGGGGACGGCGGCTTCGCCATGCTGATGGGCGACTTCCTCACCCTCGTCCAGTACGACCTGCCGGTGAAGGTGGTGCTCTTCAACAACTCCGCGCTCGGCATGGTCGAGCTGGAGATGATGGTCTCGGGCCTGCCCTCGTACGGCACCACCAACGTCAACCCCGACTTCGCGGAGATCGCCCGCGCCGCCGGGGCGTACGGCGAGCGGGTGGAGAAGCCCAAGCATCTGCGGGCGGCTCTGCGGTCCGCCCTGCGCTACAAGGGGCCCGCGCTGGTGGACGTGGTCACCGATCCCAACGCGCTCTCCATCCCACCGAAGATCCGCGCGGAGATGGTGACCGGCTTCGCGCTCTCCGCGAGCAAGATCGTGCTGGACGGCGGGGTGGGCCGGATGGTGCAACTGGCCCGCTCGAACCTGCGGAACCTGCCCCGGCCCTGACCCCACCGCCCGCACTGCCCGCTACGCGGGCGTGAGCCTCAGGGTGAGGATCTCGTGCGGCCGCAGGCTCAGGGCCAGCCCGCCCTCGCCGGTGGCCGCCTCGTGCAGCGGCCGCTCCAGCAGGTCCGTCACCTGGGCGCTGACCACCGGGAACCCGGTGGTGAGCGTCGCCGACGCCCGCCCGCCGCGCGACTCGTACAGCCGCACCACCACATCGCCGCCGCGGTCCTCCGCCAGCTTGACGGACTCGACGGTGACCGCCGGGTTGTCGACGCCGATCAGCGACGGGAGCGCGGGGCCCGCGGGCAGGGCGCGCGGCGGCAGGTTGAGCGCCAGGCCCTCGGCGACCGCGTCGCCCACCTCGGCGCCGGGCAGCAGCGCATACGCGAAGCGGTGGGCGCCGAGGTCGGTCTCGGGGTCGGGGCTGTGCGGGGCGCGCAGCAGGGTCAGCCGCACCGTCGTGCCCAGCACCGGCCCGCTGTCACCCCCGACCGGATGCTCCGTACGGGTCACATCGTGGCCGTACGTCGAGTCGTTGAGCAGCGCCGCCCCGTAGCCGGGCTCGGCGACCCGCAGCCAGCGGTGGGCGCAGATCTCGAACCGGGCCGCGTCCCAACTGGTGTTGGTGTGGGTGGCGCGGTCCAGATGCCCGAACTGGATCTCGGAGGTGGACACCTTGGCGTGGATGTCCAGCGGGAAGGCCGCCTTGAGGACCTTCTCCGACTCCTGCCAGTCCACCTCCGTGGCGATGTCCACGCGGCGGCCGCCGCGGCTGAGGCGGATCTCCTGGGTGATCCGGGAGGCGCCGAAGGCGCGCACCACCCGGACGGCGGCGCGCAGCGGCCCGGACTCGACCAGCTCGACGGACTCGGCCTCGGTGAGATCGGTGTGGACCCGGCGGTAGTGCCGGTCGATGTCCCAGGCGTCGTACTCGTTCGGGTGGTCGGGGTGGAGCTGGAGGAGGTTCCCGCGGGCGCCGGGCGCGATCAGCTCCCGGTCGGCGGCGAGGTCCCGCACGGAGGCCAGCAGCCCGTCGCCGTCGATGACCACCCGCAGCAGATCGTTGTCCAGCACGATGGTGCGCCCGTCGCTCAGCGCGCTGACCGGCACCTGGGACCCGCCCGCCCCCGGCGTGTCGGCGTGCACGGCCGACGCGCCCAGCGCGGGCAGCCGCACCGCGACCGCGGCGCGCCCGTCCGCCAACGGCTGGACGGGCGTGTCCTCCGGCAGCGCGGCCGCCGTCGGCGCGTCGAGCGTGACGACCTCGGCGCGCTCGTACGGGGAGGCGTTGAACACCACCGGCCCGTCCTGCGCGCCGCCCAGCGCGTCCACCGCCGCCGAGACGATCCCCTCCAGCTCGGCGCGGACCCGCTCATAGGTGTCCCGCGCCTCGCGGTGCACCCAGGCGATCGAGGAGCCCGGCAGGATGTCATGGAACTGGTGCAGCAGCACCGTCTTCCAGATCCGGTCCAGGTCGTCGTACGGATAGGCGTACCCGGGGGAGCGCAGCGCGGCGGCCGTCGCCCACAGCTCCGCCTCCCGCAGCAGATGCTCGCTGCGCCGGTTGCCCTGCTTGGTCTTGGCCTGGGTGGTGTACGTCGCCCGGTGCATCTCCAGATACAGCTCGCCCGACCACACCGGCGCCTTGGCCGCGTACTCCCGCTCCGCCTCCGCGAAGAACGCCGACGGCCGCTCGATCTCCACCCGCGGCGAGCCCTCCAGCGACTTGAGCCGCCGCGCCTTCTCCAGCATCTCGCGGGTGGGGCCGCCACCGCCGTCGCCGTAGCCGAAGGGGACCAGGGAGCGGGTGGCCAGGCCCTTGTCGGCGAAGTTCTGCTCGGCGTGGGCGAGTTCGCGGGCATGGAACTGGGCGTTGTAGGTGTCCACCGGCGGGAAGTGGGTGAACACCCGGGTGCCGTCGATGCCCTCCCACCAGAAGGTGTGGTGCGGCATCTTGTTCGACTGGTTCCAGGACAGCTTCTGGGTGAGGAACCACCGCACCCCCGCGAGCTTCGCCAACTGCGGGAAGGCGGCCGTGTAGCCGAAGGAGTCCGGCAGCCAGATCTCCTCGGTGTCCACCCCCAGCTCCTCCAGGAAGAACCGCTTGCCGTGCACGATCTGCCGGGCCAGCGCCTCGCCGCCGGGCATGTTGGCGTCCGACTCGACCCACATCGAGCCGACCGGCGCCCAGTTGCCGTCGGCCACGGCCTTCTTGATCCGCTCCCAGATGTGCGGCTGGTGCTCCTTCACCCACGCGTACTGCTGCGCCTGCGAGCAGGCGAAGACCAGCTCCGGGTAGTCGCGTGCGAGCGCGGTGACATTGGCGAAGGTCCGGGACGCTTTGCGGACGGTCTCGCGCAGCGGCCACAGCCACGCCGAGTCGATATGGGCGTGCCCGGCAGCCGACACGCGGTGCGCGCTGGCGTTCGCGGGGCGGCTGAGCGCCTCGGCCAGCGCGGCGCGCCCGGCCGCGGCGGTGCCCGGCACATCGTGGAGGTCCAGCGCGTCCAGCATGTTCTCCAGGGCGCGCAGTATCTCGTGGCGCCGCGCCCGGTCCGCCGGAAGCTCGCGCATCAGCTCCGACAGCACCTCGATGTCCAGCACCAGATGCCAGACCTCCTCGTCCAGCACGGCGAGGTCGGCCGAGGCGAAGCGGTACAGCGGCCGGTCCCCGGCGGTCAGCACATCGCCCAGCAGCGTCGGCTCATAGCCGTCGCGCAGCACGGCCGGGTTGGCGGCCGCCTCCAGCAGCAGCCGCACCGGCTCGCCGCCGGCCGCGGGCGCGGCGACGGGGATATGCCGGTTGCGGGGGTGGATGCCCTTGAGCGGCACCCCCTCCGCGTCGTACACCAGCCCCTCGGCCTGGAAGCCGGGGGCGTCCCCCGTGAAGCCGGGGTCGATGACGGCCTCGACCCGCCGCCCCGCCCACTCCGACGGCACCTCGCCCTCCAGCCGGAACCACCAGGTCGACCACGGCGAGCCCCACTCGGTGCCGGTCTCGAAGGGCTCGTACGACCCCTTCAGCGCGTCGCCCACCGGGACCGGCTCGCCCGGGGTGCGCCACGCGGTCAGCGTGAGCGGGGTGCGCGCCGTGTACTGGGCGGGCCTGATGAACTGGTGCAACGCCCGGTCGAGGCGCCCTTCCACCAGCGGTCGGTCGTCGTGCATGCGCGGCTCTCCTCAAGATCGGCGCGGGTCGGTCCCAGCGGATCATTTCCCTCGGTGTGTGGGCGCCAACACGCGGGAATGCATTCCGTGAGCGTGTTCGACGACATTTCGACGCTGGCTGTCCGCTGGGCGGCCGGGGCGGGGGAGGATGAAGCGTCAGCCTGCACGGCGGGGCGGCACGGCCGGGTGGCCGGAAGCGGGGGCGGTGGCCATCGAGAGCGAGCGGGGCCCGGCTTTGAGCAAGCGATTACAGAACGGCGAGCTGTCCCGTGTCGCGGAGGTCCGTGCGGGGCTGCGCGAGCTGCTGCGGCGCTGGGGCGAGCCGAGCAGGAGGGACCTGGCCGAGCTGCTCACCAGCGAGCTGGTCACCAACGCGCTGGTGCACACGGACCGCGGGGCGCACATCACGGCCACGCTCGGCGAAGGTCAGGGCGGGCCGGTCAGCGGCCGATTACGGGTCGAGGTGCGGGATTTCGTCCCGCGGCATCCGACGTTGCGCACCCATGCGGCCGAGGAGGGCACCTCCGGGCGCGGGCTGCTGCTGGTGCACACGCTCGCGGACGCGTGGGGGGTGCGGGCCCACGGCGTGGGGAAGGCGGTCTGGTTCGAGCTGGACGCGCGGTCCGTGTGAGGGGTCGGCGTACCGGAGGCGGGGCATCGGTTCTTCGCGCGGCGGGTGCGGGTGCCGTCCGCGCGGGGGCGGGAGAGGAGACGTGCTCCCCGTCCCGCCCACCCGGCAATCAGCCGAAGGCGCGCTCGATCTGCGCGAGCTTCTCCTCCAGGGAGTCGAGCCGCGGCATGGTGAGGGTGTCGTCCTCGGCGGTGAGGTCGATGGTCCGCGGGCGGTCGGCCTCGCGGTCCCCGAATCCGTCACCGCTGCTCGCGGACCGCAGAGCGGGCCGGGAGGAGGGCGCGGACAGCTGACCCTTGTCCAGCGAGGTACCGAGGGAGTTTTCCGGCGAGTTATCCGATATGGCAGGCTCCGATGTGAGCGCCGGTTGCGGGGAGGAGCCGGTGACCTCCACCTGGCGGCCGCCGCGCCGGCCCCAGGAGCGGTGCTGCCGGTTCAGCGCCCGGATCCGGGCCCGGTCCAGCCTCTCCTGCTCCCGCCGGCGGTGCCGGTTGTGCTCCTTCTCCTTGCGGTCCTCGCGCACTTCCTCGACGGCCTCGTCCAGGGTGCGGACGCCCTCGAGCAGCATCAGCGACCAGGCGGCGAAGGTCTCGCGGGGTGCGCGCAGCCAGCGAACGATACGGATCTGCGGCAGCGGCCTGGGCACCAGGCCCTGCTCGCGGAGCGCCGCACGGCGGGTCTGCTTGAGCGCGCGGTCGAAGAGCACCGCCGCCGAAAGCGACATGCCGGCGAAGAACTGGGGCGCTCCGGCGTGGCCCATGCCGCGCGGCGCGTGCACCCAGTTGAACCAGGCCGCGGCGCCCGCGAACAGCCACACCAGCAGTCGGGAGCCGAGAGCGGCGTCACCGTGGCTGGCCTCGCGCACCGCGAGCACCGAGCAGAACATCGCGGCGCCGTCGAGCCCGAACGGCACCAGGTACTCCCAGCCGTTCGTCAGGGCGAGGTTCTCCCGCCCGAAGCCGACCAGCCCCTGGAAGGAGAGGGCGGCCGCGACCCCGGCGCAGCAGAACAGAAGCACATACGAGGCCATCCCATAGATGGCCTCCTTGCGGCGGCGCCGCTCCTCGCTCCGCTCCCAGGAGTCGGAGTTCGCCTTGTCATCCTTGGCGTTACGTCCGCGCGCGAGCACTGTCACCGCTCCCACGACGCCGACGAGCACTACGACGGCCGGGAGGCCCCAGCTCGATATGTCGGTCAGTCTCATCCGGTGTCCCTTGCCTCGCTTCCGTGAAGTTCTGGCCGCAGTACGGCCTACTCGCGCGACATCTTGGCGCAAACCTGGCTTGTCCCGAGCGGTTTCTGGACAAGAGGACGCCAAATCGGCGGGGGGACACGCGGATAGGTGCGATACGGTTCGAACGCTCGCGCTGTGCAAGCGGCTTGCATTCTATTCATGGAATCCGACCGAACGTAAACGTCCTGCTGAGGTTGTGTCAGGACGCTCAATGTGGTCCGTTCCGGTTGGATCCGGTTAGGCTTGCCTTTTATATGACGTCCGAGGGGTTTGCCCTCGTGCGGCCTCCGCATATCGTGTCAAGCGGACGTCAGGAGGAGCCGAGGTGGAGCAGGCCAGTGCCGAAACGGCGGCGGAGCCGCACCCGGATCCCGGCATCCCCGGCCCCGGCCCCGGTGGCCCCGGCGGGCCCGCCTCGCGGAAGCCGCCCCGGCGCCACTCGGTGCGCGGGCAGATCCTGGACGCCCTGCGGGACGCGCTGGTCGGCGGCGAGCTCGCCCCCGGCGAGGTCTACTCCGCACCGGCCCTCGCCGAGCGCTTCGGTGTGTCGGCCACGCCCGTACGGGAGGCCATGCAGCAGCTCGCCGGAGAGGGCGCCGTCGAGGTGGTGCCGAACCGGGGGTTCCGGGTGGCCCGGCGCAGCGCGCGGGAGCTGGCGGAGCTGGCCGAGGTCCGGGCCCTGCTGGAGGTCCCCGTGATGCTCAGCCTGGCCGAGGCGATCGCGCCCGAGCGGTGGGCGGGGCTGCGGCCCTTCGCGGAGGCGACGGCCGCGGCGGCGGCGAAGGGGAACCGGGCGGCGTATCTGGAGGCGGACCGCACCTTCCACCAGACGGTCCTGAGCCTGGCCGGAAATGAACAGTTGGTCGTGGTGGCCGACGAACTGCACCGGCGGGCGCAGTGGCCGCTGGTCGGCGGCCAGATCGTGCGCACCGCCGACCTCGTCGCGGACGCGGCCGAGCACATGGCCCTGCTCGACGCCCTGGCCGCGCGGGACCTCGACGCCGTCGAGTCCCTGGTGCGCGACCACTTCAACGGCGAGGCGTGACTTTCCCCTGCCCGCCCCCTCCCTCATCTGGGGCAAGCCCCAGCCCCCGGCCTCACTGACCGTCCGGGGCCCGGGGGCCTGCCCCCCACGCGGCGGAGCCGCACATCGACAGGGGCTGGGAAGGGGCGGGCAGGGGAACCGCCCTCGGCCTACTACGCCGTCGCGGTCGGGGCCTGTCTTAACTGTTCGGCGAGCCACACCGGCACCCCGCCCAGCAGCCGCACCAGCCGCTCCGCCTCCGTGCGCAGCCGGGTCGCCTCCGGCTCCTCCTCCACCTCGGCCAGCGCCGCGAGCGCCGGGGCGATGCCGATCAGATAGCCCAGCTCCTCCCGGATGCGCAGCGATTCGGCGAAGCCGCGCCGCGCCTCGGCCAGATCGCCCTCCTGCTCCGCCATCGCGGCCAGATGGCGCCAGGTGCACGAGAGCAGCAGCTCGTCGCCGTGGTTCTTGGCCCCGGCGTGTGCGCGCTGGAAGGCGGCCTGGGCACCGGTGGGGTTCTGCGCGAGGTGCTGGGCGATCAGACCGCGGCGGAAGTCCAGCAGCGGGCGGGTCGGCGAGCCGGGGCCCAGCAGCGCGGCGGCGCGCCCGAGCGCGGTCCGCGCCTCGTCGGCCCGGTCGCGCACCCCCAGCAGGGTGGAGGCGTAGGCGAGATAGCCGCGTTCGCACGCCGTGGCGCCCCGCTCGTCGTCGGTGAGCGCGAGCGCCTCCGCCGCCCGCAGGGCGTCCTCGGCCGCCTCCCACCCCTCGGAGGTGAACATGCAGCGCTCGGTCAGTACGGCGGTCCGCTTGAGCGCGGCCGAGGCGTCGCCCGCCGCGCGCGGTGTGAGCAGGGCCGCGGCGTCGTGCCAACAGCCGCGCGAGCGCAGCCGCCACACCGCCGTGTCCACGGGGTCGTCTACCCGATCCGGGCGGAGACCAGAATCGGAATCCGATGATCCAGGTGGTGACATGGCGGTGTCCGCCACATTGCCCTCCCCAAGCGCGCCATCGAGCCGGAAGCTGTGATCCGAATCTCAGCATGGATGCGCGGGCGCGGCCAAGAGGTCGGTGTGAATGAATTCACAAACAGGCAAGGAAACTGGACATCCCTTGACCAACAGCCGACCCACCAGCCACACCCGGTCAGCTCATCCGCAGCGCCAGGAAGAAGTCCAGCTTGTCCTCGAGGCGCGCCAGATCACGCCCCGTCAGCTGCTCGATCCGCCCCACCCGGTACCGCAGCGTGTTGACGTGCAGATGCAGCCGGGTCGCGCAGCGCGTCCAGGAGCCGTCACAGTCCAGGAACGCCTCCAGGGTGGGGATCAGCTCGGCGCGGTGGCGGCGGTCGTAGTCGTACAGCGGGTCCAGCAGCCGGGCGGTGAAGGCGCGGCGCACGTCGTCGGGGACGAAGGGGAGCAGCAGCACATGCGAGGCGAGCTCCTGGTGGCCCGCCGCGCAGACCCGCCCGGGGCGGGCGGCGGCGACCCGCCGGGCGTGTCGCGCCTCCTCCAGTGCGCCGCGCAGCCCGTCGGCGGAGTGGACGACCGCGCTGACGCCGAGCGTCAGCCGACCGTCGCCGTCCAGCCCGCGGGAGAGCGGCTCCCGGACGGCGGCGAGCAGCGCGTCGGCGTGCAGCCCCGCCTCGAAGCCGTACGCCCCGCCGCCGCTGCCGCCGCCCTCGCCATCGGCCGCCGGAACGTCGGGCAGCGCGGGCAGCGCGGGCAGCGGGACCAGCGCGACCGCCTCGTCGCCCGTGTGCGCCACCGCGATCCGGTCCGAGGGCTCGGGCCCGGTCGCCTCCGGGTCGACCAGCACCTCTTCCAGCAGCGACTGGGCCACCGGGCCGCCCGGCGCCGTTCCGCCCTCCCACTCCACCTGGGCCACCACCACCTGCCAGTGCGGGGCCGTGGCCAGGCCCGGGAGCAGCACGGGCGCGGCCACCCGCAGCCGGGCGGCGACCTCGGCGGGCGGCGCGCCCGACTGGACCAGCTCCAGCACCTCCTGGGCCAGCCGGCGCCGCACGGTGCGCGAGGCGTCCCTGCGGTCCCGCTCCACCGCGATCAGCTGGGTCACCCCGTGCAGCAGATCCAGCCGCTCCTCGGGCCAGTCGCCCGCGTCCGCCCCGACGACCAGCAGCCAGTCGGAGAGCACGGTCTCCCGGACGTCCCCGGCGCCCGACGGGGCCGGCCCGCCGCTGCGGATGGGGAAGAGGGAGTACGTGACGCCGTCGTCGGCGGTCACCCGGTGCGGGCCGCGGCGCCCCGAGCGCTGGGCGGCCAGATGCTCGCCCGCGAGCCGCGCGCACACCGCGGAGGGCAGCTCGGGCGCGCCGCCGGGGCCGGCCGCCGCGGCGACGGACGGCACCGCGATCCGGCGGCCGGTGGGGGAGAGCACCCACGCGGGCAGGTCGAGATCGGAGCCGAGCAGATCCAGCACGACCTCCGGGCCGCCGCCCGCGGGCCCCGAGGTCATCAGCCGCCGGTGCCGGTCGACGACGGCCGCCAGATCCCCGGCCCGCTCGCCGGACACCCGGCGCACCACGTACTCGGTGATGGACGCGAAGGACACGTCCTCCACCACCGAGAAGAGCGGCAGCCGGTGCCGCGCGCAGGCCAGCACCAGGTCCTCGGGCACGGAGCCGAGCTCCGCCTCGCCCGCCGCCAGCCCGGCGACCTGGGCCGCCACCAGGATCCGGACGAACCGCTCGGAGTCCTCCGGCTCCCGCCGCCACGCCAGGCCGGTCAGCACCAGCTCCCCACCGGACAGATAGCGGCTCGGGTCGCGCAGATCGGTGGTCATCACCCCGCGCACGGTGCGGTCCAGCTCCTCCTCGCCGCCGAGCAGCCGCAGGCCCAGGGCGTCGGTCTCCAGCAGTGCGCGCAGCCGCATGTCGTCGCCAGCCGATCTTCGTGTGTTGCCGGTGGAAGTCCTCGCCGTTTCCGGTGCTCGCCATTTCCGGTGAAGATTGCCGAGGTTTCCACTCCCCGTCTTTCGTTCGAATCTACAAGACCACGCCGCTGGCCAGCCAACTGCTTCATGCCTTTGGTGACTGCACCAGATGGCCCACAGCTCGGTCTACTGGCGGTAGGCCGTGTGCAGAGTGATCGGGGGAGACCTCGAAGAGGGGACGAGAGAGCGCCTATGGAATTCCTGCGCCCCGCCAGTTGGGAGGAAGCGCTCGCCGCGAAGGCGGCGTATCCCACGGCCGTGCCCGTCGCGGGCGGGACCGACGTCATGGTGGAGATCAACTTCGACCGGCGCCGCCCCAGCCACCTGCTCGACCTGAACCGGATCGCCGAGCTGTACGAGTGGGAGACCGGCGCGGAGAGCGTACGGCTGGGCGCCTCCGTGCCGTACACGCGGATCATCGAGCGGCTGGGGGCCGAGCTGCCGGCGCTGGCGATCGCCTCGCACACCGTCGGCTCGCCGCAGATCCGCAACCGCGGCAGCGTCGGCGGCAACCTCGGCGCCGCCTCGCCCGCCGGCGACGCGCACCCCGCGCTGCTCGCCGCCGGGGCCGAGGTGGAGGTCGCCTCGGTGCGCGGCAGCCGCCTCATCCCGGTCGAGGAGTTCTACACCGGCGTCAAGCGCAACGCCCTGGCGGACGACGAGCTGATCAGGGCCGTCCACATCCGCAAGGCCACCGGGCCGCAGCAGTTCTCCAAGGTCGGCACGCGCAACGCCATGGTCATCGCGGTGTGCGCCTTCGCGATCGCGCTCCACCCGGACACCCGCACGGTGCGGACCGGCATCGGCTCGGCCGCGCCCACCCCGGTACGGGCGCGGGAGGCCGAGGACTTCCTGAACGCCGCGCTCGCCGAGGGCGGCTTCTGGGACGACGGCCGGACCATCACCCCGTCGATCGCCCGCCGCTTCGCCGAGCTGTGCGCCGCCGCCTGCGACCCCATCGACGATGTGCGCGGCAGCGCGGCGTACCGCCGCCACGCGGTGACCGTCATGGCGCGCCGCACGCTCGGCTGGACCTGGCAGGCGTTCCGCGAGGGCGGCGGCACGACTGAGGGAGGCGCACGGTGCGCGTGACATTCACGGTCAACGGGCGGCCGCGACAGGCCGACGATGTGTGGGAGGGCGAGTCGCTGCTGTACGTACTGCGCGAGCGGCTGGGCCTCCCGGGCTCCAAGAACGCCTGTGAGCAGGGCGAATGCGGATCCTGCACGGTCCGGCTCGACGGTCTGCCGGTCTGCGCCTGCCTGGTGGCGGCCGGTCAGGCCGAGGGCCGCGAGGTGGTCACGGTCGAGGGTCTCGCGGAGTACGCCGAGACCAGGAGCCGGCGGGCCACGGGCGGCGAGGCGACGGCGGCCACGCCACAGCAGCCCTCGCCGGCCCCCGTCCAGCAGGCGTTCATCGACGCCGGCGCCATCCAGTGCGGCTTCTGCACCCCCGGCCTGCTCGTCGCCGCCGATGAACTGCTGGAGCGCAACCCCGACCCCTCCGACGCCGACATCCGCGAGGCGCTCTCCGGCAATCTGTGCCGCTGCACCGGCTACGAGACGATCCTCGACGCGGTCCGGCTGGCCGCCGCGCGCACCACGGAGGCGAGGTGACCATGGGCCCCGGCCGCACCACCACCACCACCGCCGCCCCCGCCCGGCCGCACCAGGGCGCCACCACCCCGGGCGCCATCGGCGAGTCCACCCCACGCCCCGACGGCACCCTCAAGGTGACCGGCGAGTTCGCGTACGCGTCCGACCTGTGGCACGAGGACATGCTGTGGGGCTGCACCCTCCGCAGCCCGCACGCACACGCCGAGATCCGCTCCATCGACGTCGCCGAGGCGCTGGCCGTGCCCGGCGTGCACACCGTCATGACCTACGCCGACCTCCCCGCCGAGACCCACTACGGCCTGGAGATCCGCGACCAGCCCGTGCTCGCCGCCGACCGGGTCCGCTACCACGGCGAGGCCGTCGCGATCGTCGCCGCCGACCACCCCGAGACCGCGCGCCGCGCCGCCGCCCGGATCAGGGTCGAGTACGCCGAGCTGCCGCTGATCACCGACGAGGCCACCGCCACCGCGCCCGGCGCGCCCGTGCTCCACCCCGGCCGCACCGACCGCCACGCCGCACACGCCCCGCACCCCAACATCGTCCACCGCCAGCCCATCAGGCGCGGCGACGTCGCCGCCGCCAGGGCCCGCGCCGATGTCGTGGTGCGCCGCGACTACGAGGTCGGCATGCAGGACCAGGCATTCCTCGGCCCGGAGTCCGGCCTGGCCGTGCCCGCCGAGGACGGCGGCGTCGACCTCTACATCGCCACCCAGTGGCTGCACGTCGACCGCGACCAGCTCGCCCCGGTCCTGGGCCTGCCCGCCGACAAGGTCCGGCTCACCCTGTCCGGCGTCGGCGGGGCCTTCGGCGCCCGCGAGGACCTCTCCATGCAGGCCCACGCGTGCCTGCTGGCGCTGCGCACCGGCCGGCCCGTCAAGATCGTCTACAACCGGTACGAGTCGTTCTTCGGCCATGTCCACCGCCACCCCGCCAAGCTCACCTACGAGCACGGCGCGACCCGCGACGGCAGGCTGCTCTACGTCCAGTGCCGCATCGTCCTCGACGGCGGCGCGTACGCCTCCTCCTCTCCGGCGGTCGTCGGCAACGCCGCCTCCCTGTCCGTCGGCCCCTACGCCGTCGACAACGTCGACATCGAGGCGCTCGCGCTGTACTCCAACAACCCGCCCTGCGGCGCCATGCGCGGATTCGGCGCCGTACAGGCCTGCTTCGCCTACGAGGCGCAGATGGACGTGGTGGCGGCCGAGCTCGGCCTGGACCCGGTGGAGTTCCGGCAGCGCAACGCCATGGAACAGGGCACCGCCATGCCCACGGGCCAGCGCGTCGACTCCCCGGCCCCGGTCGCCGAGCTGCTGCGCCGGGTCAAGGCGCGCCCGATGCCGCCCGGCGGCTTCTCCGACCTGCGGGAGCTGCCCGGCGGGCTGTCCAACACCAGCCACGGCGAGGGCGTGGTGCGCGGCGTCGGCTACGCGGTCGGCATCAAGAACGTCGGCTTCTCCGAGGGCTTCGACGACTACTCCACCGCCCGGGTACGGCTCGAAGTGCTGGGCGGGGAGCCGGTCGCGCTGGTGCACACCGCCATGGCCGAGGTCGGCCAGGGCGGGGTGACCGTGCACACCCAGATCGCCCGCACCGAGCTCGGCATCGCGCGGGTCGTGCTCCACCCGGCCGACACCCAGGTCGGCTCGGCGGGCTCCACCTCCGCCTCCCGCCAGACGTATATGACCGGCGGCGCGATCAAGCACACCTGCGAGGCGGTGCGCGAGGAGGTGTTCCGGCGCGGCCGCGAGCGGTTCGGGGCCGACCACCCCGGCTGGGCGGGCGCGGAGCTGCGGCTGGCGGGCGGCAAGGTGGTCACCGGGGCGGGCGAGGTCCTCGCCGACCTGGCCGAGATCCTCGGCGGGGACGCGATCGACATCGAGAAGGAGTTCCGGCACCGCCCGACCGAGCCGTTCCACCCGCGGACCGGGCAGGGCTTCGGCCACGTCCAGTACTCCTTCTGCGCCCACCGGGCCGTCGTCGACGTCGACACCGAACTCGGCCTGGTCAAGGTCGTCGAACTCGCGGCCGCCCAGGACGTCGGCAAGGCGCTCAACCCGCTGTCCGTCGTCGGCCAGATCCAGGGCGGCACGACCCAGGGGCTCGGGCTCGCGGTCATGGAGGAGATCGTGGTGTCGGACGGCGCCCGGGTGCGCAACCCGTCCTTCACCGACTATCTGATCCCCACCATCCTCGACACGCCGAGCATCCCGGTGGACGTCCTCGAACTGGCCGACGACCACGCGCCGTACGGGCTGCGCGGGGTCGGCGAGGCCCCCACCCTGTCCTCCACCCCGGCCGTCGTCGCCGCCATCCGGGCGGCGACGGGCCTGCGGCTGGGACGCGTCCCCGTCCGCCCGGAACATCTGACCGACACATGACCGACACATGACCGACACATGACCGACCTCTTTCGGCGACCGAGGAGCTGAGCACCATGCTGGACATCGCTGCCGAGCTGCGCCGCTGGTGCGAGGAAGAGCGTGACTTCGCCGTCGCCACGGTCGTGGCAGTCGGCGGCAGCGCGCCCCGGCAGCCCGGCGCCGCGCTGGCCGTCGACGCCGCGGGAACGGCGGTCGGCAGCGTGTCCGGCGGGTGCGTGGAGGGCGCGGTCTACGACCTGTGCCGGGACGCGCTGCGCACCGGGCAGGCCGTACGGGAGAGCTTCGGCTACTCCGACGAGGACGCCTTCAGCGTGGGCCTGACCTGCGGCGGGACCATCGAGATCCTGGTCACCCCGGTGCCGGCGGCCGACACCCGGCTGCGCCCGGTCCTCGCCGCCGCCCTGTCGGCCGCCGCCGACGGCCGCCCGGTGGCGCTCGTACGGGTCGCCGACGGGCCGCCGGAGCTGCTGGGGCGCGCGCTGCTGGTGCGCCCCGACGGCTCGTACGAGGGGAGCCTTGGCCGCATGGCCCCCGGCCGTACGGCCCTCGACCGTACGGCGGCCGGTGAGGCGCGGGCGCTGCTGGAGGCCGGGCGCACCGCCACCGTCGGGGCCGGCGCGGCCGGCGGCCGCTGCGGCGAGCCGGTCACGCTGCTCGTCGAGTCCGCCGTGGCACCGCCCCGAATGATCGTCTTCGGCGCGATCGACTTCGCGGGCGCGCTGGCGCGGATCGGCAAGTTCCTCGGCTACCACGTGACGGTGTGCGACGCCCGGCCCGTCTTCGCGACCGCCCGCCGCTTCCCGGAGGCGGACGAGGTCGTCGTCGACTGGCCGCACCGCTATCTGGACGCCACCGAGGTCGACGCCCGCACTGTCCTGTGCGTGCTCACCCACGACGCCAAGTTCGACGTGCCGCTGCTGGAGCGGGCGCTGCGGCTGCCCGTCGGGTACGTCGGCGCGATGGGCTCGCGCCGCACCCACGAGGACCGGCTGCGGCGGCTGCGCGACGCCGGGCTCGGCGAGCTGGAGCTGGCGCGGCTGCGCTCCCCGATCGGCCTGGATCTCGGCGCCCGGACGCCCGAGGAGACGGCCCTGTCCATCGCGAGCGAGATCGTCGCCGCCCGGCGGGGCGGCGGCGGATTGCCCCTGACGGGCGCCCACACCCCCATCCACCACGACCTTTCGGCGCCCGTGAACATGGGCCGGATCGATTCGGTCGCCTGACGGAGGCCCACCCATTGGTGGGGGAGCGGTTCGGCCACCCGGCGGAGCTACGCGTTGCGGGGTCCCGATTTCTGATTGAGCCTCAGAAATCGACCCCGAAACCGCCGAAACCGCCGCCCGAGGAGTGCGCACGTGCGTAGAAGACGGACGATCCCCGCCAAGCCGATGGCCGTTCTGGCCGCCATCGCGCTGCCCCTGTCCAGCGCCGCAGCCGTGTACGCGGCCGCGCCGGGGGAGCCTTCCAGGGCCAGGGCCCTGCACCAGCTGTACACCCCGCCGGGTGCGACGGACTCATACCGTCAGGTGACCCGGCTGGTGAGATACGGCGAACCCGACGCGGCCGCCGGGGTCCTCGCGATGGTCCGCACCCCGCACGCGATCTGGTTCGGGGACGAGACCCCGGAGGAGGTCGAGCGGCTGGTCCGCACGACCACCTGGAGCGCCACCCGGCGGGGCCGGGTCCCCGTGCTCGCGCTCTACAACACCCCTGGCCGCGACTGCGGAAGCTACTCGGCGGGCGGGGCGCGGAACACCGCCGAGTACCAGGAGTGGATCGACGCCGTCGCCCGGGGCATCGGCCGCCGCCGGGCGCTGATCGTCCTCGAACCCGACTCGCTCGCCCTGCTGCCGTCGGACTGCGGCCCGGAGCGGGGTGCGGCCGGCGCGCGGGACGAGGACTTCGGCGAGGAGTTCCAGGCGGGGCCGGACGGCGGCGCCCCCGCGAGCGGCGACGGATCCGACGACGCGGCCTTCGACAGCCGACTGTTCGGCGCCGGGGCCGAAGTGCTCGGCGGCGCGCTCGCGGGCATCGAAGCGCAGGCCGAGGCGCAGGCCCACGCGCGGGTGGCGGGACAGCTGGCGGGGCACCTCGCGGCGCAGGTCAGGCCCCGGGCCGGGGCGCCGGGCGACATCGACCCGGTCACGGACCTGCCCGAGGAGGAGCACACCGCCGCGCCCGCCGAGCCCGTCGTGCCCACGACCACGCCCCCCGGGCAACCCGCGGGCGAGCCGGTCGACGGCACCGCGGCCAACCCCACCGAAACCCCCACCAGCAACCCCACCGACCAACAACCCACCGGCAACGCCACCGCCCCCGCCACCGACACCCCCAGGAAGCCCCCCGTCCTCACCCCCGCCGAGCGCAGGCTCCGCACCGCCGCCCGCTACCACGAGATCGACTACGCGGCGCGCACCCTGGAACCGCTCCCCGGCACCAAGGTCTACCTGGACGCCGGCCACCCGGGCTGGCACTCCGTCAACAGCATCGTGTCCCGGCTGCTGCACGGCGGCGTGGAGCACGCCAGCGGCTTCTCCATCAACGTCTCCCACTACCAGACCGACGAGGACAACGCCTGGTACGGCCGGCTCATCTCCTCCTGCCTCGCCTATGTGGCCGACGGCGGCGACCAGGCGGACTGCCCGAACCAGCGCTGGCCGCGGCTGAGCGCCGAGCGGTGGCTGGAGCTCAACGCGCTCCTCGATCCCGACGAGATGAAGCACTTCATCACCGACACCAGCCGCAACGGCCGCGGCCCGTGGCTGCCCAGGGCCGACAGCCACGCCGACCCCCAGTCCTGGTGCAACCCTCCCGGCCGGGGCCTGGGCGCCCGCCCCACCACCAAGACGGGCGACCCGCTGCACGACGCCGCGCTGTGGGTGAAGACCCCCGGCGAGTCGGACGGCCAGTGCCTGCGCGGCACGGCGGGACCCCAGGACCCGGAGCGCGGGTCGGTCGACCCGGAGGCGGGCGGCTGGTTCCCCGAGCAGGCCCTGGAACTGGTCCGCAACGCCCAGCCCTCCCTCTGACGGCGGGTCCGGCCCGCACCGGCACCCCCGGCCCGGCTCACTCCGGCCGGGGGTCCCGCACGGCGGTCCGGCGAGGTCTGCGACTTTCGCAGGGTCCGGGTCGGTCAGTGGGTGCCGGGCGTCCTGCGCGTGGTGACGTTCATCCGGTTCCACGCGTTGACGGTGAAGATCAGCGCGATGAGGTGGGCGAGCTCCTGCTCGTCGAAGTGGCCCGCGGCCTCGTCGTAGACAGCGCCCGGCACGCCCTCCGGCAGCAGGGTGACGGCCTCGGTGAGCGCCAGCGCGCCGTCGTCGGACGGCCCGCCTATGGCGAGACCACAACGCCACCGATGCCACTGCGGCCGGCCGGTGTGCCCACCAGCTCGACGCCCACACCGGAGCGGACGCGTTCGCCGAACACGGCGACGATCGCGTCGGTGACTCCGGCTATCAGCCGGGCCACGATCTCCTCCGCGTCCGGCCGGCTGAACGCGCCCTCCTTGATGCCGAACGTCACACTCGGCGACGGCGCCTGCGCCGGCTTGCCGCCGATGCCCCATCGGCTCGCCGGCAGACCGATCAGGTGCACGACCGCGATGTCTCGCGCCCAGTCCCCGTACACGGCGACAACCGCGTCGGTCAGTGCTTCGATCAAGTCGGTCTCCCGGCCGACGAGGTCACTTTCGAGGACGTGAACGGTCAGATGTGGCATGACACCCCCAGGGGATAGCTTTGAAAGCAAAGTATCTTTGCGTGCAAAGCTAATAGGGTGAGGTCGATGCGTGTCAACACCCCGGTGGGCGGCGGCCGGTGCGGATATTCGCGGTGTCCATCCCGGCGGTCCCGCTACGATCGGCCGCCTGTGATCTCAGGGGACGGGCTGGTTCCCTACTGGAGAGGTGCATCCATGGGGCAGGCCCCGAAGCCGTCGGCACGCAATCCCGAGCGGCTGGAACAGGGACATCCGTTCCGTCAGTGGAAGACCTGGGAGATACCCGGTACCGGTTTCACCCTCACCGGCTATTCGCGTGCGAACGACAAGACGTTCTTCCACATCCCCGAGCTGCGGTGCAGCCTCGACGCGGGGCTGTGCGAAGGGCGTCAGGTCGATACGGTGCTGCTCACCCACACCCATCACGACCATGTGAAGGACCTGGACTTCCTCGCCTCTCGGGCGGGTACCGACATCTACCTTCCGGCCGAAGCGGTGCCCTATGTGGAGTCCTTTCTGCGGGCGTCGGCGGAGCTGAACCACGGGGCGGGGTACGACCCGGGCCTCGCCGGTGGCTACCGGTTGCATGGCGTACGGCAGGGCGACGAGTTCACCTTCGGGCGGCGGGCGCACCACGTGCGGGTGGTGGAGTGCGAGCACAAGGTGCCCTGCGTGGGGTACGCCGTCTCCGAGGTCGGCAAGGCGCTACGGCCCGAGTACGAGGAACTGCGCCGCTTGTTGGTGAAGGAGGGGCGGGGCGGTGAGTTCGGCCGGATCGTGGCGCAGCGGCGCAGGGAGGGCGTCGAGGTCGAACAAGAGGTGCTGCGGCCGCTGTTCGCCTTCCTCGGCGACACGCACGTGCGGGTGTTCGAGCGGAATCCGTGGTTGTTCACGTATCCGGTGATCGTCACCGAGTGCACGTTCCTGCACGACAGTGAGCTGGAGCGGGCGGATCGGGTCGGGCACACCGTCTGGAGTCGCCTCCGCCCCGTGGTCGAGGCACATCCCGAGACCCTGTTCGTTCTGACCCATTTCAGCCTGCGCCATGCGGAGCAGGACATCCTTGACTTCTTCGAGAGGGAGGGCGGGGGTCCCGGTGGCGGGCGCCCGGACAACGTGGTGCTGTGGGTGCACCCGGAGAGCCTGCTCCCCGAACAGCACCAGCCCAGCAGCGCGTAACCGTGAAGGGCCCGCCGCAACCCGCGCCAGTGCCCGGGGCAGGGAGCCCATCATGGCGACGCCGGCTCAGCGCTGAGAGTGTGTCGATGACGCGAGTGTCAGTCCCGGTCGGTGGCCTCCTTCTCCGAGGGGCGCCGCGCAAGTGCGGCGGCCTCGGCGTCCGCTGCGGCGGCCTCGTCGACGAGGTTCAGCCGGCGCAGGCAGGCGCTCAGGGAACGCAGCGCGTCGCCAAGGGCCCGCTCGGTCCGGCGGACGTTCGCGAGCGACGATTCCAGCTCCTCGCGCCGCCGCTCGAGCAGATACCACTGTGCATAGCGGTGATCGTCGTCCCAGTCGTCCGCCTCCTCTGTCTTCCGGTGACTTGCCTGGGCCAACTGTGCGCGTTCACGTAGGAGAGTCACCGCCTGCCGGCCTGCGTCCGCGGCGTCGCCGGGGAGACCCAGCTCGAGCAGCCGAACGCCGAAGTTGTGCCAGATACGTGCCGACTCGAGCTGCGGTTGACGGTGACGCGCGACCCGTATCGCCTCGGTGATGCGGGCGGCCGCCTCCTCGGCCCGGCCGCTCCGGACCAGCCGGTCGCTCAGCTGATCCACTGTCGCGAGGTACTTCACCGTGGAGTCGGGGTGCTCGCGCCAGTAAGCGGCGACCTCGGCAGTCGCCTCCGCCGCCTCGGCAACCCGGCCGACGGCGTCGAGTTGCTTTGCGTACGCCTCCCGCGCATGGCTGAGTTCGAGGGCCTTCGAGGCGCCCCCGCGGCGCTTGCGTTGCCGACGGATCGCTTCGGCCGCGGAATCCAGCGCCTCCTCATGACGGCCGAGTCGGGCAAGGAGTACTGTCCGCCAGTCGAGGGCCTCCTGAACGG
The DNA here is from genome assembly GCF_040302705.1 of Streptomyces sp. NPDC097640. Taxonomy (NCBI): domain Bacteria; kingdom Bacillati; phylum Actinomycetota; class Actinomycetes; order Kitasatosporales; family Streptomycetaceae; genus Streptomyces; species Streptomyces sp. NPDC097640. The sequence goes on from NZ_JBEOSB010000005.1 coordinate 141,497, forward strand.
ATTCGGCCGTGCCGGGCAGCCGCAGTTGCTCGACGACGACCTCGAGCGCCTCTTCGTGGCGCTCGAGGTCCATGAGATTGCCGCGCAGTGCGGTCAAGGCACGGGCGATGTCTTCGGAGAACGCGCCTCGTCGGCCGACGCGCAGCTGCCCGTATGCGGTGACTTGTTCACGGCGAGTCGCGGCAGCGAGGTCGTCCCACCCCAACTCTGTGAGCAAGTCGGCGAGTTTCGCCAGAGCGTCGGGCAAGGCGGTCGTCGTGGGCCACGCCTCCGGGGGTTTCCCGCGCATCTGCTCGACCGTGTCCAGCGCGGCCACCGCCCACCCGAGGGTCTTGTCTTCCCGGACCAGCCCCCGATAACGGCGTGAATCCACCGGGCGCTTGAGCATCCCACGACGGACGAGTTCGACGTTCTGCTCGGTCATGGCCTCGGTATAGCACGTCGGAACGTGCGGCTTTCGCTGAGCGGCGAGTGTCCCCCCGGGCCAAGCAGGCTGGTCAGTTTGGCGATCGCCTCCGGTGACGGCTTGACGTACCGGCTGAGGTTGCGGCCCGGTGGGCGTGGCGGCGCCCCCTGCCCGGTCGGTCAGGGGGCGGTCCGCCCGGCCCAAGCGGCTGTCAGGCCGCCGGGTTGTGCCGGATCAGGGTGTCGACGAGGCCGGAGACGGTGTTCGGGAAGTCCATCGGCACCACCCCGAGCCCGGTCCACCCGGCCGCCTCGGAGCTCTCCAGGAAGCTCTTGACCTGCGGGTTCAGCCGGTCCGCGTTGGAGCGGGGCGGGAGCAGGGCGGCGGTGGAGACGTAGTTGACGAAGAGCTTGCCCGGCTGGGCCGCGGCCTTGCGGAACTGGGCCTGGATCTTCGGGTACTTGCCGAACGGCTCCGCCATGTAGTCGTCCTGGATGTCGAAGAGCGCCGCGTCGGCGTAGCGCACCCCCGGCATGTTGTCGGAGTCGGCGAGCAGGACGACCCTGCCGCGGGCCTGGCCGAGCGTCGGGAGCGTGGCGTCCAGGCGGAACAGCGACCGCCAGCCCTTCCCGTCGAGGTAGGTGTCGAAGATGCGGCGGAACTCCGCCGCGCTCTCCTCCGAGTACTCCTGCTTGACCCGCATCAGCACGGTCTCCGACGGGTGCGCGCTCAGGAAGCTCCGGCAGGCGCCGAGGACGTCGTCGAAGTTGAGGTGCTGGTAGAACGCGCCGTGGTGGATGGGGAAGGCGCCCTCGAAGGCGCGGCAGCGGATGTCCAGGAAGCGAATGCCGCTGTTCAGCTGGTCGCCGATGGTGGTGTTCTGGCACTCCGTCCAGGGGCCGCCGTAGCGGGCGCCGGAGTCGTGGGTGCCCGGCAGTGTCAGCCGCTGGACGGGGGTGGCGTCGGCGATGCCGGACAGCCAGTCCGAGGCCGCCAGCGGCCGTGGCGCGGCGGTCGCCGTGGCCGTACCGCCCATGGCTGAGACCAGTCCCGCGGCGGACACCGCGGCCGCGCCCCTGAGGAACCCTCGCCGGTCCATGCGCAATCTCCCGTCGCCGTCGCTCACCCGTTCGTGTCGCACGGCATCGAACCACAAGTCCGCTGGGGAAATCGCTAGTTGTGGTCACACTCGATCAAAATAGTGTGCCAAGCGGTCAACTCTCGTGCCGCGGTGGGGCCGGTGGGGCCCCGGCCAGCCGCCGTGGCCCCACCTGAGGCGTCAGACCCGGTGAACGACCCCGCACCGGAGCAGCGCGCGGTTCACGGCCGCCGCCATGGCCTGCTCGCCCTGCGCGTTCGGGTGGGCCGGTGCCGCCGGAGTCTCGGGAGCGAGGCTCTCGATCCAGCGCTCACCGACGGGCCGGCACATGTCGTGGCCGATGGTGGGCTTGTACGTGTCGACGTACGTGGCCCCGCCGCGCTCGGCCTGGCGGGCGATCATGGCGTTGAGCGACTTCGTCTTGTCCCGCAGATAGGGGAAGTCGCCGGCGGCGAAGGGGACGCTGAGGCTCGTGCAGCCGACTCCGCTGTCGGGGAAGAGCGACGGATAGCCGACCATGACCACCTCGGCGCGCGGGGCCCGGCGGTGGACCTCGGCGATCACCTGGGAGATCTTCGGCGCGGTGGCGGCGATGCTCCGCTCCACCTGGTCGTCGCCGCCCTGCGTGAGGTCGTCACGACAGGGACTTCCGGCCGGGTTTCCGGCGCCCAGCGTGGCGCAGCGGCCGAGTACGGCGGAGAAGCCGATGTCGTTGCCGCCGATGCTCACGGTCACCAGGTCGGTGCCGCGGTTGAGGGCGTCGTACTGGGCGGGGGCGGTGTCCGTGGCGAGGGCCAGATCCGCCGTGGTCGCCCCCGAGCAGGTGACGTCCGTCAGCCGCGCCCTGTTCCGCTCGGCCACGAGATGCGGATAGTTGCTGTTGGAGCGGGCGCACGCGGTGTCGATCTGCTCGGGGACGCCGGGCGCCGAGGCGTAGGAGTCCCCCAGGGCGACGTAGTCGAGCGATGCGGGGGGCCGGGGCGCGGCGCCCGCCGGTACGGCGGACGTCATCGCGAAGGCCAGTGCGCCCGCGACGGCTACGGCGCCGAGCACGGCCGTGCGTTGACGTGGGCTGTGCGTGGAATGTGGTTTCACTTGCTTCCTTGTTTTTTGGGGCAGATGACGGCATCGAAGCACAATGTGCACCAGGGGAACGTCAGTTGTGCCCCTCTGAAAACAGAACGGGACACGAAGAGGAGCAGTCCAGGACAGAAGCTGACCGCAAGGACTCGTAGCGTGGAGCGCATGACGAACGACGTACTCGGCCCCCGAGCGCTCAACAGGGCGCTGCTGGAGCGCCAGCTGCTGCTGAACCGGTCGGGGTCCCTCACCGCCCTCGAGGTGATCGAGCGGCTTGTCGGCATGCAGTCCCAGGCGCCCGGCGCCCCGTACATCGGCCTGTGGACGCGCCTGGACGGCTTCGCTTTCGAGGAGCTGGCACGGCTGACGCGGGAGAGGGAGGTGGTGCGGATGGTGCTGATGCGCGGCACCGTGCACCTCGTCTCCGCCGCCGACGCGCTGCGGCTGCGGCCACTCATCCAACCCATGCTCGACAAGCAGTTCCGTGGCACGCCCTACGCGTCTCGGCTGAGCGGTGTGGCGCGGGAGGAACTGGTGGCGGCCGGGCGGAAGCTGCTCGAGCGGGGCGCCCTGGGCCCGGCCGAGCTGCGCGCCGAACTCGGCCCCCAGTGGCCGGACGCGGACCCGGGCGCGCTGGTCGACGCGGTGCGGCTGTGGGCGCCGCTGGTGCAGGTGCCGCCGCGCGGGCTGTGGGGGAAGAGCGGCGGGCCCCGGTACGCGACCGTCGAGGACTGGCTGGGACGGCCGATGGAGGCCGAACCGTCCCTGGACGCGATGGTGCTGCGCTATCTCGCGGCCTTCGGGCCCGCGACCGTCGCGGACATCCAGAAGTGGTCCGGGCTGACCGGGCTGCGCGAGGTGGTCGAGCGGCTGGGGCCCGGCCTGCGGAGGTACCGGGACGAGAACGGGCGCGAGCTGTACGACCCGGCGGGCGCGTCGCTCCCGGACCCCGACCTGCCGGTCCCCGCCCGCTTCGTAGCGGACTTCGACAACCTGCTGCTCTCGCACGCCGACCGGGCCCGCATCCTCGCCGATGAGTACCGGGTGCCGGTGATGGGCGTCAACGGCATCGTGCGCGGCACGATCCTGGTGGACGGGTTTGTCGCCGGGATCTGGAAGATCGAGCGCGCTCGCGGCGTGGCGGTGGTGCGTGTGACCCCGTTCGTCCCCCTCGGTGCCGCCGACCGCGAGACGCTGGAGGCCGAGGGTGCGCGGCTGCTGACGGTGACCGACCCGGCGGCGGGGGAGCGGGATGTGCGGTTCGAGCCGGTGACCGACTGATCAGGCCGCGGCCGGTCGGGGGTCGGCGGTCGGTGGTCGGCGGTCCACGGTCGCCGGTCGAGGCGGCGCGAGAGGTACGGCAAGCGCTAAGGCAGCAGTCCCGCGCGCCGTGCCTCCACCACCGCGTGCAGTCGGGTGTGCGCCCCCAACTTCCGCATGGACGAGCGCAGATAGCTCTTGACCGTCTCCGGCCGCAGCCCCAGCCGGTCCGCCGCCGCCGAGTTCGTCGCGCCCGAGGCCACGCACGCCAGCACATCCACCTCGCGCGGCGACAGCTCCACCCCCGGCCGCGCCGCCGTGTCCCCCGCCCCGCCGCCCGAGGAGGCCCGGGCCAGCCGCCCGCAGGCCCTGAGGATCCGCTCCTTCAGCTGCGGGTCGGTCACCTGCTGGGCCAGTGCCCGCAGGTCGCCGTGCGCCTCGCGGACCTCTTCCCACATCGCCGGGTCCGCGTCGGGCGGCTGCTGCGCCACGGTGATCAGCCGCTGCGCCTCTTCCCGCACCGCCAGCGACTGCTCCAGCTCCCGCACCGCCTCCATGGCCGCGTTCAGCGCCCGGTCGCCGAGCGCCAGGGGCTGGCGCAGCGCCCCGTACAGCACCCCGCGCACCCGACCGCGGACCACCACCGGCACCGCCAGCATCGAACGCAGGCTCTCGGCGCCGACCGCCGCGTCGTACTCGTGGCTGATGGCGCGCGAGCTCGGGTAGTCGACCACCGAGATCGGCCGGGACATGGTGAGGACCTTGCCGCCAAGACCGTTGCCGGGGGTGACGGCGAGCCCGCGCAGGGAGTTCGTCGTGGTGCCGGTGAGCTCGGAGATGCGGAACTGGCGCGAGTTCGGGAACAGCCCGCCGAAGGCCACGGGCAGGGCTCCGCGCCGTCGCATCCGCAGCAGGGTCGTCCGCAGATCCACCGTTCGGTCCGATTCCGCCACGGTCACCTCCCCGAAATATCACCACCCCCGTCCGGGGGTGGTGAGACCCAGATCACCCGTCGCACGATGCTAGCGAGCGGTACGGCGATCAGGAGGAGATGTGGCAGCAAACGGCCTGACTGACGGATTCCGGGCGGCACGGGACTTTCTCCTGGACCGTCGGAACGACTACACCGCCGCGTACGAGGGGTTCAGCTGGCCGCGCCCGGCCGAGTTCAACTGGGCGCTCGACTGGTTCGACCGGATTGCCCGGGGCAACGACCGTATCGCGCTGCACATCGTCGAGGAAGGCGGCCTCGAGACCCGGATCTCCTTCGAGGACATGCGCCGCCGCTCCGACCGGGCGGCGAACTGGCTGCGCGCCCAGGGTGTGCGGGCCGGTGACCGCATCGTGGTCATGCTTGGCAACCAGGCCGAGCTGTGGGAGACGGCGCTGGCGGCGATGAAGCTGCGGGCCGTGGTCATCCCCGCCACCCCGCTGCTCGGCCCGCTCGACCTCGTCGACCGGGTGGAGCGCGGGCGGGCCGCGCATGTGATCGTGCGGTCCGAGGACACGGCCAAGTTCGCCGAGGTGCCCGGCGAGTACACGCGCATCGCGGTCGGCGGCGCGCCCGCCGGCTGGCTGGCCTACGCGGACGCGGGCACGGACACGGACACGGACACGGACACCGGCACGGACACGGACGCCGGGGGGGACGAGCCGTTCGTGCCGGACGGTCCGACCCCGGCCGACGCCCCCCTGATGCTCTACTTCACCTCGGGCACCACCGCCCGCCCCAAGCTGGTCCAGCACACCCACACCTCGTACCCCATCGGCCATCTGTCGACGATGTACTGGATCGGCCTCAGACCCGGCGACGTCCACCTCAACATCTCCTCCCCGGGCTGGGCCAAGCACGCGTGGTCCAATCTCTTCGCCCCCTGGAACGCCGAGGCGACCGTGTTCGTGCACAACTACACGCGCTTCGACGCCACCCGCCTCATGGCCGAGATGGACCGCTGCGGGGTGACCACCTTCTGTGCCCCGCCGACCGTGTGGCGGATGCTCATCCAGGCCGATCTGACCCAGCTGCGCACCCCGCCCCGCGAGGCCCTCGCGGCCGGTGAGCCGCTGAACCCGGAGGTCATCGAGCATGTCCGGCGCGACTGGGGGGTGACCATCCGGGACGGTTTCGGGCAGACCGAGACCTCCGTCCAGGTCGCCAACACGCCCGGACAGCCGCTCAAGCCCGGCTCGATGGGCCGTCCCAGCCCCGGCTTCACGGTCACCCTGCTCGACCCGGTCACCGGGCAGCCGGGCGACGAGGGCGAGATCTGTCTCGATCTGTCGGGCCCCCTCGGCCGCCCGGTCGGCCTGATGACCGGCTACGAGGGCGACGAGGAGCGCACCGCCGAGGCGACGGCGGGCGGCTACTACCGCACCGGGGACATCGGATCGCGCGACGCCGAGGGCTACATCACCTACATCGGCCGCGCCGACGACGTCTTCAAGGCATCCGACTACAAGATCTCGCCATTCGAGCTGGAGAGCGCCCTCCTGGAACACGAGGCGGTCGCCGAGGCCGCGGTGGTCCCGGCCCCCGACCCGCTGCGGCTGGCCGTGCCGAAGGCGTATGTGGTGCTGGCCGAGGGGTGGGAGCCGGGGCCGGAGACCGCGAAGGCCCTATTTGCGCACTCCAGGGCGGTTCTGGCGCCCTACAAACGTGTGCGTCGACTGGAATTCGCCGAACTTCCCAAGACCGTCTCCGGCAAAATCCGCCGTATAGAGCTACGCGAGCGCACCCTGCGCGGCGATGGTGTCGAGTTTCATGAGGAGACCACCTCATGACCGACCCGCACTCACCACGCGATCACGAGGAGTACTCATGACCGACCGACCGGCCGACCCATCAGGCCCACCGGACGCATCGGGCGCATCGAATGCATCGGACCCATCGGACCCATCGGAATTCGACCCCTCCGTCCCCGCGGCCGGGCTGTCGTACGCGAGCGGGGCGGGCGAGGTCCCGCTGCTCGGCGACACCATCGGAGCCAACCTGGCCGACACCATCGAGCGGTTCGGCGACCGCGAGGCGCTCGTCGACATCCCCAGCGGCCGCCGCTGGACCTACACCGAGTTCGGCCAGGCTGTCGAGGAGGTCGCGCTCGGGCTGATGGCCAAGGGCGTCGCCAAGGGCGACCGGGTCGGCATCTGGGCGATCAACTGCGCCGAGTGGGTGCTGGTGCAGTACGCCACCGCCCGCATCGGCGCGATCATGGTCAATATCAACCCCGCCTCCCGCGTCCATGAGCTGACGTTCGTGCTGCGGCAGGCCGGTGTCTCCGTCCTGATCTCCTCTACCGAGCACAAGACCAGCAACTACCGCCGCATGGTCGAACAGGTGCGCTCCGAGTGTCCCGCCCTGCGCGATGTCATCTATATCGGCGACCGCACCTGGGACGGGCTGTTGCGCGCGGGCGCCGATGTGTCCCGCGAGCGGCTGACCGAGCGCGAGGCCCGGCTGACCTGCGACGACCCGGTCAATATCCAGTACACCTCCGGCACCACCGGCTTCCCCAAGGGCGCCACGCTCTCGCACCACAACATCCTCAACAACGGCTACTCCGTCGGGGAGACGCTCGGGTACACCCATCAGGACCGCGTCTGCCTGCCGGTCCCCTTCTCCCACTGCTTCGGCATGGTGACCGGCAACCTGGGCGCCACCAGCCACGGCGCCTGCATCGTCATCCCCGCCCCCGCCTTCGACCCGGCCGCCACGCTGCGCGCCGTCGAGCAGGAGCGCTGCACCTCGCTGTACGGCGTCCCGACCATGTTCATCGCCGAACTGGGGCTGCCCGACTTCGACTCGTACGACCTCTCCTCCCTGCGCACCGGGATCATCGCCGGATCCACCTGCCCGGTGGAGGTCCTGCGGCGCGCGGTGGACGAGATGCACATGGCCGAGGTGTCGATCTTCTACGGCATGACCGAGACCTCGCCGGTGTCCACCCAGACCCGGCGCGACGACGACCTGCGCCACCGCACCGGCACGGTCGGCCGGGTGCTGCCGCACGTCGAGATCAAGGTCGTGGACCCGTTGACCGGTGTGACGGTGGACCGCGGCACCCGCGGCGAGCTGTGCACCCGCGGCTACTCGGTGATGCTCGGCTACTGGGAGGAGCCCGAGCGGACCGCCGAGGTGATCGACTCGGGGCGCTGGATGCACACCGGCGACCTCGCGGTGATGGACGAGGGCGGCTACGTCCGGATCGTCGGCCGGATCAACGACATGATCATCCGGGGTGGGGAGAAGGTGTACCCCCGGGAGATCGAGGAGTTCCTCTACACCCATCCGAAGATCGCCGATGTGCAGGTCGTCGGCGTGCCGGACGAGAAGTACGGCGAGGAGATCCTGGCCTGCGTCATCCTGCGGGACGGCGCCAAGTCGCTCACCCGTGACGAGCTGGCACGCTTCTGCCGGGGCCGCCTCGCGCACTACAAGGTGCCCCGCTATCTGCGGCTCATGGACGCCTTCCCGATGACCGTCAGCGGGAAGGTCCGCAAGGTCGACCTCCGAACGGCGGGCGTCGCCGACGCCGTCCGGCTGCGGGACTCCCGCGCGGACGCCGGCGCCCAGGCGGCCCCGCTGCGCTGATGTACCCGGGGCCGCACGGCCCCGCCGGTGCCCCGCCCGCCCCACCGGTCATGCGGCCATCCGGCCGGATGACCACCGGACCAGGGACGGGCGGCCCGGTTTGTCAGTGCCCCGTGATGGACTTGTGCCGAGCACAGCACGCGATATGGCGGGGCACCACGGGGGCACTGATGGCACGGAGTTCGGCACTGGCCGCGATCGACACACTGCGCGGGCTCTCCCGGGGCGCGCCCCCGCTGCCCGCGGACGAAGGCGTGCTGCGGCTCCTGGCCGCCACGCACGTCACCCACTGGCCGGGCGCCGAGTTCCCCGCCTGGGCGCGCGACGCCTGGCAGAGCTGGGGCGGCCGCGGGATCGCCGACCCGCTGCGGCCGGTGCCCGCCCCCGACACCCGCCGGGCGCTCAGCAGGCTCCGCGAGGACCGCGTCTGGAGCGACTGGCTGGGCATCGTCGAATCGATCCGCAACGAGCTGGACACCGCCTGGCTCGCGGGCACGGTCACCGGCCCCGACATGCTCGCCGCCATCCCCGCCCGGTACACCATGCCGGTGGGGCCCCCGAACGGCTCGCCGTCCCTGTGGGTTCTGGAGCGGTCGCTGCGCGCCTTCCTGGCCGGCGCGCTCGGCACCGACACGGACGCCTGGCTGCGGCTGCTGACCGCCGTGGCGGAGGTGCGCACGGACCCCGGCGTGGTCCACGACACCACCTGGCCCGACCTGCTGGCGCGCGCCGCCGACACCTCTCCCGACCCCCGGCGGATCGTCCCGCACCCCAAGGTCACCGGCCGGGCCCGGGAGAAGCTGCTGCGCTCGCGCGAGTGGACGTGGCCGGCCGGGGAGGTGCTCCGGCGGGCGCCCGACGCCAAGATCCTGGACGCCGTCATGCCGCTGCTGCCCGCCCACACGGGACGGCTGCTCGCGCTGTACGTGGTCGCCCAGCGGATGCCCGCGCCCGAGGCGGTCGTCGAGCATCTGAAGCGGAGCGGTGACCGCGAGGCGCTGCTGCTGCTGGCGGAGTGGGCCGATACGGACCCGTCCACCCACCGCGCCCTGCTCGCCGTCGGCGACCCCGAGATCCACCTCGCCCTGCTCGCCCCGCACTTCTACCTCGGCTCGGAGGAGGCCCGGCAGGCGCTGGGCGACCCGGTGCCGCTCGCCCCGTACGAGCCGCGGATCCGGGGCAACGCCCACCCCGATCTGCTGCACGCGGCCGAACCGGAGCTGATCGAGGCCGCGTTCGCGCACGACCGCGGCCGGTTCAAGACGCCCGAGCAGCTCGCCGGCTGTCTGAACCTGCTGCGCCGCGGCGGCCCCCCGCGCCTGTCCGCGCTGCTGGCCACCGGGCAGGTGGGCCCCGCCGTCACCAAGATGTGCCACCGGGCCCTCGCCTCCGCCGACCCCCTCGCCGCGCTCGAAGCCCGGGCGAAGCGCGAGCTGACGACCCAGAAGCTGGCGAGCCGGCTGCGCAAGGTCCGCCGCTACCGCTTCGACGACACCGACCGGCTCCTCGTCCTCTTCCCGGACATCGACTGGGCGTGTCTGGAGGCCGAGCACGCCCGCGAGCCGTTCCCGCACTGGTCGGTGGTGGTCGCCCACGCCGTGACCCCGTCCGCCGTCGCCGCCCGCCACGCCGACGCGATCATGCGCGACCCGCGCGGCAGCTCCCGTCAACGCCCCGTCCGGGACGCCGAGATCGCCCGCGGGATGGCCCGCCTCGGCCTCGGGGGCGCCGACTGGCGGTCGATCACCATGCGCGCCGACCAGCTGCTGACCGACGGCCTGTTGACCGACCGCGACCTGGTCTCCGCCGCCGCTCCCGCCGACCGCGTCCTCGGCTATCTCGGCAGCGCCCTCCGCCGCCCCGAGGCACCGCCCGCGGCCCGGGCCGCGGCCGAGCGGGTCGCCGAGCTCGTCGCGGCCCACCTCGACGGGGCCGACGATCCGGACGCGGCGTGGCAGCGGGTGTACGCGCGCCTGGCCGGGCAGGACCCGCGGTGGCCGGGGGCGAGCAGCATCGAGGCCACCCTCACCGAGGGCCCGGCCGGGGCGTCATGAGCGCGGGCCCAGGCCGGTGGTGAAGGAGCGGATCAGCCCGGCGACCGCGCCCGGGCGCTCCAGGAGCATGGCGTGCGAGGCGTCGATGGTGCGGAGGGTGAGGTGGGGGTGCGCGGCCGCCAGCTCGCTCAGGTCGCGGTCCAGGCCCTTGACGTACGCGGTCATCAGCTCGTCGAACCACGCCAGCGGGCCTCCCTGCGCCACCAGCCGTCCCGCGCGCACGATCAGCACCGGGCGGGTGAGGCGGCGGTAGACCGGGAAGAGGTCGAGCTCGTCCATCCGGTCGAGCATCTCCAGCGCCCGCTCCCGCTCCGGCCGCAGATACAGCTGCCCCTCCGGGGTCTCGCCGAGCGCGCGCCGGACGCCCTCGCCGAGCACCTCGGGCTTGATCCCCAGCGCCTTGGCCATCGCCGCCTGCTGGGCGAAGACCGTCGTCTCCAGCGCCTCCGAGGGAAAGGCCATGCCCGCCGCGGCCTCGGAGAACCGGCGGGCGCGGGCGAGGCCGTCGAGCACGGTGTCCCGGTCCAGGCCGACGTACTGCTCGGGGCGGCCGTTGCCCACGCCGTCGAGGTTGACCGCGGCGGGGGTGCGCGGGTGGGCGTCCGCGTACAGCGCGGCGGCCATGCCGCCGAGGGAGTGGCCGACCGGTATGGCCTCCGGGATGCCCAGGGCCGCCAGGACGGCCTCGATGTCGTCGAGCACGGCGGGGAACGCCCAGGGCGTGTCGCCGCGGCCGGAGCGGCCGTGGGCGCGCAGGTCCATCGAGACCACCCGGTGGTCCGTGGTGAGATCGGCCGCGGTGACCGACCAGTCGGCGAGGGTGCGGGAGGCCCCGTGGAGCAGCAGCAGCGGGGTGCCGGTGCCGCCGTGGTCGCGTACGGCCAGCGTCACGTCGTCGCGCTCGACGGTGAGGTCGGCGGGGGAGGCAGAGGTGGAGGAGGCAGGGGCGGATGAGGGCATGGGGCATCGCTCCGTAGCGTCGCGGAAAGTCGCGGAAAGTCGCGGAAAGGGGGATCGACCACCACCGTAGGGCGCTCCGGAGAGGCGAAGATCATCCCCGAAGGGGAGGCCCGGGGGCCCTCCGCCGGGTCATAATGAACAAGGCGCGAACGCGGGGTACGCGTTCACCCTTCAGGAGGCCCCACCCGGATCAGCGAGTCCGCCGGGTCGTTGACGGGCTGTGGGGTGCCGGTCAGATCCATGATGAACAGCGGGATGTGCAGCGCGTCGGCGCGCGCCCGAGCGTCCCTGGCGTAACCCGCGAGCGAGAAGAACACGCTGACGGCCGATTCGTTGAGTCCGTTCAGCCACAGGCACTCGATGTCGCGCAGCGCGGTGGGCCGGGTGGTCGGGTCCACCTGGGCGACCACCCCCGGCCCGCACAGATCCACCCCGGACGCCGCCTGGCCCTCCTCCGGCTGCCGCACCCCGTGGAAGCCGAGCCACTTCAGATACTGCGCGGCGGCGGTCACGGCGTCCCGCGCCGTACGGATCGTCACCGGCTGGAAGGCGGGGCGCAGCGCCGCCCTGCCCGGCGGCCCGGCGGCGGGGGCCGCCGCGTTGCGGGGGCGGGCGGTGGCCGGGGCGCGCTCCGTGGGATCGGGCGCCGACGCCACCGGGACGCGCACCAGCGCGCCGCACGGACAGCCGAACTCCGGCTGCGGCCAGCTCCCCTGGCGGCCGCAGGTGGCACAGTTGGCCGCCACCCAGGTGGCCTCCCAGGTGCGGTGCTCGATCTCCTCCGGGGAACTGTCGTGCAGCACGGGGAGGGTGAGCGGGGCTCCGCACGAGCACGGGTAGGTGGGCGGGGTGAACGACTGCTCGCGGCGGCACGCGGGGCAGCGCACCGGCACGCTGTCTGTCATCTGCTGCTCCGAGGGTCGGTCGCGGCCCCCTCGGGGGCCGGGGGAGAGGTATCCCCCCATGCTCCAGGAAGGGGGAGGCCCCGGGCAGCGACTTGGCGGTTCTGCACGCGTCGGCCGGACCGCCGTGTTAGGGGGTGCCCGGAGGCCACGCGGCGGAGCCGCACATCGGCAGCTCCCCTCCCAGCCCCTTCCCGGCCCCTGCCGATTTGCGGCTCCGCCGCGCGGGGGGCTCTGCCCCAGACCCGGGGTCCAGGGGCGAAGCCCCTGGTTACGGATCCGCCGGAGAGGGCCTGGGGCCCGCCGCCCGGAGGCCGTGACGCCTTGTGCGCGTGGGCAGTAGGTTGGCGGCGTGAGACTGAGGGTTGAGTTCACCACCGAGCCGTTCGACCTCGACGAGGTGCCCCCGCACGCCGTGGTGGCCCGCGACATCGTGCAGGGCGCCGCGCTGGACTCCGTCGACGTCGGCCCGTTCGGCAACACCGCGGAGGGCCGGGCGGAGGCCGTCCTGGCCACCATCGACGAGCTGCTCCGCAAGTCCCTGGGGGCGGGCGCCACCCGGGTCTCGCTCCAGGTCAACGTGGTCGCGGAGGAGCCGGAGGAGCCGGAGGAGCCGGAGGAGCCGGACGAGCCGGACGAGCCGGGGGAGGGCGGCCGATGACCCCGCCCGCCGACGACGACCCCTTCGCCAAGGCCGTCAAACCGCTGGTGGACGCCATAGGCGGCGAGCTGATCGCCCCGGACCGCGCCCAGGACGACGACGTGGTCCTCTCCTGGGAGGGCCGGGAGGTCGTGGCCGTACGCCTCCCGCACCTCTCCGACTCGCTCGACCACATCCTCGCCGAGCTCCGCCGCCGCCACGGCGTCCCGCTCGCCGACCTCGACCGCAAGACCAAGCAGTCGGTCGTCCGCCTCCTCGAACAGCGCGGCGCCTTCTCCATGCGCCACGGCGTGGAGACCGTCGCGACCGCGCTCGGCGTCAGCCGCTTCACCGTCTACAACTACATCAATTACGCCAATGAGCAGCGGGCCAAGGCGCGTGGGGGCGGCGGGACGAGCGACCCGGCGCACCGTGACGATCAGGTCGGTTGAACCGCGATCAGGCAGGTGTCGTCGTCGGTGTCGGCGATGTCGCAGGACAGCAGTGCGTCCAGATAGCCCTCGAGGTCGTCCACCGGGCGGCCGGCGGCGGTGAGGAGCTGCCCGAGGGCTTGGTCGATGCCGCTGCCGCGGCGCTCGATCAGACCGTCGGTGTACACCAGCAGGATGTCGTGGCGCCGCAGCTCGTGCCGGGACTCCTCGTACGAGGCGGAGTCCACGGCGCCCAGCAGCACGCCGTCCGGCGGCGTGAGCGCTTCGGCCTTCCCGCGGCGGACGAGGATCGGGGGCACGTGTCCCGCGTTGGCCCAGTGCAAGGTCCGGGCGGCGGGATCGAACAGGCCGCAGACGACTGTGGCGGTGACCTGCTCGGGGAGGCAGCAGGCGACGCTGTTGAGCCAGGAGAGCAGCCGGCCCGGCCCCGCGCCGGTGACGGCGAGGCCGCGCAGCGCGTTGCGCAGGACGACCATGCCCGTCGCGGCGGCGATGCCGTGCCCGGCGATGTCACCGACCGTGAGCAGCATCCGGCCATCGGGCAGCACGACGGCGTCGTACCAGTCTCCGCCGACTCGCTGGTCCTCTTCCGCCGGGCGGTAGCGCACGGCGACGCGCAGCCCCGCCCCGTACACCGGGTGTTCCTCCGGGGGCATGATCGCCCGCTGTAGCTGCCGGGCCAGCCGATGACGCTCCGCGGCCTGCTGCTCGACCCCGGCCAGCCGGTCCCGGGTGGCGGCCAGCGCGACCTCGGTCCAGCGGTGGGGAGAGATGTCCTGGTAGGCGCCGCGCACCGCGACCAGGAGCCCGGAGGCGTCGCAGCGGGGTTCGGCGACCACCCGCAGGTGGCGGACCACCCCGTCGGCGCGCCGGAGCCGGAAGGTGATCGCGCTCTCCTTCCGCTGGTGCAGCACGCTGCGCAGGAAGCGGCTCACGGCGGCGGTGTCGTCGGGGTGCGCATGTCCGGAGAGCTGGTGCAGCGGCACCGGGTCCGCGCCGGGCTCCAGCCCGTACATGGCGGACAGCTGCTCGGTCCAGGAGATCTCACCGGTGGTCAGGTTCTCCTCGAAGGCGCCGATCCGGCTGAGCCGCTGGGCGTGTCCCAGCAGGTCGGCCAGTCGGGCGTCGCCCTCCGGGAGCCGCCAGCTGAGCAGCACCACATCGCCGAAGCGGGCCAGCCCCACGGCAGCGACCACGGCCGGTGGCGCCGGGCCGCCCGGGAACCTGAGCACCGTGCTCCGGCTGCGATACGGGGCCCCGGTGCTGTGCACCCGCTTGATCCGCTCGAACAGGCCGCCCTCCGCGGCGAACAGCGGATACGCCTCCAGCAGCGGGAGCCCGGTCAGCGCGTCACGGGGACGGCCGGCCGGGTCGGTGAAGCGCTCGTTGGTGTGCTCGATCCTGAAGTCGGTGATCCGGCCGTCGCGGTCCCGCAGCGGGCGCAGGAGGGCGGCGGAGTCCAGCAGGCCGTCGAGCAGTCCGACGAGCCAGGCGGCGGTTCCGCCGGGCGGGCTGTCCGACTCCGGGCCGTGGTCGGAGAGCGACAGGGTGCACAGCTGGGCCAGGGCGTCCAGCTGTCGTTGGAGGGCGAGCGCGGGGTGGGGGCCCGGCCAGTGGACCTCCAGGACGCCCACCCGCTGACCCCCGCCTTGAGCAGGCACGACAGCCCGTGTGCCGCCCTCGCCGCCGCCCCTGTCGCCGCTGCCGCTGCCGCCGCCGATGGTGGGCGGCGGCGGGTCGCCGGACTCGGTGATCCACAGCGTCCGGTCCTCGGTGATGGCCTGCTGGGCCGGGGTGCCGAGCCCGGGCGGGACATAGCGCCAGCGGGCGGCCTCGGCGGGGCCGAACCCGGCCTCTCCGGCCAGGGTGAGGGAGCCGTCGGGGGCGGCCGACCACACGGCGGCGGCGGTGGCGCCCAGTGGTTTCAGAGCCCGGTCGAGGAGGCCGCGGGCGAGCGCCTGGGTGTCGTCACCGGCCAGGATGGCGGCGGCCTCCGCCGTACGCAGCCGCAGGGCCGGCCCTTCGCGCCGCGGGCCCGCGGCTCCCCCTGCCGTCCGGCCGGTGCCGGACGCGGCGGCCTGCGCGGCCCGGGCTTCCGCGGCTCGGGCTTCCGAGGCCGCGGCCGCGGTGGCGTCCGAGGCGGCCTGGTTGATGATGTCGGCGGCCAGCTCGGGCAGGGGCATCCGGGCGTCGGAGGCGAGCCTCCGCAACTGCTGCGCGGCTTCGGCCGGAGCGCAGTTCAGCCGTTCCACGAGGACGCCTTCGGCGAGTTCCACCACGACCCGGGCCTCGCGGTCCTCCCACAGGGCGCGAATCTCCGTACTCAGCCGGTCGACCGTGGCCGCCAGCCCGGCCGCTCCGGCCTCACCGTGTGGTGCGGGACGCGCGGCGGGTTCGTGCTGCTGCTCCGCCATGGGGGTTGCTCCTCGGCCCGGGGATCCGGGGGGCCGCTGCTCTGCCCGCCCGGTACCCACCCCAAGCACATCACAGGTCGATCCAGCGGCGCATGCAGTGGACCAGCTGCTGTGCGTCGACGGGCTTGGGCACATAGTCGTCCGCCCCGGCGGCCAGGCACTTCTCCCGGTCACCGGACATGGCCTTGGCGGTGACGGCGATGATCGGTACATGGCGCCGCCCGGGCATGGCACGCATCGCCGCGGTGGCGGCGTAGCCGTCCATCTGCGGCATCATCACGTCCATCAGGACCAGGTCGATGTCCTCGTCGGCCAGCGCCTCCACGCCTACCCGGCCGTTCTCGGCGTGCACGACGCGCATGCCGTGCAGCTCCAGGATGCCGGTGACGGCGAAGACGTTCCGGTCATCGTCGTCGACGATCAGCACGGTGCGGCCGACGAGCGGGTCGGCCTCCCGGGGTGCGGGCCCCGGCCCGGTCTTCGGGGCGTGGACCAGCGGCAGGGCCTCGCCGGGGCGCTCGGCGGTCAGATGCAGCACGATGCGCATCCGCAGCTCGTCCAGGCTGGTGAGCACTTCGAGCGGCTGGCCGCCGGCCCGGGCCCGGAGCCGGTGCTCCTCCTCGGCCGAGGGCGCCGGGTGGCCGCAGTGGACCAGGACGGGGACGTGGCGCAGGGCCGGGTCGGCGTCGAGGAGACTCAGCAGTTCGCCCGCGCCCTCGCGGGGCAGACCGCAGTCCACCACCGCGCAGTGGTGTGTCCGGCCGACCAGTGCGGCCGCCGCCTCCCCGGGGTCGGTGGCGGTGTCCACCCGGACGGGCGAGGGGACCCCGGGCAGGTCGGCGACAGCGCTCTCGGCCAGCAGGGACAGCAGCCCCCGCGGCCTGGCCTCGACGACCAGCACGCGGCGCACCGCGGGTGGCACGCTGTCGGGCGGCGCGGCACCGGGCACCTCCGCCGCGGGGGCCGCCGTGGCAGTGCCCGGCGGGTGCGGTGCCGCGGTGTCCTGGACGGTGGGGTGCACGGTCGGCAGGTACAGGGTGAAGCAGCTGCCCTCGCCCTGGGTGCTCCGGGCGTGGATGGAGCCGCCGAGCAGGTAGGCGATCTCGCGGCAGATGGACAGGCCAAGGCCGGTTCCCCCGTACTTGCGGCTGGTGGTGCCATCGGCCTGCTGGAAGGCGCCGAAGACGCTCTCCAGGTGCTGTTCCGAGATGCCGATGCCGGTGTCGCCGACCCGGAAGGCCAGGGCGGGGCGGCTGGAGCGGCGGACGGAGTCGGGCAGGTCGGCGGCGGATGTGTCGACGCGTTCGATCCGCAGTTCGACATGGCCTGCCTCGGTGAACTTCACGGCGTTGGAGAGCAGGTTCCGGAGCACCTGGCGCAGCCGGGACTCGTCGGTGACCAGTTCGGACGGGACTCCGGGCGCCGTGACGACCTGGAACTCCAGCCCCTTCTGGGAGGTGAGGGGGCGGAAGGCGGCGTCCAGGGAGTCCAGCAGCCGGCGCAGCCGGAAGCGCTCGGGGCTGATGTCCATCTTCCCCGCCTCGACCTTGGACAGATCGAGGATGTCGTTGATCAGCTGGAGCAGGTCGGAGCCGGCGGAGTGGATGACTTCCGCGTACTCCACCTGCTTCGGGGTGAGGTTGCGGCCGGGGTTCTGGGACAGCAGCTGGGCGAGGATGAGCAGGCTGTTGAGCGGGGTCCGCAGCTCGTGGCTCATGTTGGCCAGGAATTCCGACTTGTACCTGGAGGCACGGGCGAGCTCCCGGGCCCGGGCCTCGAGCTCCTGCCGCGCCTGCTCGATCTCCTGGTTCTTCGTCTCGATGTCGCGGTTCTGACTGGCCAGCAGCGCGGCCTTCTCCTCCAGTTCGGCGTTGGAGTGCTGGAGTTCCTCCTGGCGGACCTGGAGTTCCTCCGAACGCGACTGAAGTTCGCCCGCGAGGCGCTGCGACTCGCCCAGGAGCTCGTCGGTGCGGGCGCCAGCGATGATGGCGTTGACGTTGCCGCCGACGGTCTCCATCAGCTGGTCCAGGAAATCCCGGTGCACCGGGGTGAAGCGGCGAGTGGAAGCCAGCTCGATGACGCCGAGCACCTGCTCCTCCGCCATGACGGGCAGCACGACCAGGCTGGCGGGGGCCGCGTCGCCGAGCCCGGAGGAGATGACGTAATCGGCTGGGACGTCGTCCACCGCGATGGTGCGCCGGCTGCGGGCGGCCTGACCCACCAGCGACTCGCCGAGCCGGAACCGCGTGGGGCGGCGGGAGCCTTCGGGACGTCCGTAGGAGTCGATGAGACACAGCCGCACGCCGTCGTGAGTGTCCTCGGCGAGGAAGAACGCGCCGTACTGGGCGGACACCAGCGGCACCAGCTCGTCCATGATCAGCCTGGCGACGTCGGCGAGATCGCGGCGGCCCTGTACCAGGCCGGAGATCCGGGCCAGGTTGGTCTTGAGCCAGTCCTGCTCCTGGTTGGCCCGGGTGGTCTGGCGCAGCGACTTCACCATGGCGTTGATGTTGTCCTTGAGCTCGGCGACCTCTCCGGAGGCGTCCACGGTGATGGAGCGGGTCAGGTCCCCCTCGGCCACCGCACTGGTGACCTCGGCGATCGCGCGGACCTGCCGGGTGAGGTTGCCGGCCAGCTCGTTGACGTTCTCGGTGAGCCGCTTCCAGGTGCCCGAGACGCCCTCCACCTCGGCCTGCCCGCCGAGGCGGCCCTCGCTGCCGACCTCGCGGGCCACCCGGGTCACCTCGGCGGCGAAGGAGGACAGCTGGTCGACCATGGTGTTGATGGTGGTCTTGAGCTCCAGGATCTCCCCGCGGGCGTCCACGTCTATCTTGCGGTGGAGGTCGCCGCCCGCGACGGCGGTGGTGACCTGGGCGATGTTGCGGACCTGGCCGGTCAGGTTGTTCGCCATGGAGTTGACGCTGTCCGTGAGGTCCTTCCAGGTACCCGCCACATGGGGCACCCGGGCCTGTCCGCCGAGGATGCCGTCGGTGCCCACCTCGGAGGCCACCCGGGTCACCTCGTCGGCGAACGCGGACAGCGTGTCGACCATGGTGTTGATGACCCCGGCGAGGGCCGCGACCTCCCCCTTGGCCTCGACGACGATCCGCTGGGAGAGGTCTCCGCGGGCGACCGCGGTGGCCACCTGCGAGATGCTCCGCACCTGGCCGGTGAGGTTGGACGCCATGACGTTGACGTTGTCGGTGAGGCCCTTCCAGGTGCCGGAGACCCCGCGGACGGTGGCCTGGCCGCCGAGGTTGCCCTCGGTGCCCACCTCGCGGGCCACCCGGGTCACCTCGTCGGCGAACGCCGAAAGCTGGTCGACCATCGTGTTGATGGTCTCCTTGAGCTCCAGGATCTCCCCGCGAGCGTCCACGGTGATCTTCTGCGAGAGATCGCCGCAGGCCACGGCGGTGGCCACCTGCGCGATGTTCCGCACCTGAGTGGTGAGGTTCCCCGCCATGGCGTTCACCGACTCGGTGAGGTCCTTCCACGACCCCGACACGTCCGGCACCCGGGCCTGTCCGCCGAGGCGGCCCTCGCTGCCGACCTCGCGGGCCACCCGGGTCACCTCGGAGGTGAACCGTGACAGCTGGTCCAGCATGCCGTTGAAGACGGTGGCGATCTCACCGAGCAGCCCGTCGCAGTCCTCGGGGATCCGGGTGCGGAAATCGCCGTCCCGGACCGCGGTGAGACCGGCGAGCAGACGGCGCAACCCGATCTCGTCCATCTGGCGGGCCACGCTCGCAGGTCCGTCCCGCGCGGCCGCGCCGGAAGCCTCAGCCATCTCCGCTCCAGCCGTACTGATCCGTCACCGGCCGACCGGCCGGAAGGCTGCCTGGAGACCGCGGCCCCTCGACCGCCCGGAGGCCGCCCGGCGGTCGCCCCGTCGTCTCCAGTGTGCCGCCGACGTTTCCCTGGCGGACAGCGCGGCCCGAGGCGCTACTGGGCCCTCCGTCTCACCGCAGGCCGCCGTTGCTGTGGAGCAGCTGGCCGTTGACCCAGCCGCCCTGGTCGGAGCAGAGGAACGTGACCAGGTTGGCGCAGTCCTGCGGCATTCCGAGGCGGCCCAGCGGGGTCGCCCGGCTCAGGTCGGCCTTCTGCCGCTCGGTCATCCAGCCGGTGTCCGTCGGCCCGGGGTTGACGGCGTTCGCGGTGACTCCGAGGTGGGCGAGCTCGTGGGCGGCGGCCAGCGTGATGCGGTCCATGGCCCCCTTGCTCGCCCCGTAGGGCAGATTACCGGCCGTGTGGTCGCTGGTCAGGCTGATGATCCGGCCGGTGCCCGGGGTGCCCCGGAACCTCAGGCCGTACTCCTTGATCAGCAGCCAGGTGGCCCGCGCGTTGACCGCGAAGTGCAGGTCGAAGCTCTCGACGGAGGTGTTCAGCAGCCCCGAGTCGACGGACTCGCAGTGGCAGAGCACCAGCGCGGTGACGTTTCCCAGCTCCTTCTCCGCCGTGTCGAAGAGCGCCGCCGGGGCGGCCGGGTCGCTCAGGTCGGCCTCGACCGCCATCGACCTGGCCCCGAGCGCGCCCAGCCGCTCGCGCAGCTGATCCGCGGCCTCGGGCTGGGCCCCCCAGGACATCCTCCGGTCGTACGGGGGCCAGTGGCTGAACGCCACGTCCCAGCCGGCCTCCGCCAGGCTCAGGACGATGGCCGCGGCGATGCCCTCCCGCCGGCCCGCCCCCGTGACCAGGGCCAGCGGCCGCTCCGCGCCGCCCCCCGCCTGCTCGCTCATCGCGCCCGCGCCATCGCTCATGGGGCCATCCTGCCCGGCCGTCCGGCCCCTGGACACACGGATTTCCGAGCAGTGGGCTGCTCGCCGTAACCCGAAGTTTTCAACAAACTGTTGACGCCCTGCCGTGGCGGCTCCTAGCTTGCGGGTGTGACTTCCAGCGCTCCGCCGGGACTGGCCCGGTTCAACACAGCGGACGAGCCGGGCGCGGCCGTACTGCTGGGCGAGGTGTGCGCCAGCCGGGCCTGGGGCGCGGCGGTGGCCGCCGGGCGGCCGTACGGCAGCGTCGGCGCGCTGCTGGCCGCCGCCGAGGACGCCACGGCGGGGCTGACCGCCGCCGACTTGGCCGAGGCGATGGCCGGGCATCCGCCCATAGGGCGGCCGAAGCCGGGCGACGCCACCTCGGTGCGCGAGCAGAGCGGGGTGGGGGAGGCCGAGCGCGCGGAGCTGCTGGAGCTCAACCTCGCCTACCAGGAGCGCCACGGCCATGTCTTCCTCATCTGCGCCACCGGGCGCGGCGGCGAGGAGATGCTGGCTGCTCTCAACGAGCGGATCGGCAACGACGCGGACACCGAACGCGAGATCGTCCGCACCGAGCTGGGCAAGATCAATCGCATCCGGCTGGCCCGGCTCGTGGACGTCGGGCATGAGGAAGAAGGAGGGCAGGGGTGATGGCCACGCCATCCGGGACGCGCACCTCCGTGTCCACGCACATCCTGGACACCTCCCTCGGCCGCCCGGCCGCCGGGGTGTCCGTCGAGCTGTCCGTACGCCGCCGGGCCGACGCGGCCTGGGCGGCACACGCCGTCTCCAGGACCGACGCCGACGGCCGCTGCAAGGATCTGCCCGCCCTCCCCGAGGGCACCGCACACGCACGGGTGCGCTTCGAGGTCGAGCCGTATCTCGTGCGCGCGGGACACACCCCCTTCTTCCCGGAGGCGGTCGTGGTCTTCGCCGTCGAGCGCGGCGAGCACTACCACGTGCCCCTGCTGCTCAACCCGTTCGGCTACTCCGTATACCGAGGGAGCTAGCACCGATGCCCACGCTCGGCCAGAACCAGTACGGCAAGGCGGAGACCCGCGTCGTCAGGATCGTGCGGGACGGCGCCGTCCACCACATCAGGGACCTGAACGTGTCGGTGGCGCTCTCCGGCGACATGGACGAGGTCCACCTCTCCGGCAGCAACGCCAACGTCCTGCCGACCGACACCACCAAGAACACCGTGTACGCCTTCGCCAAGGAACACGGCATCGCCTCGCCGGAGGAGTTCGGCATCCGGCTCGCCCGCCACTTCGTCACGGGCCAGGAGGCCATCCGCACCGCCCGCGTCCGGATCGAGGAGTACGGCTGGGAGCGGATCGAGACCGCCGGGGCCGCGCGCCACTCCTTCGTGCGCTCGGGACAGGAGACCCGCACCGCCCAGGTCGCCTTCGACGGCGAGCGGTGGGAGGTGATCTCCGGGCTGACGGATCTGACGGTCCTGAACTCCACCGACTCGGAGTTCCACGGCTTCGTCAAGGACGAGTACACCACGCTGCCGGAGACCCGCGACCGCGTCCTCGCCACCGAAGTGCACGCCCGGTGGCGCTACGGCTGGTGCGACGACAGCGAGCCGGTGCCGGACTGGGAGCGTATATACGCAGACGCGAGAGGCGACCTGCTGGCCGCCTTCGCCGAGACGTACTCGCTCTCGCTCCAGCAGACGCTGTACGAGATGGGCGCGCGGGTGATCGACAACCGCCCCGCGATCGACGAGATACGGCTCTCGCTGCCCAACAAGCACCACTTCCTGGTCGATCTGACGCCCTTCGGCCTCAAGAACGACAACGAGGTGTACTTCGCCGCCGACCGGCCGTACGGCCTCATCGAGGCCACGGTCCTGCGGGACGGCGTCCGGCCCCGCATCGCCACGGACTGAAGGGGGCGACTGACGTGAACAACACCGCGGAACCCGGCCACACCGCCGCCGCACCGAACCGCATCGTCATCGAGAACTGCGCCATCGCCACCGTCGACGCCCATGACACCGAGTACGCCTACGGCCACGTCGTGGTCGCGGGCAACCGCCTGGAGTCGGTGGGCCCCGGCCCCGCGCCCGCCGGCCTGGACGGGGTGGTCCGCCGGGTCGACGGCACCGGACATCTGGCGACCCCCGGCCTGGTCAACACCCACCACCACTACTACCAGTGGCTCACCCGCGGCCTGGCCCAGGACCACAACCTCTTCGACTGGCTGGTCGCGCTCTACCCCACCTGGGCCCGGATCGACGAGCCGATGGTGCACGAGGCGGCGCGCGCCTCGCTGGCCATGATGGTCCGCGGCGGGGTCACCTGCGCGATGGACCACCACTACGTCTTCCCGCGCGGCGCGGGCGATCTGCTGGGTGCCGAGATCCGCGCGGCGCGTGAGCTGGGCGTGCGGTTCACGGCCGCGCGCGGCTCCATGGACCGCGGTGTCTCGGACGGCGGGCTGCCGCCGGACTTCGCGGTCGAGACCACCGAGGGCGCGCTGCGCGCCACCGAGGAGGCGATCGACACCCACCACGACCCCTCCTTCGACTCCATGCTGCACATCGCGGTCGCGCCCTGCTCGCCCTTCTCGGTCTCCACCGAACTGCTCCGCGAGGGCGCGGCGCTGGCCCGCCGCAAGGGCGTACGGCTGCACACGCACGGCTCGGAGACGGTGGAGGAGGAGAAGTTCTGCCACGAGCTGTTCGGGATGGGCCCGACCGACTACTTCGAGTCGACCGGCTGGCTGGGCGAGGACGTGTGGATGGCGCACTGCGTCCATATGAACGACGCCGACATCGCGGCCTTCGCCCGCACCGGCACGGGCGTCGCCCACTGCCCCTCGTCCAACGCCCGGCTGGCCGCGGGCATCGCGCGCGTCCCCGACCTGCTGGCCGCCGGGGTGCCGGTCGGCCTGGGCGTGGACGGCACCGCCTCCAACGAGTCCGGCGAACTGCACACCGAACTGCGCAACGCCCTGCTGGTGGGCCGGCTCGGACCGCACCGGGAGGCGGCGCTGAACGTCCGTCAGGCGCTGCGCCTCGGCACCTACGGCGGGGCCCGGGTGCTCGGCCGGCAGGACCAGATCGGCTCCCTGGAGCCGGGCAAGCTGGCCGACCTGGTGCTGTGGAAGCTCGACGGCCTCGGCCACTCGACGATCGCCGACCCGGTCGCGGCGCTGGTCCTCGGCCCGCCCGCGCCGGTGACCCTGTCGCTCGTGGACGGCCGCCCGGTGGTGGAGGCGGGCCGGCTGATGACCGCCGACGAGGACGACATCGCCCGCCGCGCCCGCGACGAGGCCCGCCGGCTCGCCCGTATCGCGGCCGACGGCTGAGCGGCGGGGTGGCTCAGTGGTGGGGTGGCGGGGTGGCTCACCGGCTGAGTGGCTGAGTGGCTGAGCCAATCTCCGGGTCCGGTCAGCGCAGGGCGCTCTTGGCCCGCCACTCCTCCCAGCTCACGTTCCAGTCGCCGAAGCCGTTGTTCAGCGCCACCTGCCCCTTGGTCTCCGCGCCCTTGACCTCGAACGGGTCGCCGATGCGGGCGTGTTCGTACAGCCATGCCGCGTCGGTGTCGCTCATGCCGATGCAGCCGTGGCTCTTGTTGGCCCTGCCGAAGTAGGCGGCGTTCCAGGGCGCGGCGTGCGCGTACGTCCCCGACCAGGTCAGCCGCATCGAGTAGTCGACCTTCTGGTCGTAGGCGTTGCCGAGGCCGACGGTCTCGGAGTTCATCCGGATGGTGCCCTCCTTGGCCATCAGCACCTCCGTGCCCCGCCATGAGCCGGTGTCGGCGCCGGGGGTGCCGCCGGAGACCGGGAAGGTCCGTACCGCCTTGCCGTCGCGTTCCAGGGTGAGCTGCTTGTCGTCGAGGTCGACCTTGACCACCTGCCGGGCGCCGATGGTGAAGCCGAGCTTGTAGTCGCGGACGAACCAGCCGCCGCCCCGGCCCGAGTCGGTGCCGTTCAGCCGGGCGTCCAGGGTGACCTCGGTGCCCGGCCGCCAGTACTTCCTGGGCCGCCAGTCCACCCGGTCCCGGCCGGTCCAGTCCTTCATCCAGCCCCACGAGCCCTCGGTGTTGTTCGAGGTGGTGACCTTGAGCTGTTTCTCGACGGCGGCCTTGTTCTTCACCGGGCGGTCGAAGACCAGGGAGATCGGCTGCGCCACACCGACCGTGGTGTCCCCGCCCGGCCGCCAGTCCACCTTGTTGACCAGGCCCGCGGCGGCGGTGGTGAAGGACGACTTCGCGCTTCCCGCCGCCCCGCCCTCGGCATGGGTCGCCGCCTTGACGGTGTAGGTGGTGCCGGGTGCGGCGTTGCGGTCCGAGGTCCAGGTCCGGCCGTCGCGCGACACCGCGCCGGTGAGCCTGCCGCCCCGTCCGTCGGTGACGGTGACCGAGGCGAGGGTGCCGCCGCTCGCGGAGACCTCGACCGGCTCGCCCGCCCGCCGCGGCGTCACGGTGACCGCTACCTTCTTGCCGCCCCGGCCCTCGCCGTCGACCTTCGCCTCCGCCTTCGCCGGGGCCGAGCCGTCGGAGGAGCAGCCGCTGAGCGCGGCGGTCAGCAGGGCGGCGGCCGCCGCGGCGGTGGCGGCGGAGCGCACACGTATCTGGCGCAACGGAAACCTCCGTGAGAGTCGGGGAGATGACGGGACGCTCGGGACTCTAAGCCGCGAAAAGCACGGGAATCGGCCCGCGCGGCCATGTGACGGCAGCTGGAGAGGAACGGTCATCGTCCGGTCACATGCGCCGCGCGGCACGGTCACGGGCGGCTGTGAGCCTCCTCGCGTTCCGCATCCGAGGAACCGGAAGAAAGGGATCTCGTTGTCCGACACCACACCCCGCGTCGGTGCCGTCCGCCGTCGCCGTCTCGCCGTGGCCCTGGCCGCCGGAGTGGTCGCGCTGGCGATCGGCGCCGCCCCGGCGACCGCCCGGACCGGCTCCTGGCGCGCCGTCGTGCCGGAGGGCCTGAGCGAGGCCGTCCTCTACGACATCTCCAGCGCCGAGGGGGCGACATGGACCGCGGGGATCGATGTGACCGACTGGTCGCCGCTCGCCCTGCGCTGGAACGGCAGCGGCTGGACCAGGACGCCGCAGCCCGTGGAGCACGGCCGCTTCGACGACATCGCCGCGGGCTCCCGCGGCGCGGCCTGGGCGGTGGGCTCCCAGGGCGGCGGCGACGGCGGTGACGCGCCGATCGTCGAACGCTGGGACGGCAGCGCCTGGCAGTTGGAGGACGTGCCCCTGCCCGCCGGGGCGCGCGGCGGCTTCCACGCGGTCGCCGTCTCGCCGCAGGGCACGGTCTGGGCCGGCGGCGGCCTCTTCAACGACAACGAGGACGGGCTCCAGAGTCCGCTGCTGATGACCAAGGGCTCCGAGGGGACCTGGCGGAGCGTGGAACTCCCGGCCGACGCGGCCGTCGGCTCCACGGTCAACGTCCTCCCGCTGGCGGACGACGACGTATGGCTGCTCGGGGTCAAGGGGGTCGCGCACTTCGACGGCACGGCCTGGACCCGCCAGCGGCTCCCCTCCCAGCTCGACGACACGGTCTTCCACCTCTACGACATCGAGGAGCGGAAGCCGGGCGAGCTGTGGGCCGTGGGGCTCGCCCAGGACGACGAGCTGTGGCGGCGGCCGGTGGTGCTGCGCTTCGACCGCGGCCGCTGGAAGGAGGTGCCCACGCCGAAGGAGACCGCCGAGCTGCGCGGCATCACCTTCGACGACCACAAGCGCCCGGTGATCGTCGGAGAGACCGTGGACCCCGCGGTGGACCCCGACGGCAACTACACCCTGACCCTGGACGACGGCGGCCGCCTGGTCCGTGGGGAGCGGCCGCCCGGCGCCGGAAACCTCATCGGGGCGGACACCGACGAACAGGGCCGGATCTGGACATCGGGGACCTCGTTCCACCCGGAAAAGCCCGGTTGGTACCTGCCGTACGCCGCCGTGCGCGACTGACGGACCGCAACCGTACGACCCGTCTCCCGAGGCCAGGTCAGACAACCCGTCTGACCTGGCCTTTCGCCATGCGCGCGCTATGCGACCGGCTTTGCGCGCGGGCGAATGCGCCGACCGGCGGCCGTGTGACGGCGACCGCACAGCAACGGTCATCGTCCGGTCACACGCGCCGCTCGGCACGGTCATGGGCGGCTGTGAATCTTCCTCGCATCCCCATCAACGGCACCCGAGGAGGCGCAGTGTCAGCACTGCTGGTGACGGTGAGCCGCGGTCAGCGGGAAGCCCGGCTGGAGCCGATCAGCCCCGAGGCGTACCGCGCCTTCCTGGCGTCCCGCGCCGGCTCCGCCCTGGGCCCCGGCTTTCTCCAGTGCCCGTCCTGGGCCGAGGTGAAGGACGGCTGGCAGGCGAGGCTGCTCGGCTGGGGCCCGGAAGCCGGACCCGGGGCGGGGGAGCTGAGCGGGGTCGCGCTGGTGCTGCTGCGTCAGCTCCCCGGCACCCGGAAGTACTTCGCCTATCTGCCCGAGGGGCCCGTCGCCGACTGGACCGACCCGGACATCGACGGCTGGCTCGACCCGCTGCTGCGCCATCTGCGCGGCTGCGGCGTGTTCGCCGTGCGCATCGGGCCCGCCCCCGCCTACCGCGGCTGGCACGCCGCCGCGCTGAAGGCGCGCACCGGACCCGGGCGGCGCCTGTCCGACGTCCTCGCCAGCGAGGTCGACCCGCTGGGCAGCGCCGTCGCCGACCGGCTGCGGGCCCGCGGCTGGCAGCGCTGCGGCGGGGACGACGAGGACGGGGACGCCCAGCCCCGCTATGTGTTCCGGGTGCCGCTGGCCGGACGGTCCCGCGAGGACCTGTGGCAGGGGCTCAACCAGGAGTGGCGGCGCAACATCCGCCGGGCCCACAAGGCGGGCGTGCGGGTGGAGTCGGGCGGCCCCGCCGAACTCCCGGAGTTCTACCGGCTGCTGCGGATCACCGAGGAGCGCGACGGGTTCCGCCTCGGCCGCTCACTGGCGTACTACGAGCGCCAGTACGCGGCCCTCAACGCCGAGGAGCCGGGGCGGATGAGGCTCTACCTCGCCCGCCACCAGGGCGAGATCCTCGCCGCCCACACCATGATCACGGTGGGCCGGCGGGTCTGGTACCAGACCGGGGCCTCGGCTGACCACCGGCGCGAGGTCCGCCCTTCCAACGCCCTCCAGTGGCAGATGCTGCTGGACGCCCACGACCGGGGCGCGGAGGTGTACGACATGCGCGGGGTACCCTCCACACTCGACCCCGACGAACGGCCGTTCGGGCTGCTGCGCTGGAAGCTGGGCACCGGAGGCCGGGTCGTCGAGACGCTGGGGGAGTGGGAGACACCATTGAGCGGCACCGCCAACCACGCGCTGTACCGCGCCTTCCAGCTGTATCTGGCCCGCCGATGAGCGCCCCCGCGAACCCGGCGGCCGAGGCGAACTCGGCGGCCGAGGCGGTCGACGAGCCCCATGCCCCGTCCGCCGGCCGCCCCGCCTCCGTGCTGCGCAGCGGGGCGCTCATGGCCGCCGGGTCCCTGGTCTCCCGCGCCACCGGATTCGTCCGCTCCGCCGTCGTCGCCGCCGCGCTCGGCGTCGGGCTGGCCGCCGACGGCTACGCGGTCGGCAACTCCGTGCCCAACATCGTCTACACGCTGCTCCTGGGCGGCGCGCTCAACGCCGTCTTCGTGCCCGAGCTGGTCAGGGCCGCCAAGGAGCACGCGGACGGCGGCGCCGCGTACACCGACCGGCTGCTCACCGTCTGCACCGCGGCCCTGCTGCTGATCACCGCCGGGGCGGTGCTCGCCGCGCCCGCCATCGTCGCGGCATACACCGACTACGCGGGCGGGCAGGCCACGATGACGGTCGCGTTCGCCCGCTACTGCCTGCCGCAGATCTTCTTCCTCGGGCTCTTCACCCTGCTGGGGCAGGTGTTGAACGCCCGGGGCCGGTTCGGCGCGATGATGTGGACCCCCGTCCTCAACAACGTCGTCGTGATCGCCGTGTTCGGCCTGTATCTGGCCACGGCCGGCACCGGGGGCACGCTCACCCCCGGCGAGACCGCGCTGCTCGGCTGGGGGACGACCGCGGGCATCGCCGTCCAGGCGCTGGCACTGCTGCCGTCGCTGCGCGCGGCGCGCTTCCGCTGGCGGCCGAGGTTCGACTGGCGGGGCAGCGGGCTGTCCCGGCCGCTGCGCTCGGCCGGTTGGCTGGTGCTGCTGGTGTTCACCAACCAGGTCGCGTACTGGGTGGTCACCTGGCTGGCGACGCGGGCCGGGGAGCGCGCGGCGGCCGGGGGGACGGACGGCGCCGGGTTCAGCGCGTACAACAACGCGTATCTGCTGTGGGCCGTGCCGCACGGGATCGTGACCGTGTCGCTGGTCACCGCGCTGATGCCGAGGATGAGCGGGGCGGCGGCCGACGGCGACACCGCGGCCGTGCGGCGGGACGTCTCGTACGCCCTGCGCAGCAGCGCCGCCGCCGTCGTGCCCGCCGCCTGCGCGCTCTTCTCGCTCGCCGGGCCGGTGATGGCGGCCGTCTTCCAGTACGGCAGGACCGGCGCGGACGACATCGAGGTCATGGCGGGGACGCTGATGGCGTTCGCCCCGGGGCTGGTGGCCTTCTCCGGGCAGTACGTCCTCTCGCGCGCCTTCTACGCGCTCTCCGACACCCGCACGCCCTTCCTGCTGAACCTGGTGATCTCCGGGCTCAACGCGGGGCTGTCCGTGGCCGCGTATCTGCTGCTGCCCGCGCGCTGGGCGGTCACCGGGATGGCCGGGGCCTATTCGGTGGCGCTGTTCGCGGGCTGGGCGGCCACCGCGTATGTGCTGAACCGCAGGCTCCCGCCGACGCCCGCGCCCCCGCCGGGCGGGCGGGGGCGGACGAGGGTGCGGCGCGGCGGGCTGTGGCGCTCGCCGACCCTGGGCGCGCTGGTCCGGCTGCTGCTGGCCGCCGCGCCGGCCACCGTCTATGGCCAGTGGGCGGCCACCCGCACGGCCTCCTTGGGCCCGGTCGCCGCCGCCACCGCGGGCCTGGCGGCCATCGCGGCGGTCTACGCGATCCTGGCCGGACCGCTGCGCCTGACCGAACTGGACGCCGCCCTCAAGGCGGTGTTCCGCAAACTGCGCCGCCGCGCCTGACCGGATGCCGCGCCTGACCGGATACCGCGCCTGACCAGACGCCGCCTCACCTGCCGGAATGGAATACTCCGCACATGCCACGCGTCCTTCTCATAGAAGACGACCCCTCCGTCCGCGAAGGGATCGAACTCGGCCTGCGCCGCCGCGGACACGAGGTGCGCACCGCCGCCACCGGCGAGGCCGGGCTCACCGCCATCCGTGAGTTCCAGCCCGACCTGCTGCTCCTGGACCTCATGCTGCCCGGCATCAACGGAGTCCAGGTCTGCCGCCAGGTCCGCGAGGCCAGCCAACTGCCGATCATCATGCTCACCGCGCGTGGCGACGACTTCGACGTGGTGGTCGGCCTTGAGGCCGGGGCGGACGACTACATCGTCAAACCCGCCCGCACCGAGGTCATCGAGGCCCGTATCCGGGCCGTGCTGCGCCGGATCGAGGAGCCCGGCGGCCGCCCCTCCGTCGAGTTCCACGGCGACCTCGCCATCGACCGCTCCGGGCTGGCCGTGTCCAAGGCCGGGGAACGCCTCGCGCTCGCGCCCTCCGAGCTGAAGCTCCTGCTGTATCTGACCGCCGCGCCCGAGCAGGTCTTCAGCCGTCAGCAACTGCTCGAACAGGTCTGGGAACACAGCTACCACGGCGACGCCCGCCTGGTCGACGCCTGCGTACGGCGGCTGCGCCACAAGATCGAGGACGTGGCCGGCAGCCCGCGCTACATACAGACCCTGCGGGGCTTCGGCTACCGCTTCGGACCGCTGTGAGCCCCCGTTGACCCGCTGGAGAGCCCGCATCGGGCTGCGCACCCGGCTCGTGCTCGCCTTCCTGCTGGTCGCCGCGGTCAGCGCCGGCACCACCGCGACCCTCACCTACCGCAAGGCACGCACCGCGATCCTCGAACAGGCCCAGGACACCGCCGTCTCCTCCTTCCGGGACCGGGTCAGCGACATGGGCGTCCAGCTCCCCATCGAGCCCAAGTCCCTTCAGGAGCGGCTGCGCCAGCTCGCCCGGCAGGGCAAGCCGCACCCCTGGGTGGTGTTCGCCGAGTACGGATCGATCCGGGTCTCCTCCGGCACCAGCCCCGTCTCCACCGTGATCACCCCGGAGCTGCGCCGCGCCGCGCTCGCCAGCCCGCGCAGGGGCAGCTTCCAGCGCGTCGAGAAGCACGGCGCCCCCTGGCTGACCGTCGCCGTCCCGACCGTCTTCCGGGCCGGGAAGACCGTACGCCCCACCGGTCTTGTGCTCTACGCCGTGATGCCGCTGACCGACGAGGAGGCCAACGTCCGCGCCATGGTCACCGCGGCCCGCGACGGGGCCCTGCCGGGGCTCGCCGTGGCGCTCGTCCCCGCGCTGCTTGCCGCGCGCAGCGTGCTGCGCCCGGTGCGCGACCTGCGGAAGGCCTCGCAGAGCATGGGCCGGGGCCGCCTCGACACCCGGATCCAGGTCAAGGGCAGCGATGAACTCTCCGACCTCGCCCGCACCTTCAACGAGTCCGCCGTCGCCCTGGAGCGATCCGTCGGCGAACTCCAGGACGCCGAGGCGCGCGCCCGCCGCTTCGCCTCCGACGTCTCGCATGAGCTGCGCACCCCGCTCGCCGGGATGCTCGCGGTCACCGAGGTCCTGGACGAGGACGCGGCCCGCCTGGCCCCCGACACCGCGGCCGCCGTCCGGCTGATCAGCGCGGAGACCGGCAAACTCGCGGTTCTCGTCGAGGACCTGATGGAGATCTCCCGCTTCGACGCCGGGGCCGCCGAGCTGAACACCGACGAGGTCGACGTCGCGCAGACCATCCGCAAGACCCTGAGCGGCCGCCACTGGACCGACCCCGACGAGATCGTCACCGACCTGCCCGACGGCATCCGGGCCCGGCTCGACCCCCGTCGTTTCGATGTCGTCGTCGCCAACCTCGTCGGCAACGCGCTGCGGCACGGCGCCGCGCCGGTCGTCGTACGGCTGCGGACGGAGACGCCCCCGGCGCCGGACGGCGAGGTGCCCCGGCTCGTCGCCGAGGTCGCCGACAGCGGCCCCGGCATCCGCCCTGACGCGCTGCCGCATATCTTCGACCGCTTCTACAAGGCGGACTCCGCCCGCACCCGGTCGGAGGGCAGCGGCCTCGGCCTCGCCATCACCCTGGAGAACGTACGGCTGCACGGCGGCACGATCCGGGCGGCGAACGGCCCACAGGGAGGCGCGGTCTTCACCGTGGAGATCCCCCTGACGAGCGGGGAGGTGACGGCGTGAAGCGTCCGGGCAGCCTGGGCCGCCTGGGCCGCCTGGGCTCGGCCACGGTGGCGGCCGCGCTGCTCACCGGCTGCGGGGTGCGGCAGAGCGACGTCGTCGAGGCCGGCGGCCCGGCCACCGTCACCGTCCTGCCCGACGCCGAGCAGCGGGTGATTCTCTTCTTCGTCTCCTCGGAAGGCCGTCTGACCCCGGAGTCCAGGGGGTTCTTCCTGAGCCAGGAGGGGGAGTACGTGGTGCCCGGCGGCAAGGTCCTCACCATGCTGTTGGACGGCCCGAGCGAGCAGGCGCGCGCGGCCGGGCTCCATACGAAGTTGCCCCGGTCGAGGGGGTTCGTGGGGGTGAAGGGGGGCCCGGACCAGGTGTTGGTCAGGGTCCCGATCGCGGTGCGCGACCTCGAGAAGACGGCCGTGCGCCAGCTGGTCTGCACGGCCGCGTACGTCGACGGCGGCGACGGCAACGCGGAGGTGATCATCACGGGCGACGACGGCAGGCTCCCGGCCATGGACTGCGACGCCTGACGCGGAGGGGCTCTGCGCCCCAGCCCCAAGGGGCGGGACACAGAGCCCCTGTGCGGCTCCGCCGCGTGCAGGCCCCGCTCAGCGCAGCAGCTCGTACGCCGGCAGCGTCAGGAACTCCGCGTAGTCCTCGTCCAGCGCGACCTTGAGCAGCAGATCGTGGGCCTGCTGCCAGTTGCCCGCCGCGAACGCCTCCGCCCCGATCTCCTCGCGGACCGCCGCCAGTTCCTCCGCCGCGATCGCGCGGACCAGGGGGGCCGTCGCCTTCTCCCCGTTCTCGAAGACCACGCCCGCGTTGATCCACTGCCAGATCTGGGAGCGGGAGATCTCGGCCGTGGCGGCGTCCTCCATGAGGTTGAAGATCGCGACCGCGCCCAGGCCCCGCAGCCAGGCCTCGATGTAGCGGATGCCGACCTGGACGGCGTTGCGCAGGCCGGCCGAGGTGGGCTTGGCGTCGAGGGAGGCGACGTCGATCAGCTCGGGGGCCGTGACCCGGACGTCCTCGCGCAGCCGGTCCTTCTGGTTCGGCCGGTCGCCGAGCACCGCGTCGAAGGAGGCGCGGGCGACGGGGACCAGGTCGGGGTGGGCGACCCAGGAGCCGTCGAAGCCGTCGTTCGCCTCGCGGTCCTTGTCGGCCCGGACCTTGTCGAAGGCGACGGCGTTGACCTCGGGGTCGCGGCGGGAGGGGATGAAGGCCGCCATGCCGCCGATCGCGTGGGCGCCGCGCTTGTGGCAGGTGCGGACCAGCAGCTCGGTGTAGGCGCGCATGAAGGGCGCGGTCATGGTGACGGCGTTGCGGTCGGGGAGGACGAAGTCCGCCCCGGCGTCGCGGAAGTTCTTGACGATGGAGAAGAGGTAGTCCCAGCGCCCCGCGTTCAGCCCGGAGGCGTGGTCGCGCAGCTCGTAGAGGATCTCCTCCATCTCGTACGCGGCGGTGATCGTCTCGATGAGGACGGTGGCGCGGATGGTGCCCTGGGGGATGCCGAGGTGGTCCTGGGCGAAGACGAAGATGTCGTTCCAGAGGCGGGCCTCGAGGTGCGACTCGGTCTTGGGGAGGTAGAAGTACGGGCCCTTGCCCTGGTCGAGCAGGCGCCGGGCGTTGTGGAAGAAATAGAGCCCGAAGTCGACGAGGGCGCCGGGCACGGCGCGGTCACCGGCCCGCAGATGGCGCTCGTCGAGGTGCCAGCCGCGCGGCCGGGCGACGACGGTGGCGAGCTCTCCGGCGGGGCGCAGCGCGTACGCCTTGCCCTCAGGGGTGGTGAAGTCGATGCGGCGCTCGTAGGCGTCGATGAGGTTGAGCTGGCCGAGGACGACGTTCTCCCAGGTCGGCGCGGAGGCGTCCTCGAAGTCGGCGAGCCAGACCCTGGCGCCCGAGTTGAGGGCGTTGATGGTCATCTTTCGGTCGGTGGGGCCGGTGATCTCCACCCGGCGGTCGTCGAGGGCGGCCGGGGCGGGGGCGACGCGCCAGTCGGGGTCCTCGCGGATGGAGGCGGTCTGCGGGAGGAAGTCAAGGGTGCCGGTTCGGGCGATCTCGGCGCGGCGTTCGGCGCGGCGGGCGAGGAGTTCGTCGCGGCGCGGGGTGAAGCGGTGATGGAGCTCGGCGAGGAAGGCCAGGGCCGAGTCCGTCAGCACCTCTCCCTGCCGCTCGAGCGGCTCGGCGTCGACGATGGCCAGCGGGGACGGTGCTGGTGCGGACATGGGCGGTCACTCCTCGGGCGACACGGCGAAATATGTGAGCTTCCGTCTTCTGTTCTGTGGATACTAATTTCCTCATGGCGGAACTTCAACGTTCTGTTGGGGTCACTCCAGCCGCCCCAGATCCTCCGGGGTGTCGATGTCGTCGGGCCGGGCGACATCGGAGCAGTCGACGAGCCTGACCGCCGACTGATGAGCCTTCAGATAAGCGCGTGCCCCCCGATCGCCCGCCGCACTCGCCGCGACATCCCCCCACCGCTCGGCACCGAACAGCACCGGATGGCCCCGCAGCCCGTCGTACACCGCCGCGACCAGGCACGACGGCGAGTCGTACGCCGCCGCGACGCGGGCCACCGCCGCGGCCCCGATCCCCGGCTGGTCCACGAGCATCACCAGCGCCGCCCGCGCGCCCGTACCGGCCAGCGAGGCGAGGCCGGCCCGCAACGAGGAGCCCATGCCCTCGGCCCAGTCCGGGTTGTCGACCAGCGTGCACCCGGGGAGCTCGGCCCTGGCCCGTACGGTCTCGGCGCCCGCCCCCAGCACGATGTGCACCGGGGCGCAGCCGCCCTCCCGCAGCGCCCGCGCCGCGTGCTCCACCAGCGGCCTGCCCCGGTGGGCCAGGAGAGCCTTCGGCCGCCCGCCCAGCCGCCTGCCGCCGCCCGCGGCCAGCAGCAACCCGGCGACCTGGGACTTTTCATGCGATGTGCGATCCATGGGCATTGTCTACCGCTCGTCCCTTCGAGATCCCCCTGTGGTACCCGGTCTGATTTTCGCTCTCCGTATGGCGTGTCGTGCACAGAGTGGCGTTAACTGATCCGCGGCCTCTCGCGTCCGATCGGCGCGTCCAGGGGCCGTGGGGAGAAGGGGGCAGGCTTCGTGCAAAGCCGCGCGAGGGCGAGCAGGGCAGTGATGCCCGACGATCACATGAGGCTCCGGACGACACCCGGCGCCTGGTCAGTGGAGGGCGCCGCGGTCGTGGAGGACAGCCGAGTGGGCGGCACCGAGGAGGATCCCAGAGCGACGGAGCTGCGCCGGGCCGTCGCCCGGCTGCGGCGCGAACTGGCCGCCCACCCGGCCGACTTGCCGGACCGGGCCATAGCGGACGACGAACTCGCCGCGCTGGACGCCATGGCGCGCGAGGGGGTGCCCGAAGTGCCCCGGCTGCGCCGGGCGCTGCTGCTCATCGCGGGCGCGCTCGGCTCGGTGAGCGCACTGGCTGCCGCGCTGACAGGGGTGCGCGCGGCGATCGACCTCTTCGGCGAGGTGCCGCAGCCGCGGGGAAGGGGAGTCGGCAGGGACTGAGGACTGAGGGGGCCGGGGGATCGGGAGGCCGGGGGGTACCGTCAGGCCGATCCCGTGCTGGCGAGCGCGGAGGACAGCTGGGCCGCGACCTCCTTGAGGATCGGCACCATGTCCTCCGTGGCCTCGTCCGTCACCCGCCCGGCCGGGCCCGAGATCGAGATGGCCGCCGCCGTGGGCGAGTCGGGCACGGCCACCGCGAGGCAGCGCACGCCCATCTCCTGCTCGTTGTCGTCCACCGCGTAGCCCATCTCGCGCACCCGGACCAGGGCCTCCAGGAACTCGTCCGGCGAGGTGATCGTCTTCGGGGTGGCGGCCGGCATGCCGGTCCGGGCCAGCAGTGCGCGCACCTCATCGGCGGGCGTGTGCGCCAGCAGCGCCTTGCCCACGCCCGTCGTGTGCGGCAGCACCCGCCGCCCGACCTCGGTGAACATCCGCATCGAGTGGCGCGAGGGCACCTGCGCCACGTACACCACCTCGTCGCCGTCCAGCAGCGCCATGTTCGCGGTCTCGCCGGTCTCCTCCACCAGCCGCGCCAGATACGGCCGGGCCCAGGTGCCCAGCAGCCGGGAGGCGCTCTCGCCGAGCCGGATCAGCCGGGGGCCGAGCGCGTAGCGGCGGTTCGGCTGCTGGCGCACATAGCCGCAGGCGACCAGGGTGCGCATCAGGCGGTGGATGGTGGGCAGCGGAAGCCCGCTGCTGCCGGAGAGCTCGCTCAGCCCGACCTCGCCCCCGGCGTCCGCCATCCGCTCGAGCAGATCGAAGGCTCGCTCGAGGGACTGGACGCCGCCGGAGGCGGCAGCGGCGGTCTTGGGCTCGGCGGACGGCACGTCGGCATTCCTTTCGCGGCGGGTGGGGCCGGCCCTCGCGCGGCTGTTCCGCCCCGGCCGACCGGCCAACGGGCAGCCTACCCGCCGCTGGGCGGCCAGGTTCTGCGCTCCGAAAATCCACTTCCATTCTATGGACGGTCGCTTGGGGAGCGGACGGGCCTCGGCCTGTCGGGTCTTGACCCGGCGGGCGGCTCGGTGAAAACTCGTAGAGCAGAAAGTTGTTTCCGCTTGGCGGAAGATCTTGCCTGTAGTGAGGAACGGAACGGAGGGTGCGGGTGTCCCACGCGGATCCGGATCTGGTGCTGCGCTCGACCCGTGTGGTGACCCCGGAGGGGACACGCGCGGCATCGGTCGCCGTCGCCACGGCCGACGGAACGATCACGGCAGTCCTGCCCCACGACGCGGCCGTCCCGCCCGGCGCCCGCCTGGAGGACCTCGGGGACGACGTCCTGCTGCCCGGCCTCGTCGACACCCACGTCCATGTCAACGACCCCGGCCGCAGCGAATGGGAGGGCTTCGCCTCCGCCACCCGCGCGGCCGCGGCCGGCGGCGTCACCACCCTCGTGGACATGCCGCTCAACAGCATCCCGCCCACCACCACCGTCCGGGCGCTGGAGATCAAGCGCACCGTCGCCCGAGCCGCGGCCCACATCGACATCGGCTTCTGGGGCGGCGCCGTCCCCGGCAACGTACGGGACCTGAAACCCCTGCACGACGCCGGTGTCCTCGGCTTCAAGTGCTTTCTGCTCCACTCCGGCGTGGACGAGTTCCCCCAGCTCGCCCCCGCCGAACTCGACGCGGCGCTCGGCGAGATCGCGGGCTTCGGCGGCCTGCTCATCGTCCACGCCGAAGACCCCCAGCTGATCGACCGCGCCCCGAGCCCCGGCGGCCCGCGCTACGCCGACTTCCTCGCCTCACGCCCGCGCGAGGCCGAGAACCGGGCCATCGCGGGGCTGATCGAACTCGCGCGCAAGCACGCCGCCGCCCGCGTGCACATCCTGCATCTGTCCTCCGCCGACGCCCTCCCGCTGATCGCCGCCGCGCGGGGCGAGGGCATCGAGGTCACGGTGGAGACCTGCCCCCACTTCCTCACCCTGACCGCCGAGGAAGTCCCCGACGGTGCCACCGAGTTCAAGTGTTGCCCGCCCATCCGCGAGGCGGCCAACCAGGACGCGCTGTGGCAGGGCCTGGCCGACGGCACCATCGACTGCGTGGTCTCCGACCACTCGCCGTGCACCGCGGACCTCAAGGTCGGAGACTTCGGACAGGCCTGGGGCGGCATCTCCTCCCTCCAGCTCGGCCTCCCCGCGGTCTGGACCGAGGCGCGCCGCCGCGGCCGTACCCTCCACGACCTCGCACGCTGGATGTCCACCGCCCCCGCCGCGCTGGTCGGCCTCGCGCACAAGGGCGCCATCGAACCCGGGCGCGACGCCGACTTCGCCGTCCTCGCGCCCGAGGAGACCTTCACCGTCGACCCGGCCGCGCTCCACCACCGCAATCAGGTCACCGCCTACGCAGGGAAGACCCTGTACGGCGTCGTACGGTCCACCTGGCTGCGCGGCCGGAAGATCGCCGACCACGGCGCCCCGGCCGCACCCACCGGACCCACCGGCCGACTCCTGGAAAGGCAGCACACCGCATGACCGCGCCGATTCCCCGCTTCACCGGCGACGCGAGCCCCTACGGCGGCGGCGACCCGTACGCCGACTACCGCACCGCGGACCTCCCCTTCACCCACCTCGCGGACCTGGCCGACCGGCGGCTGGGCGCGAGCGTCATCGCGGCCAACGACGAGTTCTTCGCCGAGCGCGAGAACCTGCTGCGGCCCGAGGCCCCGCACTTCGACCCCGAGGACTTCGGCCACAAGGGCAAGGTCATGGACGGCTGGGAGACCCGCCGCCGGCGCGGCGCCTCGGCCGAGCACCCGCACCCCGCCGACGAGGACCACGACTGGGCGCTGATCCGCCTCGGCACGCCCGGCGTCATCCACGGCATCGTCGTCGACACCGCCCACTTCCGCGGCAACTACCCGCAGGCTGTCGGCGTCGAGGCGACATCGGTGGCGGGCACCCCGTCCCCCCAGGAGCTGCTCGCCGACGGCGTCGAGTGGACGGAGCTCGTTCCCCGCACCCCCGTGGGCGGCCACGCGGCCAACGGCTTCCCGGTCGCCGTGGCCCGCCGCTTCACCCACCTCAGGCTGAAGCAGCACCCCGACGGCGGGATCGCCCGCCTCCGCGTCCACGGCGAGGCCGTCCCCGACCCCGGCTGGCTCACCGCCCTCGGCACCTTCGACCTGGCCGCCCTGGAAAACGGCGGCGCCGCCGAGGACGCCTCCGACCGCTTCTACTCCCCGCCCGCCAACTCCATCCGGCCCGGCCGCTCCCGCAAGATGGACGAGGGCTGGGAGACCCGCCGCCGCCGCGACCACGGCCACGACTGGGTCCGCTACCGGCTCACCGAACAGGCCCGGATCCGGGCCGTCGAGATCGACACCGGCTGCTACAAGGGCAACGCCCCGGGCTGGGCCGCGCTCTACGCCCTCGACGCCACCGCCGACGCCGACCCCGCCGACCACACGGCCCCCGCCTGGACCGAACTCCTGCCCCGCACCCGCCTCCAGCCCGACACGGTCCACCGCTTCCAGCTCGCCGGGGCCCCGCCCGCCACCCACGTCCGCATCGACATCTTCCCGGACGGCGGCATCGCCCGCCTGCGGCTGCACGGCACGCTCACGGAGGCGGGCGCGCAGCGGCTCGCGGCGCGGTACGCGGAGCTGGGGGGGTGAACCTCACAGGTAGCGGAGCTTTATGCCCGGTCCGAGGTGGTTGGTGCCCGTGACGACCTGCCCCCGACCGACGTCGACGGTGAGGCGGGGGTGGGACGGGCGGCCCTCCAGTGAGGACAGGTCCAGCGGGCCGGGGTACGGGCCGTGGCACATGCCGAAGAACACCCGGGTGACTGAGGTGATCCCATGGAGAGGGCTGAGATCGGCGGGAAGGGCACATTCGTAGAAGATCAGCTCCGTGGCGCGGAGACCGACGGAAGGCCAGGCGCCAAGTTGCTCGGTCATGTCGAACCCGGCCAGCCGCAGTCGCCCGAGGTCGGCGATCGCAGTCGAGTCCATGAGCCCCCGAAGGCTCCCTGTGCCCTCCAGAGACAGGTACTCGAGCTTCGGCAGACGGTCGAGAAACGCCAGATCGGGGTCGGCCGGGACGTATCCCAGCCACAGGTCGGTCAGCGACGGTGGCAGGGGGAGCTCGTCCAGCGGGGGGAGGGTCGACCAATAGGTGAGGAAGAGCTTCCGCAGGCGAGTGAATCGGTCCAACACCTCGGTGCCCTTCAAGGGACCGGTTCCGTTGACCAAGAGATTTTCCAACGCTCGGTGGTCGGCCAGTGGCCTGAGATCGCAGTCGCCCTTGAGGCGAGTTATCCACAGCTGGGAAAGCTGGGGAAATTCCTTCAGAGCGGCGAGGCCGGGGGTGAACGGATAGGTGATCGACACTCTCCGGACGGACCCCAGCCACGTGGCCGTGGCCCACTGGCTGGGATGGGAGAGGGTGAGGTGCAGGTCTCGCAGTGGCAACTTGCAGAGCACACGCCGGACATACTGATCAGGGGCGAAATAATCCCATACCCGGGCAAGTTCCTTGTGCACATTGGTGCGCCCGTCTTCGGCGTAGGCACTCAGTAAGTCCAGCGCGCGCCCTCCGCCGATGAGGGCGGCTGTACGTACGGCCGCCCTGGCCGCGGTCTCGCTGAGACCGTCGAGCGAGCGCGGCAGTCTGCCCAGTACTGGATCGCCCACGGCTGCCAGCGACTCCGCATCGCTCCGGCGCCGCGGCGGCACCAACTGGCCGAGATTCACGTCAAGCCGCTCGGCGAGCCCGACGGGCACCGACTCCATCGTCTCCAGGCAGGACGCCGCCAACAGCCGTAGCCCACGCGCATGACGGCGCTCCGCCTCCGCGCGGTCCAGGATGCCGGTGATCAGCTCCTCCCGCTGGCCGCGGTTGGCGTGTCCGGCGGCCATGATGATGGTCTCGCGCCAGGTGTCCAGATGGGCCCGCTCGATGAGATTGCCGACGCGGTCCTCCTCCGCCGCCTCCTCGGCGGCCAGGTACTCCTGGAAGCTGCGGTGCAGGAAGTCGATGCGGTCGTCGGCCGGGGCGCGCAGCACCCCGGAGCGGGTCACCAGGTGCTCCAGGGCCCGCCCGCCCTCGGCGTCCAGATGGCGCATCGACCTCAGCTTGGCCGTGACGTGGTCGAGCGCCTTCTCCCGGGCGATCTCGCTGCGGTTGTTGTCCGACAGCCGCCAGGCCAGATCGCGCAACAGGCACAGCTTGTCCGTGAGGCTCAGCCGTACGTCCAGGGCGCTGGGTACCCCGCGCTCCGCGTCGCGGCGCTGCACCAGCAGCTCCAGCGCGATGCGGTACAGCTCCATGCGGTTTCGCGGCAGCCGGCTGCGCCGCCCCAGGTGCAGCGCGCACAGCAGGGCGGCCAGGAGCGGGTTCGCGGCGAGGGCGAGCAGATGGGGGCGGTCCTGGAGGCTGGCCACGAGCGCCCGTTCGTAGTGCGGGAGCTCTTCCGGTGCGCATGGGGCGTCGCCGGAGTGGAGTTGTACGGCCTGATGCCACTGCTGGACGAAGGCGCGCAGGTCGGCGGGGGTCATCCGTTCGAGACCGACCGGGGCGAAGCCCTCCGACCGCAGCCAGTCGCCGCCGGCGGCGGTCGGCCGGGTCGTCACCACGGCGCGGGTGTCCGGGTAGGCGCTGAGCAGCAGCCTGAGCCAGTCGCGGACCTTGCGCCGCTCGCTCGCGACGAGTTCGTCAAGACCGTCGACCAGGAGCAGCACCCGGCCCGCCTGGAACTGGCGGTCGACCCACGCGGCGGGCATATGGCCGGTCAGCGGCCCGGCGGTGACGTCCAGCAGCTGCTCAAGACGCGGCAGCTCGCGCGTCGCGTAGTGGCGGAGCTTGACGAGGACGGGGACCAGGCCGCTCCAGTCGGCCAGATCGCCACCGAAAGAGCCCCGTGCCGCGGTGACGGCCAGCCAGTTGAGCAGCGTCGTCTTCCCGGAGCCCGCTTCCCCGCGCAACAGCACACGTGGCGCCTGCTTCAGCGCCGCCTCGACCCGTACGCTCGCCGACGACTCCTGCTCGGCCGTGTCCCATGCGCCGATGCCCGCCCGTAACCGGTCGACGGATCCGTGGCCCGTCCGCCGCGCCGCCCGCTCCTCGTCCGTGCTGACCCGCAGGCTGATGTATGCGACGGACAGCTTGGTGCGCGGCGCCTGCCCTGCCGTGAAGCTGAACAGCTCCACCTCGTCCATGGTGCGGCTGATGAACTCCAGATACTCACGGCGGAAGGCGGCGTCCTGATCCGCGCCCTGCGGCGCGTACAACGACCTGACGGGCAGCCGCTCCAGCACCCGGCTCAGCTCCGAGCCGAGCTCGCCGACCCGCCCCAGCAGCTCGGTGACGCCACGCTCGGTGAAGACCGGGAGGCGGCGCAGGGTCTGCACATAGCAGTCGCAGCACTCGGCCAGCAGGAGTTCGTAGAAGCGCGTTTCCACCTCGCCAAGACCGGTCGGCGGGGGAGCGGCGGTACGGACCCGGCGGGCGAGCTCGGCGGGGTTGGCGTCGGACCCGAGGATCGCCTCGTCGGACAGGTCCGCGTGGGCGAAGGCCGCCGTCACGGCGTCGAGCGCCGCCCGCCGTCCGCCCTCGTCCAGGCCGCGGAACTCATGCCCGCAGATGGGCTCAAGCCGCGCCGCGACCGCGTCCGCGATCTGCTCGAACTGCCGCTCCACGCCACGCTGGGCCCGCAGCCCCGGTATCCGCCGCCGGATCAGCGCGGACATGTCCATCCGGCTCTCCTGCTCGCGCGTACGCGGGTCGAGCCACATCCGGACGACGCGCGTCGCCAGCGTCCGCCCGAGGTTGATTGCCGCGACCTCAGCGCTCACACCACTCCGCCCCTTCGAGGTGACTGTCGGCTTTCCCGCATCGACATCTTCCCGGATCGGCGCTATCGCCCACCCGTGTCCGCGTCGCTGCGGTCTTCACCGGGATTCCCGGAGAATGCCCCAGCCTTCAGGCCGGGGAGGGATCCGGTTTCCCTCGTAGCGGGGCAGGAGAAGCCGGATCGCCGCTCGGCGATCCGGGGTCCACCCGGGCAATGGCGGAGGCGACCTTCAAGCATCCTGGAGCGTCTCGGAGTTGAGGGACGCCGGTCCCAGCGGCTCGGGCGGTCACTCGTTCGAGTGGGTCTGCCGGAATACGAAGTGACAAACGAATCATGACGCTACGTTGACTGCATGATGACGCCACGTGAAGCCGATGATGCCGGGCATGCCCGGTACACGTACCGGCTTCGCGTGTCCTCGAGTGCCCGTGGGGCGCTGATGGCGGAATGGGACCGGTGCCGGTTGATCTGGAACGAGTGCGTCGCCAAGTCCAAGTCCATCCACCTGCACAACAAGGCCACGGGGGAGAAGCGGACTTGTGGTCCGGCGCGGCTCGACAAGATGCTGACACAGGCGCGGGAGTGCATGCTGTGGCTGCGTGAGGGCTCCAGCGTTGCGCAGCAGCAGCTGATACGGGATTTCGGCAAGTCCCGCGCCAAGGCGCACAAGGACATCCGGGAGGGCCTGCCTCAGCGGCAGCGGGCTGGTATGCCGAAGTGGAAGAAGAAGCGCGAGGCCGCTCCGACGTTGAACTACACCCGGCGCGGGTTCCGGCTGAGGACGATCGCCTTTACCTGGCGGGCGGGATCGTGGTGACGGTGGTGTGGTCGCGGGACCTGCCCGCCGAACCGTCTTCGGTGCGTGTGTACCAGGACAGTGTCGGGCACTGGTACTGCTCGTTCGTTGTCCCCACCGAGGTGCGGCTGCTGCCGGAGACCGGTCGGGTGCTGGGCGTGGACTGGGGCGTGAAGGAGACCGCGACCACCACCTCGGACGCCCATGACCTCCCGCATGCCCAGCATGGCCGCAAGGCCCAGGCCAAGCTGGCCCGGTACGACCGGATGATGGCCCGCCGTAGACCGAAGAAGAGGCAGGCCGCCTCCAAGGGCTACCGCGAGGCAGGGAAGTGGCGGGCGAAGACCTACGCGAAGATCGCCCGGCAGCGGCAGGACACCGGGCGCAAGTGGGCGAAAAAGGTCGTGACCGACCACGACGCCGTCGCGGTGGAGGACTTCAGGCCGAAGTTCCTCGCCAGGTCCTCGATGGCGCGCAAGGCGGCGGACGCCGCGATCGGTGCCACGAAGAAGGCTCTGATCGAAATGGGCCGCAAGCACGGTCGGGACATCCGTCTCGTGCATCCCGCGCACACCACCATGGACTGCGCATCGTGCGGAGCGAGAACCAAGCACGCACTGCCGCTGTCCGAGCGCACCTACACCTGCACCACGTGCGGAGCCGTCTCCCCCAGAGACAAGAACTCCGCCCACGTGATGCTCCACCGGGCAGGTCTGAACCCGGCTGGTGCCGAGGGCGCAAGACCTCCGGGAGCGCCGCTCCCGCAGGCAGCCTGAGCCAGGAATCCCCTCCCTCCAGGGAGAGGAGCATTCAAAGGCCGTACTCCCGGCGTACATGCTCCCAGCCCAGCTTGACCAGTGAGCTGATCGTGGCGCCGAATGCGATGCCGAGCCCCTTCTTCGCGTATCGCGAGTATTTCCGCTCGGATTTCCGCCGCCTGCGGGTGCTTTCGTCTGTCCTGGGCACTGCTTGCCTCCTCGGTGTCTTCATAGAGGAGACGCGGCCGGGGAGGGAATTACGTCAGAAAGCATGTGTGCAGCTGAGGAAGAAATACGTCGGGGCCCGGTCTCGACTTCCCCCTGCTGTCGAGACCGGGCCCCTCCCCCGAAACGCGCGCGGCAACCCCTGTTTACCGCCCGCGTACTTGTTGCGTCACGTCTCGCTCGGCTCTGCCCCCCGTGTCAGGGCCGGGCGAATCGCTCAGCGGAAGAACGCTGGGCCGTTCTCCTGAGAGTTCTTGCTCCGTGTGCAGTTCCTCGACGACAGCGACCGCTACTTCGTCGCCGGCCTGCGCTGCGTGGCGCCACCACGCGTAGGCCG
This sequence comes from Streptomyces sp. NPDC097640, assembly GCF_040302705.1. NCBI lineage: Bacteria > Bacillati > Actinomycetota > Actinomycetes > Kitasatosporales > Streptomycetaceae > Streptomyces > Streptomyces sp. NPDC097640. The sequence goes on from NZ_JBEOSB010000005.1 coordinate 185,844, forward strand.
CTTCTTCGCCGTCCAGGAGTTCCACGATTTCCGCGATACGTCGGAGTCCTGCACCATCCTTTCCCTCGTGATTCCGGGTGATCTCTCTCAGCTCGTCCAGCAGCTCCTCCCGGCTCGCGCCGTCCTCCTCGGATTCGGCCCGCCGGGGGCCGGCCGCGCTGTGGCCGACCCCCATGGCGGAAACCGCTGAAGAGACGAATCCCAGCTCGGGGAACACCCGAGCCAGGAAGGTCTCCGCGTCGGGCCGAACCGAATCCGGGGAAGCGTGCTGGGATGCCAGGACGAGACGTTCAACGACGTCCATCCCCGCCTCCTTTCTCTCCCCACGCCCGTTCGGCTTCCGCGAGTGCGATGAGCGCCCTCTTGTCGAATCGGCGGGCGGTCGACTCGGAGATGCCCATGATCGCGGCGATCTCGGGGAACGACCTGCCCTGCTGGTACCGCAGTTCAATGACTGAACGCCAGGTGGGGTTGAGCATTTCCAGCATGGGCGGAAGGCTCAGCTTCCACTCGATGTCGGAGTAAAGATCCTGCGTTTCCGGCACCAGCTCGCCGGAGGCGTATTTCTTGAGACGCTCGCGTTCCGCGGTCTCGCTGCGCTCCATGGAGCGCCAGGCGTTGATCACGCAGCGCCGGGCGTATCCGGGTGTGTTCCTGACCTTCCGGCGAAGGTCGGCGTCATCCCATTTCTTCCAGAGGCTCTCCAACACATGTTGTACGGCGTCGTCCGCGGCCTGGTGGTCGCGAGCGTGCCGACGCGCGGTCAGCCGGAGCGGCCCGGTGTGTTCACGGCACCAGGCCATGAAATCCGCCCGCGCGTCGAACTCCTCGTCGCTCATGCGGACCTCCCGGACATCCGCGCGACGCCGGCGGCGCGCGCCGTCGCCGGGGCGGCGGAATGGTGGCCCGGCCGGCTGGACCCGACGGTGTGGCGCAACGTCGAGTGGCCGCCGGAGGTGACCTCGCGGGCGGTGGTGTGGGCGGCGGCGTGGACCTGGGTGGCCCGGCTCTCCGCTCGGTGGCGCGTCGCGGGGTCGCGCGGGAAGGCGTCGTCGACTGCGGTCATCGACGGCTCCCCCTCTCGGTGAATCGATCGCCTCGGACCCCGGTCCCAGTGGGGGCCGAGTCCGATGGCCGCCGAAGAAGTACGGCCGACCACCCCGTAGACGCGGCCGCCGCGGCGGTTCTGTCACAACGGCCGGAAAATTTTTGTCCGTTGGGCCGGACGGGGTCAGATCTCCGGCTTCGGCTCGGGTTCCGGTTCCGGCCCCGGCCCCGGCTCCGGCTCCGGCTCGCGGACGATCGCGAGGATCGTCAGCGTGGCCCGCGCCAGCCTCTCGTCCCCGCGCACCGTGGCCCGGCGCCGCGCCTCCCGCGGGGTGATCCCGCGCGTGGCCAGCCGCCACAGCGTGTCCGCGGCGAGCTCGACCTCCGCGGTCGCCGGGGTGGAGGGGGTGCGGAGCGCCCAGTGGTCGCCCTCGCGCACCGCCGTCCACGCCCCGCCGCCCGGGCCGGGCACCAGGACCCGTACCGTCGCTCCGCCATGGGCCGGGCGGGCGCGCAGGGTGTGGGGGAGGGCGCGCAGAAACGTGTCGAGCACCGGGTGCAGCAGCTCGGGGCCGGTGGCGCCCGGCCGGTCCACGGCGTCGCGGATCTGCTGCTGATGGACCCAGAACTCGGTGTACTCGCGGGCGGTGTCCAGCCAGTTCGGGGCGGGCGCCCCGGGGGCCGCCCAGGACACGTCCAGGCCGGCGGGCGCGGCGGGGTCCAGGCCCGCCCAGAAGTCGTCGAGCCGCGGGCCGAGCGTGGCCAGCAGCTCGGTCAGCACGCGCGGGCTGAGCTGCCGCGATACGCGGACGAAGTCCTCGTTCGTCCGCGTGATGAACCGCGGCAGCGTCTCGCCGGGGCCGAACGGCGACCCCGGGTGCCCGTCGCGGCCGCCGGACAGCCGGCGGAGGTGATCGTGGAGGAGGTGGGCCACCACGTCGTGCACATCCCACCCGGGGCAGACGGTGGGGCGCCGCCAGTCCGCCGGGTCCAGGGCGGTCAGCAGATCGAGCAGGGCGCTGCGGTCGGCGGGGAAGAGGGGGCGTACGTCCAGGGGCGGCCCCAGCCATGCCAGGTCCACGCCGGTGCCTGTGTCCATGATCGGGATTATTGTGCCGTCGGCCTGTGACCGCGATCGCGTTTCTCCGGCGGAACCCAGGGCCTCGGGTCGAACGTTGGCCATTGCGATATATCCGCCATGTCCGTACCGAGGAGTCCTGCTGTGACCCTGCGCCAAGAGATCGTCGGCAACGCCATGCAGATGGCGGTTTGCAGCCTCCAGCCCGGCCAGACCGTCTACTGCGAGGCCGGAAAGTTCCTGTTCAAGACGTCGAACGTGACGATGGAGACCCGGCTGTCCGGGCCCGGCGCGGGCGGCGGACAGGCCGCCGGGGGCAACGGGGACGGCGGCGGAAGCGGTGGCATGGGCGGCATGCTGCGCCAGGCCATGGGCACCGCCATGCAGGTGGGTCAGCGGGCGCTGGCGGGGGAGTCGCTCGCCTTCCAGTACTTCACCTCGACCGGCGGCGAGGGCACCGTCGGGTTCGCGGGCGTGCTGCCCGGGGAGATGCGGGCGCTGGAGCTGGACGGCGGCCGCGCCTGGTTCGCGGAGAAGGACGCCTTCGTGGCGGCCGAGTCGACCGTGGAGTTCGGCATCGCCTTCCAGGGCGGCAGGACGGGGCGCAGCGGCGGCGAGGGGTTCGTCCTCGAGAAGTTCACCGGGCGCGGCACGGTGATCATCTGCGGCGCGGGCAATTTCATCGACCTCAACCCCGCCGACTTCGGCGGCCGGATCGAGGTCGACACGGGCTGCATCGTGGCCTTCGAGGAGGGCATCCAGTACGGCGTCCAGCGCATCGGCGGGCTCAACCGCCAGGGCCTGATGAACGCGGTGTTCGGCGGTGAGGGCCTGTCCCTGGCCACCCTGGAGGGCAATGGCCGGGTGATTCTCCAGTCGCTGACCATGGAGGGCCTGGCCAACGCGCTGAAGAAGGCGCAGGGCGGGGACAAGCAGGGGCCGACGGGCGGGCTGTTCTCCACCCGCGCGGGGTGACGGCGCCGCGCCCGGGGGCCGCTCCGGGGGCCCCTCCGGAGGGTCGCTCCGGGGGGTCGCTCCGGAGGGCCGGGCTATTTCGCCCCGGCCAGGTAGAACAACAGGAAGAGGAACCCGGCGATGAAGTGAACGCCGACGAGATAGATGAAGACGCGGATGGTGAACCCCATCGGGGCCCGGTCCTCCTCCCGCACGACCTTGCCGGTCGGTGCGGTTCCGCTGTTCTGTGCGGCCCCGGTGCCCGGTGTGGCGCCCAGGGTGTTGTCGGCGTCGGTCATGGCGCGTTGTGCCTCCCTCCGCGGACGGCGTCGCCGAGGCAAAGGTCGGCTGTGCCGCTCTGAAGCAGTGTGTGGACGAACAGCAGATCCACGCCTCCGGACGAGGCGGCGGCGATGCGGTGCGGGGTCAGCGAGTCGAAGTGGGCCGCGTCGCCGACGGCGAGCACATGGACGGTCTCGCCGAGCGTCAGCCGCAGCCGTCCCTGGGTGACGTACAGCCACTCCTCGCCCGGGTGGACCCGCACCAGGTCCTCCTGGGGGCCGGGCCCCGCGGGCACGTGCACCCGCAGCGCCTGCATCGCCCGGCCGCCGCCGCCGGCCCGCCAGTACGTCCAGCCGCCCGTCCGTGAGGCCTCCATCCGGTCGGCCCGCAGGATCGGGTCCCGTTCCGGCGAGACCTCGCCGAGGAGGTCCGATACCGTGGTGCCGTAGGTACGGGCCAAGGCCAGCAGCATGGGGAGCGACGGCTGGCGCCGGGCGGTCTCCAGGCGGGACAGATGCGCGGGTGAGAGCCCGGCCAGCCGGGCGGCGGATTCGAGCGTCAGGCCGCTGCGCCGCCGCAGGTCGCGCAGGCGCGGGGCGACGGAGGGCAGCTCGGCGGGAGGCCCGTCGGCGGGCCCCTCAGGAGGCGGGAGCATGCCTCCGGTATAACCAGTTTTCGCCTCTCGGGCAAAAGTTTTGCCTCTGAGGCAAAGGCCCCCGCGGCGTTACGTCTCCATCACTTCTCCCGGCGCTTCGCGCGGGTCTTGTGAACTCCACGGAAACTCCTTCCACTTGGCATTGACATGTCATGGTCTACGCGCGTCATGCTGTAAGGCATGAGAATCCCCCCACGGATCGCCCGCATCGGTGTGCTCGGCGCACTCGCCTCGAGCCTTCTCATCGGCGGCCCGGCCGTCGCGTCCGCCCCGGCCGCACCGCTCGCACCCCAGGCCGTCGCGTCGGTCTCCCAGATCGCGGCCGTCGGAGACATCTGCTACTCCGACCTGCCCTCACAGGCCCATGACACGCTCGACCTGATCGCCTCCGGCGGCCCCTACCCGTACCCGCAGGACGGGACCGTCTTCCAGAATCGCGAAGGCATCCTGCCGTCCCAGTCCACCGGCTACTACCACGAGTACACCGTCAAGACCCCCGGCTCCAGCACCCGCGGCGCCCGCCGCATCGTGACCGGGAAGAAGACGGACGAGGACTACTACACGGCCGACCACTACGCGTCGTTCGACCTGGTCGACTACCGCTGCTGACCACCGAAGACCGCCACCCCCCGCACCTCGGCCGCCGCCTGTTCGCAGGCGGCGGCCGCCGCGTTGCGGGCCCCGTCTCCCTCCGGCGGGAACGGCTTTGCGTACGACGGACGTTGACGTGTCGTGAAGTGACTCGAACCCCGCGGGGGCGTCTGTCGGCGCCTCCGGGTAGCGTTTCCGGGAGAAGGGGACGCGCGGGGAGCAAGGGGAGGCACCGGTGGTGAGCGGCCCGGAAGTGGTCACATGCGGTGAGGCGATGCTGCTGTTACTCGCCGAGCCCGGCGTCCCCCTGGAGCAGGCCGTGCACTTCCGCCGCTCGGTCGCCGGAGCCGAGTCCAACGTGGCCACGGGCCTCGCCCGGCTCGGCCATCGCGTCCGCTGGGTCGGCCGGGTGGGGGACGATCCGGCCGGTCGGACCGTGCTGCGCGAGCTGCGCGCCGACGGGGTGGATGTGACCTTCGCCGGGGTGGACGAGCAGGCCCCGACCGGGCTGCTGCTGCGCGACAGCCATCCGCACCGCGCCATCGATGTGCAGTACTACCGCTCGGGCTCGGCCGGCTCCCGGCTCGCCCCCGAGCACATACCGGGCGAGGCCCTGACGGGCGCCCGGGTGCTGCATCTGTCCGGGATCACCCCGATGCTGTCGCCGACCGCGGCGGCCGCCACCGACCGGCTGGTCGAGCTGGCCCGCGCCGCCGGGGCGGAGGTCTCCTTCGACCCGAATGTGCGGCACAAGCTGGGCGGCGCGGCGCAGTGGGCGCAGACGGCCGGGCGGCTGCTGCGCGAGGCCGACCTCGTGCTCGCGGGGGAGGACGAGCTGGAGCTGCTGACCGCGAGATCCGCCGACGACGCCGCGGCGGAGCTGCTGGACGGCCGGGCGCATACGGTCGTCATCAAGCGGGCCGACCGCTCGGCGACGGCCCTGACCGCGGGCGGCCGCTGGGACCAGCCGCCCTATCCGGTGCCGGTGGCCGACCCGGTCGGCGCCGGAGACGCCTTCGCCGCGGGGTATCTGTCGGGCCGGCTGCGCGGGCTGCCCGAGCCGCGGGCGCTCGCCGAGGCCGCCTGTGTCGCCGCGCTGGTCGTCCAGACCGCGACCGATACGGACGGGCTGCCCTCGGCGGCCGGGCGCGATCGGGCCCTGGCCGCGTTCACGGGCGGCGCCGACTCCGTCCACCGCTGAACCCCGCGTCCCGTCCCGCCCCTTTCCACCGCACCGAGAGGCAGATATCTCCCATCGCTCGCCGCCGCTGACCGACCGTCAAACCCCCCACACCGCTTCCCCCTACAGCGCTTTCCCCACCGACCATCGCACAGCGAAAGGCCGCATATCCCGGAGGCAATCCGGGGCGGCATCTCCAGGAGACCCTGCTGAGAGGAAAGGCGGCGAATTGCCGTGTACCGCTGGGAGATCACCCGGGCCGCGCTCGCACAGCGGGTTTTCGCCATCATCCGCAGCGACAGCTATGACCACGCGACCGCGGCGGCGGACACCCTGCTCTCCGCCGGCCTCACCACCCTGGAGTTCTCGCTGACCACGCCCTTCGCGCTGGAGGCCGTCACCACGCTGGTCCGCGAGGTCGGCGACGAGGCGGTGATCGGCGCGGGCACGGTGCTGGACGCCGCCTCCGCCCGGATGGCGGTCGACGCGGGCGCCCGCTTCCTGGTCTCCCCGAGCCTGGACCCGGAGGTGATCCGCACCGGCCACCGCTACGGCCTGCCGGTCTTCCCCGGCGTGGCCACGCCCACCGAGATGGTGCGCGCGCTGGAGCTGGGCGCGGACGCCCTGAAGCTGTTCCCGGCCTCCGCCCATAGTCCCCGCTGGGTCAAGGACGTACGGGCCGCGCTGCCGCAGGCCGCGCTGCTGCCCACCGGTGGGGTGACCGTCGCCGACGCCCCGGAGTGGATCGCGGCCGGGGCGGTCGCCTGCGGGATGGGCTCGGCGCTGTCGGAGGGCGACCGGGACGTCGTCGCCAAGCGCGGCGCCGAGCTCCTCGCCCGGCTCCAGGACGTGGCACCGGCCGAGGAGTTCTGACGCCGGATCGGTCCCGGACGCCGTGTCAGCTGGTGCTCAACGGGTTCCGCCGGGCGGCCACTTCTGCCACCCTGACCCCGCTGTGATCACGCGCAGGCGCCCGCCCCACCCGTGCGCCCCGCGCGCGCCGTTCCGTGCCGCTCGCCGCGGCCTGTGCGAAGGAGTCGCCATGCGACGTTCCGTCACGCTGTCCGCCCTCGCCGCCGTCCTGGCCGCCACCGCCGCCGGCTCGGCCCTGGCCGCCGGCCCCGCCTCCGCGCCCGCCGCCACGGGCAAGCACCAGCGCGGCACCCTGCTCGACCGGGTGCCCGAGCGCGGCGTGCTGCGCGTGTGCACCACCGGCGACTACCGCCCCTTCACCCACCGCGATCCCAAGACCGGCGACTACACCGGCATCGACATCGACATGGCCCGCGACCTCGCCAAGAGCCTGGACGCCAAGCCCGCGTACGTCGCGACGACCTGGGCCAAGCTGGTCGACGACCTGGCCGCCGGGCGCTGTGACATCGGCATGGGCGGGGTGTCGGTGACCCTGCCCCGGGCCCGTAAGGCGTACTTCAGCGAGCCGTATCTGACCGACGGCAAGGCCCCGGTGGTGCGGTGCGAGGACGAGCAGAAGTACCAGACGCTGGAGGACATCGACCAGCCGGACGTCCGGGTGATCGTCAACCCGGGCGGCACCAACGAGCAGTTCGCCCGCGCCCACATCAAGCGGGCCACCCTCACCGTCCACCCCGACAACACCACGATCTTCGACGAGATCATCGCGGGCCGGGCCGATGTGATGATGACCGACGCCAGCGAGACCCGCTACCAGGCGAAGATCCACCCGGAGCTGTGCGCCGTCCACCCCGACAAGCCGTTCTCCTTCTCGGAGAAGGCGTATGCCGTGCCGCGCGGCGACGCCGAGTTCAAGGAGTACGTCGACCAGTGGGTGCACCTGGCCACGCACGACGGCACGTACGCCAAGTACGAGCATGAGTGGATGAATTGACTGCCCCCCCTGACGGGGGATTTCTGGCTCAGGCAGCTTGGCCGCACTGCGTGCGGTCGAGTCTTACGCCCTCAACACCAGCCGGGTTCAGACCTGCCCGGATGAGCATGACGCGGGCGGAGTTCTTGTCTCTGGGGGAGACGGCTCCGCACGCGGTGCAGGTATAGGTGCGTTCACTCAGCGGCAATGCGTGCTTGGCTCTCGCTCCGCAGTGCGCGCAGTCCATCGTGGTGTGCGCGGGGTGTACCAGGTGCACGGTCCGTCCGTGCTTGCGGCCCATTTCGATCAGGGCCCGTTTGGTGGCGCCGATGGCGGCGTCAGCGGCCTTGCAGGCCATTGACGTCCTGGCGAGGAACTTCGGACGGAAGTTCTCAACCGCGATCGCATCATGGTCGCGTACGACCTTCTTGGCCCACTTGCGGCCAGTGTCCTCACGCTGATGGGCGATCTTCTTGTGCAGCTTCGCCCGCAGCTTCTTCGCCTCGCGGTAGCCCTTCGAGGCGGCCTGCCCCTTCTTCGGCTTGCGGCGGGCCATCATCCGGTCGTAGCGGGCCAGCTTCGTGGCGGCCTTCTTGCCGTGTTGGGCGTGGGGAAGGTCATGGGCATCGGAGGTGGTGGTGGCGGTCTCCTTCACGCCCCAGTCCACGCCGATCACCCGCCCGGTCACCGGCAGCGGTTCGGTCCGGGCGGGGACGACGAAGCTGACATACCAGTGCCCGAGGCTGTCCCGGTACACGCGCACGCTCGACGGGCCGGCGGGCAGCTTGCGCGACCACACCACGGTCAGCGCGATGCCTCCGGCCAGATGCAGGCGCCCGTCCTTCAGCCGGAAACCCTGCCTCGTATATTTCAGGGTCGGATCCGCCTCGCGCTTCTTTTTCCACTTCGGCATCCCGGCACGCCGCTTGACCGGCAGCCGGTCCTTGATGTCTTTCTGCGCTTTCGCGCGGGATTTACCGAAGTCCCGGATGATCTGCTGCTGAGGAATGCTGGAGCCTTCGCGCAGCCACGGGGTCATCGCGCGAGCTTCGGTCAGCATCTTGCTGAGTTGGGCCGGGCCGCAGGTCTGCTTGTCGTTGAGGTTGGTCTTGTTGTACAGGCGCACGGCCTTGGACTTGGCGACGCATTCGTTCCAGATCCAGCGGCACCGGTCCCACTCTGCGAGCAGAGCCTCGCGGACCGTCGACGACACGCGCACCCGGTAGGTGTAGCGAGCATGCCCGGCCTCCGCAGCCGTACTCACCTGCTCCATCCCGCCCCCTCACAGTCCCCGGCCGGGACGCCACGCCATCCCGAACCCCTGAAGAACCATACGTACGGCCGCCGCACACACGTGCCCCGATCCTGCGGTCACCACCCCGACCAGCGATCATCGGCGCACACGTTCGAATCATCCTGGCGGTGCCGACACGGTATGGGCCCCGCGCCCTGAAGCGGGTACGCGACGCTGCGCGTCGCAACACCCGGACACGATTCCTCCTCGGCCTAAACGCAGGGGCCTCCTCGCGAGAAACCAGGCGAAGGGGAGGGGCCGCAGGCTACAGCGGGGCCGCTCAGGGCCCGACCTGCCCGTTCCGGGGCAGATCGGGCGATGCGTTCAGCAGGGCCTCGACGAAGTCGCGGACGGCCGCGCGGTGGTCGTCCGGCCGCCAGACGAGCGCCAGTCGGCTCGGCGAGAGCCCGCTGACCGGGAGCGTGACGACGCCGGGCCGCTGGTAGATCGCGGCGTTGCCCGCGGCCAGCAGCACGACCCCGCTGCCCTCCTCCACCGCCTCGAAGGTCTCGTCCGCGTTGGAGACGACCAAGCCGATACGGACCGGATGCCCGGCCGCCTGAGCACGGCTGGGCGGTATGCGGCTCTGACGGGTGCTGGCATCGTCTCGCGCCTTCGGCGCAATGCGGTCAGCCGAGGGGAGGGGGAGGGGTGGGGCTTGCTGGGAAGCGGCAGCGATTCCTGGTGGGTTGGGGTTGTGTGAAGCCGGGGGACAGTGGATCCGGTGGGGGCCTCCCACCATCCTTGCAAAAATCGCTTGATGCAGAGCAAGTAAAGGAATGCCAGATGCAATTTCTTGTGGTGCATCTGTGCCAAGTGGGGAGCAAGAGTTGGTCACCCGTTGTGTTCGACGGTGTCGAGGGCCAGGCTCCACGGGAAGGTGTCGAGTAGCGCGCTGCCGGTGCCGGGGGCGTGGGGCTCTGGGCCGTGTCCCTTGCCGTGCAGGATGTTGACGCCTGCGGATCGCAGGTCTGCGATGTTGCGCTGGTAGGCGGGGTGAGCGGCCAGTGCTGCGTTGACGAACGGGAGCACGGCCACGGGGATGCCCAGCCCGATGGATTCGGCGAGGATGCCCAGCGCGTAGGTGTCGCTGATGCCCAGTGCCCATTTGTTGATGGTGTTGTAGGTGGCGGGGGCGACGATGATGGCGTCTGCCTGCGGGGCTGAGCGGGTGTCGTCGCCGGGTTTTCGGTATTCGCTGCGGAGGGGCCGCCCGGTCTGGGCTTCGAGCGTTGAGACGTCTACGAAGGTTCGTCCCGTTGGGGTGGTGATGATCTGCACGTCCCAGGAGCGGTCTTGGGCTTGCTGGATGAGCTTGCCCACGTGTGCGGCGGGTCCGGCGGCGCAGACGATGACGTAGAGGGTCCGCTGAGGTGGCGGTGTGGTCATGGGCGGGCTCCGACTCGGGCGGCCAGCTCGGGCAGGCCGCGCAGTTCACCGCGTACGTCTTGGTGGTGGATGCGTCCGACCAGTGCCTTGACGGTCGGGCGGGTGCGGATCTCTTCGGGGGCGAGGTCTTCGGCGGTGCGCAGGGCGGCGTATGCCTGGGGGTATTTGTTCCATTGCTCGCAGGCCCTGGCCACGTCTACCCAGAGGGTTGCCTCGCGTTCACGGACGTCGATGGTGTCGATGTCGATCGTCTGGGCGTAGGCGAGTGCTGCTCCGGCGTCGCCAAGGGTGGTGGAGATGTTGACCCGGTGGAGGAGCACGTTGGTCGGGCCGAAGGCGGTCCATTGGTGGTTGGCGTCGCTGCCGAGCATACGGGCGGCGTGTTCAGCCTCGTCGAGAAGTTCGGTTGCCGAGTCGCGGTCGCCTTGCTCGGCTGCGGCCACTGCGCCCCGCAGGAGGAGAGCACCATAAATGGACTGGTGATCAGGCGAGTGTGTGATGGACTTCGGGTCGAGTCGCTGAGCTCGTGTGCGCGCGAGGTCGGCGGCCTGGCCGCCGTGTCCCATGGCCATGTAGGCATGGACAAGGATGCGGGCGCTGGCTGCCTGGGTGAGGGGGTCCTCGCTGGTCTGGGCTGCGTGCATGCTGCGGTCGGCGGTGATGGCTGCCGGACCTCGGTCGCCGAGTTTGAGTAGCAGGCTGGTTGTGGTGTGGTACAGCTCCGCCAGGCATGCATGCGCGGTCAGCCGGTCATCTCCGGTCAACACCTCGCACGCCGTCTCGCACTCGGTGAGAACGCGCGGAAGGTCGTTGGCGAGGGTCGTGTACTCGCATGCCTGGTAGGTGCGTTTCGCCCAGGTGACGGCTGTCCTGAGTTCGGCGGGGGTGCGCTGTTCTGGTTCTCTGACGCTGAGGGCGGAGAGGTGATGCAGGAGGAGGGCGGCAAGCCCGGTGTGCTGTGGTGCGCTGCTGGCCCCTGCGGATGGTGTTGTGGCTGCGGCCAGCAGCGCGGCGCCTGACAGGCTCATGAAATCGCGTCGTAGCACGTGATCGTCTCCACGGTCCATGCCGATACGGGCCATCGGGCGTATGGCTCCAGACGCGGGGGTGTGCGATTCCCAGGGGCGAGGTGCCAGACCAAGTAACACGCCGGGAATCCTGAGCCCGTCGGCTACCGCAATGATCTTGTCGATCGTGGTGATCCGGCCATTGCCCTTGGCGACGACTCCGACTCGGTCGGTCTTCATCCCGCAGGCATCAGCGATCTTGGTGAAACTGATGCCGCCCCATTTGCGGGCGAGCGTGAATACGGTCCCGAAGTCGTGGCAGGCGAGAGCCGCGCGCATGTCCTCACGTTCCAGGACGTGCGGCGGGAGTGCTGCCGGTGAGACGTAGTCGGTCATCTCGTGCCCCCGCGCATCTCTGACGTGATGAAGTATCGATCAGGGCCTGCCTCCCGGGCTTACCCATGATGGGTCTACTCACCATGGGTTAGAGACCGATAGGCGGCAGAGCGGTTGGCGGTGTCACGTGCTGCATCTCCTGAAAGCCCCCGGCGCGCGGCGGAATGCAAGGTGATCTGGCCGAGTCTACCCACGGTGGGTCTACCCATCAGGGGGTAACGCGCAGGCCACACGAACGGCGACGCTGGGAGATCAGGACCCCCGCGACGTGGCTGCGTCCGGGGGCGTGGTCAACGCTGCAAAGGAGCGTCAACAATGCGGAAGACTACCGCCCGATTTGTGGAATGGCTGTTACGGCTGCTGTTGCCTGCTCCAGGGCGGCATCGGGCCGTTGGAATCCGGCCAGACGCCCGGCGCCCGGATGCCCCGATGGTTCGCCTGGCGAGTGACCCCCTGGGTGAGCGGCAGCGTGGAGCCGTTGGGTGCGGGGTGAAGGCGGTGGCGACATGAGCACGCGGCCTCGTCTGCTGCCGTGGCCGAGCGAGGCCGGGCAGCGCTGCTATCTCGTGACGGATGACGACGGCAACAGCCGTCTGGTGAGGCTCGCCGATGAGATGGAGGCCGCGCAGCTGAAAGCGGGCGTCGAACTCCTCGGTCACGCACGCAAGATGCTCGGCGATTGCAAGGTGAGCGAGGGGGAACTGCGGTTCCTCGTCAAGTCCCTGTGTGAGGCGCTGGGCGACGCGTTGCGGGTCGCCGAGAGTCGGGGTGGGCGGCTGCCTTCCTGCGCTGACGGCGAGCCGCACGAGGGTCCGGACGGGGCTCCGGAGTGTGAGAGGGGAGCGTGCGAATGAGCCGAGCCCAGTCAGGTCCGCCAGAGAGGTGGGAGGCCGGGCCTGTCCCGGGTCGTGGCCTGCGCCGCGATCGGGATGGACACCTGGTGTTGCCGCTTCAAGTCGTCCGTCCCGGGCAGCACGTAGCCCTTGCTTCGCTGCTGCTGACGGTGGCGGAAGCGGAGCAGTTGCACGCCGCCCTGTGCTACGCACTGGGCGCTGAGCCCGCGCCTGCTGACGGGCCGGAGTGCCGAGAGCCGATCCACTATCCCGGCGGCCGACAGCGGTACTGACACCTCGTCCCCAGCGGGACAGCAACCACAGATACGACGCCGGACCACCCCCGCACCTGCAAGTAACTGGGGTGGTCCGGCTGGGGATTGATCACAAACCTCGGTGCCGATGGTACTGGGGCCGATGGCGTGTTCGGACACGGCGCGGTCCGGTTGATCGGAAGTTCGGTCGGTGCTCATCAGGAGAAGGGGGGATGTTCCTCGATGACGCCCCGGCCGGCGGGGCCGCTCGAAGCGCCGCATGTCCCGATCATCGCGGGGCCGCGCCGCCGCCCCTCGCCGTGGCTGCGTGGCCAGGCGGCCCTGCCGGTTTCAGCTGTGCAGCCGCAGCACCCGCACCCCGTACGGGGCCAGGGCCACCGTGTCCGCCGGGGTGCCGTCCAGGGTGGTGAGCCTGCCGTCGGGCACCACCGGCTTGACCGCCAGCTCCTCGCGGGCCTGGCTGACCAGCCAGACGAACACCCGGCCGTCCTCGTGGACCAGGCGGTCCACGGCCACCCGGGGGTCGGCGACGGTGACCGGGCGGCGGACGCCGGCGTGGGCGGCCAGCGCGTCGTACAGCGTGGTGGTGGCCTCGGGGTTGACCCGGGGGGTGACGGCCGCCATGTGCTCGATCGGGTAGGTGCAGAAGACCACACACCCGTCGCCGGTCTCGCGCAGCAGCAGCGCGGGGCGGCCGTGGCCGTCGACCGCGAGGACCTGCGAGCCGTCGGGTTCGACGGGGAGGAAGACGCGGCTGTTCTCGGTGCCCGCGGCGCGGAAGGTGAGCCCGGCGCCCTCGGGGAGGGTGCCGAGGTCGCGGGTGAGGGTGAAGGTCACCTCGTCGTCCTCGATCGGGTCGACCAGGCCGTACTCGAGCTGGTGGCGGACGCCGAACAGCTCGTTGAGATGCGCGTACCAGGGGCCGCGCTGCTCGCTGTGGGCGCCGGGGGAGTACGAGACATAGACCGTGGCGCCGTCCCGGGCCCGCCGCTCCAGCTCGTACCAGGTGGGGGAGAGCAGCTGCTTGGTGGACGGGACGAGCCACAGGCGTACGTCCGCGGGCAGCGCGCCGTCGCTCTCGCGGACCACCGCCGCCGGGGCGTCGGCGAGCCGGGCGGCGACCCAGGCCTGGCGGCCGGTCTGCTGGACGTAGGCGCGGTCCTCGGCGCGGGTGAAGGGGTAGACGGTGTCGAGGTAGGAGGAGAGCAGCAGGGCCGTGTCGGCGTCGGCGCGGTGGCAGCGGGGGAAGTCCACGGCGCTCAGCACCTCGGAGAAGTCCCGTAGCTCGCGCAGTTGCGGCTTGGGGGTGCCGGCGGTGTCGGTGAGGCCGAAGTGCATCTCGAAGGCGTGGTGGCGGTAGGGCGGCTGCTCGCTGAGGTTGTCGTAGTCGGTGTTGTTCCAGGCGATCCAGCCGGTGGCGCCGGCCAGCAGGCTGTTGTGCAGGGTCTGCCGGTAGTAGCGGGCGGCGCCGGGGCCCGCGGCGAAGTCGGAGCTGACGCCGAACTCCTCCAGCACCACCGGCCGCTGGAAGGTGCCGGTGAGCTCGCACACCCAGGCGGCGGCGTAGTGCTGCCGCACCGAGTCGTCCTCCATGCGGTAGACGTGCGGGCCGAGGAAGTCGCACAGCTCGGCCGTGTCCGCGAGCCGGAAGCCGTTGTCGTGACCGGAGTTCTCCAGGCCCCAGGCGCCGTCGCCGAGCGAGACGGGCTGGGTGCCGCCGCCGGCCCGTACGGCGTCGAGGACGATCTGGGCCCAGGCCGCGACCGTCTCGCGCTCCGCGGGCACCTGGTCGGAGCGCACGCCGGGCTGGCGGCCGTAGATCGGCATCTCGTTGGAGACCAGCCAGCCGGCCACCGCGGGGTGTCCGGCGTAGCGGCGCACCGTCTCGCGGGCGAACCACGCCTGGCGGGAGACCAGCCACACATCGCTGTACAGGTCGCGGCCGCCGCGCCAGGACGGGTCCCAGTTCTCGCCGGACATATGGCCGACGAGGAAGGTGGGGACGGTGGTCATGCCGAGCGCGTGGTGGCGGTCGAGGAAGTCGGCGAAGCGGGCGCACAGCTCCGGATCGAGGCGGTCGGGGGCGGGCATGAAGTCCGGCCAGTAGAAGAACGACCGGGTCATGTTCAGCCCGTGGTCCCGCAGCACCCGCAGCTCGGCGTCGACCACGTCCGGGTCGTACGAGCGCCACATCAGCGGACCGCCGGTGCGTGACCAGTAGTTGGCGCCGAGCCAGATGACGGGCTGATCGCCGACGGTGAGCCGTGCGGACGTGCGCTGCATCTGCGAACTCTCCCTCAGGCAGGGGGCGTCAAGGATGCGGCCCGGTGCGGACGGGCGGTGCCGCGCAGCAAGCAGTGAACGGCTTTACCGGTTTAGTGTCAACACTTCGGACAAGGTTCGTACGCACGGCCGTCCGAGGTCCTGGATTGCCCAACTTCCCGTCTGTCAGGCCGTTCCGGGGCGAGACCTGGATGTTCGACTGATTCGACTAGCCCGGTTCAGCGACGGGGCCGTGCCGGGACTATTGACACCCTCTTCCGGGCGCCTTTAATTTCACGGCGCCGACGGTGTGCGGACCACCGTCCGGCTTGCGTTCGTTCAACCGCACCGTTCATCCCGCTCTGTTCGACCCGCGCAGCTTCGATTCCGTACATCGAGGGGAACCCATGATCTCGACGACAACGGCCGGTCCGCGCCGCGCGCTGGCCGCCGGGGCCGCGCTCGCGCTCACCGTCACACTCGCCGCCTGCGGCGGGGGCAAGGACAAGAGCGGTGGCGGGGGCGGAGTGCTGACCGTTGCCACGGGATCCACGGGCAATTTCATCCGGAACTTCAATCCGTTCGCCCCGCAGCCCCTCCAGGCGACCCACGGGATGATCTATGAGCCGCTGTTCCATATGAACGCGGCGAAGGCCGGGGAGATCGACCCGTGGCTGGCGACCAAGTACACCTGGTCGGACGGGGGCAAGAAGCTCCGCGTCCAGGTGCGCAAGGGCGTCACCTGGAACGACGGAAAGCCCTTCACGGCCGAGGACGTCGCCTGGACGTTCCAGATGGCGAAGGAGAACAAGGCGCAGAACATGTACGCCCTCCCCATCGCCTCGGCGGGCGTGGAGGGCGAGGACGCCGCGGTGATCACCTTCTCCAAGTCGGCGTACACCAAGGAGTACTTCATCCTCGGCAAGATGAAGATGCTGCCCAAGCACATCTGGTCGAAGATCCCGGTCAAGGAGCGGGCCACCACGCTCAACGCCAACCCCGTGGGCACCGGCCCGTGGAAGGTGAAATCCGTCAAGGGCATGACCATGGATCTGGTCGCCCGTGACGACTACTACTTCAAGGGGCTTCCGCACTTCAAGGTCATGCGGTACCGGTCCTTCACCGGAAACAGCGCGGTCACCGCCGCGGTCACCTCCGGGCAGATCGACTGGGGCGGCGGCTTCATCCCCGACATCAAGAAGAACTACCTCGCCAAGGACAAGAACTTCGAACTCGTCAACATCCCCCTGGCGACGACATCGTTCGTGCCCAACGCCCAGCGCGGCCCGACGGCCGACGTCAATGTGCGCAAGGCGATCAGCGCCGCCCTCGACCGCGAATTCATGAACCGCAGCGTGTACGACGGCCAGGCCCCCGTCGCCAACCCCATGGCGCTGCTGCTCCCCAACTACGCGTCCGTGCTCGATCCGTCCCTGAAGGACGCCGTGATCGAGACCGGCCAGGACAAGGTCGACAAGTATCTGATCGCCTCCGGATACGCCAAATCGGGCGGTATGTGGCAGAAGGACGGCAAGAAGCTGTCCGTGACGGTCGAGCTGGTCTCCGGCTGGACCGACTACGTCAGCGTCGCCCAGCTGGCCAAGCAGCAGCTGAAGAAGGCCGGCATCGAGCTCGTCGTCAAGGCCGAGTCGTACGCGCAGTGGTCCAACAACCGCGCCCGCGGCCAGTTCCAGCTGCTGCTCGACAACAGCGGCTACACCCCTGACCCCCGCGCCTACTACGCGCAGCTGTTGGACAGCACCATCCCGCCGAAGATCGGCGAAGCCACCAACGTCGGCAACTTCGGCCGCTACGCCAACCCGGCCATGGACAAGGCCCTGGACGAGATCGCCTCCAGCACCGACCTGGAGAAGCAGAAGCCCTGGTACTACAGGATCCAGCAGGAATTCATCAAGGACATGCCGGTCATCCCGCTCTTCTACGGCCAGAACGAGCAGGAGTTCAACGGCAACCGCGTCACCGGATACCCCACCGAGGACAACCTCTACGCGGCCCCGTCCATCTGGCTCGACCCCGACGGCGGCTGGGTGGCCGCCCGGATCAAGCCCGCCACCGGTAAATCCGGCAAGTAAGGGCGCGGCAGCGTGCGGTACGTACTGCGGAAACTCGGCTTCTACGCCGTCGCCGCCTGGATGGCCGTCACCGTCAACTTTTTTCTGCCCCGGCTCATCCCCGGCGATCCGGTGCAGCTGATGATGGCCCGGATGGCGCAGTCCGGGCCCGTGGAACCGGGCCAGGAGGAGGCCCTGGCCAGCATGCTCGGGCTGAGCCACGGCAATATCGCGGTCCAGTACTGGGACTATCTGGGCTCCGTGATCCACCTGGACTTCGGGCTGTCGGTCACCTACTTCCCCAGCCCGGTCAGCAGCGTACTGAGCGACGCCCTGCCCTGGACGCTCGTCCTCGTCGGCGCCGCCACCCTCATCAGCTTCGTCCTCGGCCTCACCCTGGGCACCCTGGCCGGCTGGCGGCGCGGCAGCTGGCTGGACTCCCTCGTCCCCTCCACCACCTTTCTCGCCGCCGTCCCCTACTTCTGGCTCGCGCTGCTGCTCCTCTACCTCTTCAGCCAGGTGTGGGGCGTGCTGCCGCTGGGCGGCGGCTACGACGAGACCCTGGACATCGGGCTCAGCGGCGACTTCCTCTCCTCCGCCGTCGAACACGCGGTGCTGCCCGCCGCCACCATCGTGCTCAGCTCGGTCGGCGGCTGGATGCTCGGCATGCGCAACATGATGGTCTCCACCCTCGCCGAGGACTATGTCACCGCCGCCGAGGCCAAGGGGCTGCGCCCGCGCACCGTCATGTTCGGCTACGCGGCCCGCAACGCGGTGCTGCCCTCGGTCGCCGGATTCGCCATCTCGCTCGGCTTCATCGTCAGCGGCTCGCTGGTCATGGAGATCGTCTTCTCCTATCCCGGCATGGGCTTCACCCTGCTCCAGGCCGTCGAGAACACCGACTACCCCCTGATGCAGGCGGTCTTCCTCGTCATCACCTTCGCCGTCCTGGCCGCCAACTTCCTGGTGGACCTGGTGTACGGCTTCGTCGATCCCCGGACCAGGCAGGCCCGATGACCGCCACCCTCCCGCCCCCCGCCACCGCCGCGCCCGAACGCCCCGCCGGCCGCGGACTGCTGCGCCTGGCGCTGCGCTCCCGCCGGCTGGCCTTCGGCCTCTCCATCCTCGCGATCTTCACGCTCACCGCGCTGATCGGCCCCTGGCTGGTCGACGACCCCGAGGCGGTCAGCGTGGACCTGGGCCAGGCCCCCTCCGGGGCGCACTGGCTCGGCACCACCCAGACCGGCCAGGACGTCTTCGCCCAGCTCGTGGTCTCCGCCCGCGGCACCCTGCTGATCGGCGCCGCGGCCGCGGTCGTGGCCACCGTCATCTCCGTGGTCATCGGCATCGGCGGCGGCTTCCTCGGCGGCGTCGCCGACGAGACCATCTCCCTGATCAGCAATGTCTTCCTGGTCATCCCCGGGCTGCCGCTGGTCATCGTGGTCGCGGCCTACGTCAAGGGGGACGGGGTCCTCTCCACCATCCTCGTCATCGCCCTGACCAGCTGGGCCGCCTCCGCCCGGGTGCTGCGCGCCCAGACCCTCTCGCTGCGCACCCGCGACTACGTCCTGGCCGCGCGGGTCTACGGGGAGAAGCGGTGGCGGATCGTGCTCGTGGAGATCCTCCCCAACGAACTGGCGATCATCGTCTCGCAGTTCATCCACGCGGTGATCTTCGCGGTGCTCACCCAGGCCGGCCTGGCCTTCCTCGGCCTCGCCGACCCCTCCTATCTCACCTGGGGCACGATGCTCTACTTCGCCCAGAACGCGGAGGCCCTGGCCGGCGGCGCCTGGTGGTGGTTCATCCCGCCGGGCCTGGGCATCGCCCTCCTGGGTACCGCCCTGTCCCTCATCAGCTTCGGCCTCGACGAGGTCCTGGACCCGCGGCTGCGCACCCGCCGCCCGCGGCAGCGGAAGGAAGCGCGATGAGCGAGAGCGCCGCGAGAGACGACGTCGTGCTGCGCGCCGAGCACATCGACGTCGCCTACGAGGGATACGGCGGGGCCCGCGCGACCCGGGCCGTCCGCGACGTCAGCTTCGAGCTGCGCCGCGGCGAGCTGCTGGGCATCGCGGGCGAGTCCGGCTGCGGCAAGTCCACCCTCGCGTACGCCGTCGCCCGCTGTCTCCAGCCGCCCGCCCGCCTCACCGCCGGCTCCGTGACCTTCCACGGCCGCGACGGCGGCGCGGCCGACCTGCTGGCGCTGGAGGGCGAGGCGCTGCGCGCCTTCCGCTGGAACAAGCTGTCCATCGTCTTCCAGAGCGCGATGAACGCCCTCAACCCGGTGACTCGCGTCGGCCGGCAGTTCGACGACATCTTTCGCGCGCACCGGCCCGGCATGCCAGGACCCGAGCGCCAGGAGCGCGCCCGCGCCCTCCTCGACATGGTCGGCATCGACCCCGCCCGCATCCGCTCCTACCCGCACGAGCTGTCCGGCGGCATGCGCCAGCGCGTCGTCATCGCCATGGCGCTCGCCCTGGAGCCCGAGGTCGTCATCATGGACGAGCCGACCACCGCCCTCGACGTGGTCGTCCAGCGCGAGATCCTCGACGAGGTGGAGCGGCTGCGCGAGGAGCTGGGCTTCAGCGTCGTCTTCATCACCCACGACCTGTCCCTGCTGCTGGAGATCAGCGACCGGCTGGCGGTGATGTACGCGGGCTCCATCGTCGAGTACGGGCCGTGTGACCGCATCGCGGCGGACGCGGGCCACCCGTACACCCAGGGGCTGCTGCGCTCCTTCCCCGAGCTGACCGGCGAGCGCCGCGCGCTGCGCGGCATCCCCGGCTCGCCCCCCGACCTGCGCGAGGAGCTGCCCGGGTGCCCGTTCGCCGACCGCTGCGACCGGGCGTTCGCGCCGTGCCGCACGGTCACCCCCCGGCCGGTCCCGCTGCCCGGCGGGGGCTACGCCGCCTGCCATCTGCACGACCCGGCCCATGCCGCCGCGGCGGCCGGGCCGCTCCACGAAGGGAGCCAGTCGTGACCGCGCTGGACGTGACCGGGCTCACCGTCGACTTCCCGCAGCCCGGCGGGCGGCCCTTCCGGGCCGTCGACCGGGTCTCCTTCACCCTGCACCCGGGCCGCACCCTGGCGCTGGTGGGGGAGAGCGGCAGCGGCAAGTCCACCGTCGTGCGCGCCCTGTCCCGGCTGGTGACGCCCACCGCCGGGACGGTACGGCTCGGCGGGGCGCCCCGGACGCGCGGCGCGGACTACCGGCGCGCCGTCCAGATGGTCTTCCAGGACCCGTTCGCCTCCCTCAACCCGGCCCACACCATCGGCCACCATCTGCGGCGGCCGCTGATGGTCAACGGGCGGGCGCGGCGCGGCGCCGACGCCCAGGAGAAGGCGGAGGAGCTGCTTCGGTCGGTCAATCTGACGCCCCCGGCCGATGTGGCCCGCAAGCGCCCGCACGAGCTGTCCGGCGGACAGCGGCAGCGGGTGGCCATCGCCCGCGCGCTCGCTCCGGGCCCCCAGGTGCTGCTGGCCGACGAGCCGGTGTCGATGCTCGACGTCTCGATCCGGCTGGAGATCCTGGGCCTGCTGGACGGGCTCAAGGACGAGCGCGGGCTGGCCCTGCTGTATGTGACCCACGACCTGGCCACCGCCCGTCACTTCTCCTCCGAGGTGATGGTGATGTACCGGGGCGAGATCGTCGAGCGCGGCCCCAGCGACGAGGTGATCCTCGCCCCCAGGCACCCCTACACCCGGCTGCTGGCCTCCGCCGCGACCGGCTCCGGGGCCACGCGGGAGGAGGCGCGCGCGGCGCGGGCGGCCCGGCTGGCGGCGCGGGCGCGGAGGGACGCCGAGCGGCGGGAGATCGTGGTCGGCGACGGCTGCCGGTTCCGGCCGCGCTGCCCGCTGGCCATGGACGCCTGTACGCGGCGGCCGCCGGAGGCCGAGGTGGGCCCCGGGCACCGCGCCCTGTGCTGGCTGCACGTCCCCGAGGGCGCCGCCGGCGGCCGTGAAAGCGGCGGCGACGACAGCGTTGGCAACGTTATCGCGTAAGCCTGCGCGTTTTGTCCGGACAACAGAACTTCACGACTTCCCGTCATGTGCTCATCCGGCTACGCTCGCCCCGTGGCAAAGCAGGAGGAAGACTCATCCGGATCAGCGGAGGCGCTTCAGCTCAGCGTGGACCGCGGCAGCCCCGTTCCGCTGTACTTCCAGCTGTCCCAGCAGCTCGAGGCGGCGATCGAGCAGGGGCGGCTGGCCCCCGGCAGCCTGCTCGGCAATGAGATCGAGCTGGCCGGGCGGCTCGGCCTGTCCCGGCCCACCGTCCGCCAGGCCATACAGTCCCTGGTCGACAAGGGGCTGCTGGTGCGCCGCCGCGGCGTGGGCACCCAGGTGGTGCACAGCCAGGTCAAGCGCCCGCTCGAGCTGAGCAGCCTCTACGACGACCTGGAGAACGCCGGACAGCGCCCCGCCACCCGCGTCCTGCGCAACACCACCGAGCCCGCGACCGCCGAGGTCGCCGCGGCCCTCGGGATCGCCGAGGGCACCGAGGTCGTCCTGATCGAGCGGCTGCGCATGGCCCACGGCGAGCCCATGGCCCATCTGTGCAACCACCTCCCGGCGGGTCTGCTGAAGCTGGACAGCGCCGAGCTGGAGGAGACCGGGCTTTACCGGCTGATGCGCGCGGCCGGGATCACCCTGCACAGCGCCCGCCAGACGGTCGGCGCCCGCGCCGCCACCGCCGAGGAGGGCGAGCGCCTCGGCGAGCCGGCGGGGGCGCCGCTGCTGACCATGCAGCGGACGGCCTTCGACGACACCGGCCGGGCCGTCGAATTCGGCTCGCACACCTACCGGGCCTCGCGCTACTCCTTCGAGTTCCAACTGCTCGTGCGCCCCTGACCTCGATTACTGCCGTACACCCCCTGGACCCCCGCCGTGCACCGTGACGGATACTTGGGCGGCGGCCGGGCCGATGACGCCTGCCCGGACGCCGTATTCCGGGACAAAACTGGACGTCTTCGAGAAGGGCTGGGTCTTCGTGGCCAGGGTTGGGACAGGGGCACGTGCGTTGACCGCCGCGGTGCTGGCGGGGCTGCTGGGGTTCGCCTCGGCGGGGTGCAGCAGTACGGGCGGCAAGCGCGCCGAGGAGCGGGCCGAGAGGGCGGCGGCCGCTTCGGGGCGGGCGGCGGTGAACACCCCGAGGATGACCTTCGCCATGGTCACCCACTCCGGCGACGGTGACACCTTCTGGGACATCGTCCAGAGCGGGGCCGAGCAGGCCGCCCTCAAGGACAATGTGAAGTTCCTCTACGCGCACCACGAGGAGGGCAAGGACCAGGCCCAGTTCGTGCAGACCTACATCGACCAGAAGGTCGACGGGCTGATCGTCACCCTCGCCAAGCCCGAGGCCATGCAGGCCGTGGTCAAGAAGGCCGAGAAGGCGGGCATACCGGTCATCACCGTCAACTCGGGGGCCGCGGAGTCCAAGGCGTTCGGGGCCCTGAGCCACATCGGCCAGGACGAGACCATCGCGGGCGAGGCGGTCGGCGAGGAGCTGAACAAGCGGGGCCGCAAGAAGGCCCTGTGCGTGCTGCACGAGCAGGGCAACGTCGGCCTCGAGCAGCGCTGCGACGGCGCCGAGAAGACCTTCGACGGCAAGATGGAGCGGATCTACGTCGAGGGCACCAACATGCCCGACGTCGCCTCCTCGATCGAGGCGAAGCTCCAGGCCGACAAGGACATCGACACCGTGGTGACGCTCGGCGCCCCGTTCGCGGCCACCGCCGCCAAGGCGGCGGACCAGGCGGGCAGCAAGGCGGAGATCGACACCTTCGACCTCAACGCCAAGGTCGCCGAGGCGCTCCAGAACGACACGCTCGGCTTCGCCGTCGACCAGCAGCCGTATCTCCAGGGCTACGAGGCCGTGGACCTGCTGTGGCTGTACCACTACAACGCCGATGTCCTCGGCGGCGGCAAGCCGGTCCTCACCGGCCCGCAGATCATCACCAAGGACGACGCCGCCGAGCTGGCCAAGTACACCAAGCGGGGGACCCGATGAGCGCGGAGGCGCCACCCCTGACCCCCCTGACCAAGGACGAGCGGCTGATCCGCCGCTCGCTGCCGCGCCGCCTGGCCGGCCGCCCCGAGCTGGGCGCGGTCGTCGGCGCCGTCGCCGTCTTCGTCTTCTTCTCGGTCGTCGCCGACAGCTTCCTCCAGTGGTCCAGCTTCAGCACCGTGCTGTACGCCTCCTCGACCATCGGGATCATGGCGACGCCGGTCGCGCTGCTGATGATCGGCGGCGAGTTCGATCTGTCGACCGGGGTGATGGTCACCTCCTCGGCGCTGGTCTCCTCGATGTTCTCGTTCCAGATGACGGCCAACGTCTGGGTCGGCGTCGGGGTGTCCCTGCTGGTCACCCTGGCCATCGGCTTCTTCAACGGCTTTCTGCTGGTGCGCACCGGGCTGCCGAGCTTCATCATCACGCTCGGCACCTTCCTGATCCTCCAGGGCTGCAACCTCGGCTTCACCAAGCTGATCAGCGAGTCGGTCTCCACCAAGACCATCGCGGACATGGAGGGCTTCCCCGCCGCCCAGGACGTCTTCGCCTCGCACCTGACCATCGGGGACGTCGATCTCCAGGTCACCGTTCTGTGGTGGCTCGGCCTGGTCGCGCTCGCCACCTGGATCCTGCTGCGCACCCGCGCGGGCAACTGGATCTTCGCGGTGGGCGGCAACAAGGAGGCGGCCCGCGCGGTCGGCGTGCCCGTGGACCGCACCAAGATCGGGCTCTACATGGGCGTCGCCTTCGCGGCCTGGATCGCCGGGCAGCACCTGCTGTTCAGCTACGACGTCGTCCAGTCCGGCGAGGGCGTCGGCAACGAGTTCCTCTACATCATCGCGGCCGTCATCGGCGGCTGTCTGCTGACCGGCGGCTACGGCTCGGCGGTCGGCGCCGCCGCCGGCGCGTTCATCTTCGGCATGGCGAACAAGGGCATCGTGTACGCGCAGTGGAGCGCGGACTGGTTCAAGTTCTTCCTCGGCGCGATGCTGCTCCTCGCGACCATGCTCAACTGGTGGGTCCGTAAGCGGGCGGAGGCCAGCACATGACCACGACAGACACCGCCGCCGACACCGCTGCCGATCCGTCCGGCCGCACGCCGCTGGTCGAGCTGCGCGACGTCAGCAAGCAGTACGGCAACGTCAAGGCGCTCCAGGACGTCTCCCTCGAAGTGCACGCCGGGGAAATCACCTGCGTCCTCGGCGACAACGGCGCGGGCAAGTCCACCCTCATCAAGATCGTCGCGGGGCTGCACCGGCACGACGCGGGCAGCCTCACCATCGAGGGCGAGGAGACCAGGCTCGGCTCGCCGCGCGAGGCCCTGGACCGCGGCATCGCCACGGTCTACCAGGACCTCGCGGTGGTCTCCCTGATGCCGGTGTGGCGCAACTTCTTCCTCGGCTCCGAGCCCCGGAAGGGCCGCGGGCCCCTCAAGCGGCTCGACGTGGAGACGATGCGTTCCACGACGCGGGCGGCGCTGCTGCGCATGGGCATCGACCTGCGCGACGTCGACCAGCCCATCGGCACCCTCTCCGGCGGCGAGCGGCAGTGCGTGGCCATCGCCCGCGCCGTCCACTTCGGCGCCAAGGTCCTGGTGCTGGACGAGCCGACGGCGGCGCTCGGCGTCAAGCAGTCGGGGGTGGTGCTCAAGTACGTCGCGGCCGCCCGTGACGCGGGTCTCGGTGTGGTCCTGATCACCCACAACCCGCACCACGCGCACCTCGTCGGCGACCGCTTCGTCCTGCTCAAGCGGGGCGCGATGGCCGGCAGCCATCTGAAGTCGGAGATCACCCTCGACGAGCTCACCCGCCAGATGGCGGGCGGCAGCGAGCTGGAACAGCTCAGCCACGAGCTCGCCCGCCCGACGGAGAAGGACACGGCGAGCGACGTCTGAGGCGGTCCGAGAACGCGCGGCGCACGCCGGGCACCGCATGGCGCGATCACCCGCCCCCGGGCGGGGCTCACCATGCGGCGCCCGGGGCGGGTGAGGCACAATCGCACGGCGGGCCCCACCCGCCACGACCACGCACGCCGAGGCCCCGGCCTCCCGAGACCCCCGCAGGGACGACGAACTCTTGCGAGCACGCACCCGCAGCGACCGCATCCCCCACGCCTGCGCAGCCGCCCTGGCGGGCCCGCCCGGTCCGGCCCGCGCGGCCCTCGGCCGCGGCCTCGGCCTGGGTGAAGGGGTGAGCCGATGAGCATCTACCGCGAAAGGGTGCACCGGGGGTCGGCCCGGGCGACCGTGCTGCGCACCGTCGGCACCCGCGAGCGCCGCTCGCACCTCACCGCGCCCCGGGTCCCCACGGTCGGCATCGACATCGGCGGCACCAAGGTGATGGCCGGGGTCGTCGACGCCGACGGCAACATCCTGGAGAAGCTGCGCACCGAGACGCCCGACAAGTCCAAGAGCCCCAAGGTCGTCGAGGACACCATCACCGAGCTGGTGCTGGACCTCTCCGACCGGCATGACGTGCACGCGGTCGGCATCGGCGCCGCGGGCTGGGTCGACGCCGACCGCAACCGCGTCCTGTTCGCCCCCCACCTGTCCTGGCGCAACGAGCCGCTGCGCGACCGCCTCGCCGAGCGGCTCGCGGTCCCGGTGATGGTCGACAACGACGCCAACGCCGCCGCGTGGGCCGAGTGGCGCTTCGGCGCCGGGCGCGGCGAGGACCACCTCGTCATGATCACCCTCGGCACCGGCATCGGCGGCGCGATCCTGGAGGACGGCCAGGTCAAGCGCGGCAAGTACGGGGTCGCGGGCGAGTTCGGCCATATGCAGGTGGTGCCCGGCGGCCACCGCTGCCCCTGCGGCAACCGCGGCTGCTGGGAGCAGTACAGCTCCGGCAACGCGCTGGTCAGGGAGGCGCGCGAGCTGGCCGCCGCCGAGTCCCCGGTGGCGTACGGGATCATCGACCGGGTCGGCGGCAACATCGCCGAGATCACCGGGCCCCTGATCACCGAGCTGGCCCGCGAGGGCGACGCCATGTGCATCGAGCTGCTTCAGGACATCGGCCAGTGGCTCGGCGTCGGCATCGCCAACCTGGCCGCGGCCCTGGACCCCTCCTGCTTCGTCATCGGCGGCGGCGTCAGCGCGGCCGACGACCTGCTGATCGGCCCGGCCCGGGACGCCTTCCGGCGCACCCTGACCGGCCGCGGATACCGGCCGGAGGCCCGTATCGTCAAGGCGCAGCTGGGCCCCGAGGCGGGCATGGTCGGCGCCGCCGACCTGGCCCGGCTGGTCGCCCGCCGCTTCCGCCGCGCCAACCGGCGCCGGGTGGAGCGCTACGAGCGCGCCGGGACCAGCCCCCTGCGGCTGGCGTCGCGCGGCCAGGCGGAGCGGCAGTGACCGCCGCCGAGCAGCGGTCCGCCGCGTCCGCCAACGGTGCTGCCCCCAACGGCCCCGCCGCCAACGGATCCTCCGCCCATGGGGTCTCCGCGAACGGCTCCTCCGCCCATGGCACCTCCGCCCATGGCACCTCCGCCAACGGGGCCTCGCCGCCGGGCCGGGGGACCGCCGGGGAGCGGTCCGGTGACGGTGGCCGCCGTCCGCGGCGCCGCTGGCTCAAGGCGGTGGTGGTCTTCCTGCTGATCACGATCCCCGCGGGCTATCTGGTCATCTCCGCCCTCCAGAGCCGCGACAGCGGCGAGGAGAAGCAGGAGAACGCCTCGGCGAACGGCCTCACCACGGGCTGGCCCAGCAAGGTGCAGCGGCGCATCTACGACGTGTGGATCCCGTCCTACTCCGCGGACGTGGCGTTCTACGAGACGAACTCCTGGAAGACGAGCGCGCTGTACGTGCAGTTCGTCACGTCCGTCCAGGGCCTGGACCGGTTCCTGGTCGGGCTCGGCACCGACCGCGCGGAGCTGAAGGGCGGCCGGATCACCATCGACGCCGACGACGCCAGGAAGGTCGGCTGGAAGCTCGGCGGCGACGAGGACTGGGCCGGCATGGTGGTCAAGCAGAAGGAACCCCAGCCGGAGTTGGAGATCACCGTCGACCTCGACAACCGGCGCCACCCCAAGGTGTACGTCGTCTCCACCGTCACGCCGTAGCCGTCCCGGAGGGCCGTCGCGGCGGCCCTCCCGGGCCCCGGAAGACCGGCCGGAAGGGCCTGATCGCCGACAGGGCCGTCGGATACCGTGACCCGGTGAGCGAGACGCAGACTCTTCAGTACCGGTTCGACGGTCCCGAGGACGGGCCCGTACTCATCCTCGGCCCGTCGCTGGGCACGACCTGGCACATGTGGGACCGCCAGATACCCGAGCTGTCCCGCCACTGGCGCGTGCTGCGCTTCGACCTGCCCGGCCACGGAGGCGCGCCCGCCCACCCCGCCGTCTCGGTCTCCGACCTCGCCGAGCGCCTGCTGGCCACGATCGACGGGCTCGGCATCGACCGCTTCGGCTACGCGGGTTGCTCGATCGGCGGGGCCATCGGCGCGGAGCTGGCGCTGCGACATCCGCTCAGAGTGGGCTCCCTCGCGCTCGTCTCCGCCTCACCGCGCTTCGGCACCGCCGACTCGTACCGCCAGCGCGGCGTGGTGGTCCGCACCAACGGCCTCGACCCGATCGCCCGCGCCACCCCCGAGCGCTGGTTCACCCCCGCCTTCGCGGCCGGCCAGCCCGCCATCGTCGAGTGGTCCGTGCAGATGGTCCGCACCACCGACCCCGGCTGCTACATCGCGGCCTGTGAGGCCCTGGCCGCCTTCGACATGAACGCCGAACTCGGCCGCATCGGCGTGCCCACCCTGGTCGTGGTGGGCGCCGACGACCACGTGACCCCGCCGGCCGACGCCCGGGTGCTCGTCGCCGGGATCCCCGACGCGCGGCTCGCGGTCGTCCCCGGCGCCTCCCACCTGGCGCCCGTCGAACAGCCCACCGCCGTCACCGACCTCCTGGTGCGCCACTTCTCCACCGCCTGGCAGTCCACGGACCAGCCGACCGGCATGACCATGATCCCCGCCCCCGCGCACCGGGCGATGCTGGCCACCGCGCCGCCCACCGGCATCCCGGTCGCCGAGATCGGCTACGCCGCCGACCCCGTCCCCGCCGTGCCCGACACCCGCTCGGACGCGTACGACAAGGGGATCAGGGTGCGCCGGGAAGTGCTCGGCGACGCCCATGTGGACCGCGCCCAGTCCAACGCCGACGAGTTCACCGGCGACTTCCAGGACTTCATCACCCGCTACGCCTGGGGCGAGGTGTGGACCCGGCCCGGCCTCGACCGGCGCACCCGCAGCGTGATCACCCTCACCGCGCTCGCCTCCCGCGGCCACCTCGACGAGCTCGCCTTCCACACCCGCGCCGCGCTGCGCAACGGGCTGACCCCCGCCGAGATCAAGGAAGTGCTGCTGCACACCGCCGTCTACTGCGGCGTGCCCACCGCGAACTCGGCCTTCTCCGTGGCCCAGCGCGTCATCCGCGAGGAGACCACGCCCGAGGGGTGAGGCCTCCCGGGAGGGGCACGGAGCGCCCGGCGCGTCCGCCGGGAGCACAATGATCCCCATGAAGCTCACCAAGAAGGGCCACGCCTGCGTCCGGCTGGAGAAGGACGGGCGGTCGCTCGTCATCGACCCCGGCGCGTTCAGCGAGGGGGACGCCGCGGTCGGCGCCGAGGCGATCCTGGTCACCCACGAGCACATGGACCACTTCGACGAGCAGCGGCTGCACGCGGCGCTCGACGCCAACCCCGCCGCGCGGATCTGGACGCTCGCCTCCGTCGCCGAGCAGATCGCGGACGCCTTCCCGGGGCGCGTGCACACCGTCGGGGACGGCGACACCTTCACCGCCGCGGGCTTCGACATCGAGGTCCACGGGCAGCTGCACGCCGTCATCCACCCGGACATCCCGCGGATCACCAATGTGGGATACGTGGTGGACGGCTCGGTCTTCCACCCCGGCGACGCGCTCACCGTGCCCGGGCGGCCGGTCGAGACCCTGCTGCTGCCGGTCCACGCGCCGTGGAACAAGCTCGCCGAGATCGTCGACTACGTCCGCGAGGTCGGGCCGAGCCGCTCGGTGGACGTCCACGACGCCCTGCTGTCCGACATCGCGCCGCTGGTCTACGGCCGGATGCTCGGCCCCGACGGCCCCGGGATCGGCGGCGCGGAGCATGTGCGCCTGGTGCCGGGGGAGAGCGTGACGGTCTGAGCCGGCGGCCTGAGCCGACGGTCCGAGCGGCACGGCCGCCCGGTGAGCGTTGTCGGACCCGCGAGGTAGGTTGTCCCCTATGCGCATCGCGACCTGGAACGTCAATTCGATCACCGCGCGGCTGCCCCGCCTGCTCGCCTGGCTGGAGAGCAGCGGCACGGACGTGCTGTGCATACAGGAGATCAAGAGCGCCGAGAGCGCCTTCCCGTACGAGCCGCTGCGCGAGCTGGGCTACGAGGCCGCGGTCAACGCCACGGGCCGGTGGAACGGGGTGGGCGTGATCTCCCGGGTCGGCCTGGCCGAGGTGACCTCGGGCCTGCCCGGCGGCCCGGCCTACGAGGGCGAGCAGGAGCCCCGCGCCATCGCCGCCACCTGCGGCGCCGTCCGCGTCCAGTCGGTGTATGTGCCCAACGGCCGGGAGATCGGGCATCCGCACTACGACTACAAGCTGCGCTGGTTCGAGGCGCTGCGGGACTCCGCCGCGGCCGACGCGGCGGGCGGCCGCCCCTTCGCCGTCCTCGGCGACTTCAATGTGGCGCCCACCGACGAGGACGTGTGGGACCGCGCCGTCTTCGAGGGCTCGACACACGTCACCACCAAGGAGCGCGAGGCGCTGGCCGCCCTGCGCGAGGTGGGCCTGTCCGACGTGATGCCGCGCCCCCTGAAGTACGACCACCCCTTCACCTACTGGGACTACCGGGAGCTGGGCTTCCCGAAGAACAAGGGCATGCGCATCGACCTGGTGTACGGGAACGAGGCCTTCGCCAAGGCCGTCGGCGACGCGTATGTGGACCGCGAGGAGCGCAAGGGCAAGGGCGCCTCGGACCACGCGCCGGTCGTCGTCGACCTCGACGTCTGACGCTCCCGGGCCGGTCGGCCGACCCGCGGTCAGGCCGCGGGCCGGCCGGAAGCCTCAGCCGGTCAGCTGCCGCAGATCGATCGCGTCGGCCATCGCCTGGAGCCCCGCGTCGCCGGGGTGCAGATGGTCGCCGCTGTCGTACGCGGGCGCGATCCGCTGTGGCCGCAGCGGATCGCGCACCGCCGCGTCGAAGTCCAGCACCGCGTCGAACGCCCCGCCGCTGTCACGGATGAAGGCGTTGACGGCGCTGCGCCGGGCGTCCACGTCCGCGGTGCACAGGGACTCGCCCTCGCAGGGCGCGATCGTCGCCACCGCCACCCGCAGCCCGCGCTCATGCGCCCGCTGCGCGAGGGCGCGCAGCCCGGCGGTCAGCTGCTCGGCCGAGGTGCCCCAGCGCAGATCGTTGATGCCCTCGAAGACCACGACCGTGCGGACGTTCGTCTGCGCGAACACATCGCGCTCCAGCCGGTGCAGAGCGCTGACCCCGCCGGTGTCCGTGCTCACCCCCTCGCCCGGGTAGCGGTCGGTCACCACGCGGTTGGCGGAGATGCCCTGGTTGAGCACCCCGTACGCGGGGACGTCGGACTGGCCGAGCAGCCGCCGGGCCAGCACGTCCGGCCAGCGCCGGTTGGCGCCGGTGGTCGACTTGGTGCCTTCGGTGATCGAGTCCCCGAGGGTCACCACCGACCCCGGCCCGCCCCCGACGTCCACACCGGTCAGGAACGGCCAGGTGGTCAGGGTCCCGGTGTACGCCCCGCCGTCCGCGTCGGCCGTGTGGTCGCCGCTGCCCGGCGGGCTCAGATAGGAGCGCTGGGTGGCCTGGCTGTGTACCGGCACCGCCTGGACCGTGTCCGGCAGATGGATGGACACCAGCAGATTGGCGTCCGGCGGGACGTCGAAGCCCACCGGGTCGCTGAACTCCTGCGCCCCCGCCGCGATCTCGATGCCCTCCCGGCCGCCGAAGGTGAGCGCCACCGGGTCGCCGTCCGCCGCCGCGCCCTCCGCTTGCAGGGAGACGCTGGCGCGGCCGATCCGCACCGGGGCGGCGGCGAAGGTGTTGGCCAGCCGGATCCGGGCCCGGGGCCCGCCCGCGCTGGTGTGCACCACGAGCCGCAGCGTCTGGTCGGTCCAGGGACCGACCGCCGTGTATCCGCTGCTGCTCGCCGACCAGCTGCCCGTCCAGCCCGCGGCGGCCCGGCGCACCGAGGCGGCGAACACATGCAGATCCGCCGAGCCCGGGTCGCGGGGCAGCACCACCGAGGCGATGTCCCGGCCGCGCTCCACCGGCACCGTCACCGCGTACAGCCGCGCGGTCTCCACCCGCTGCCCCGCGCCGCTGTTGATGTGGGGGACGGCGACGGCCCGGGTGCCCGTCGGGCCGGAGCCCCAGTCCGGCGCGGTGAGCGTGTACGTACTGCTCGACCCGTCCCGGTAGCGGACGACGCCGGTGCCGCTCGCCTCGCCGCCGGTGCTCGCGACCAGGAACGACAGCCCGTCGCCGCGCCCGTGCAGCCGCACTGTCTGACCGTCGGCGCGTACGTTGTCCGGGCGCGCGTGGCCGGCCGCCCGGGGCCAGGTGAGCCGGGCGGAGTCGATGGTGAGGGTGCGGCCCGGGGTCCAGCCGGCGGCCCGCAGATCCTGCGCGGACAGCGAGTTGCCCGCGCCGTCGAAGTCCGCGCCGCCGGGGCCGCCGTCGTCGCTGACCGCCGTGTTGTCGAAAAGCCGCTCCAAGGGGAGCGGCTTTCGGGGGTCTTGGCCGGGTGACCCGGGCGTGGCGGCGCCCGCGGGCGCCGCCGCCGTCCAGGCGAAGGAGAGGGCGACACCTCCCGTGACGAACGCGGTCGCTGTCCACCGTCTGCCCAGGAGCATGTGTGTCCCCTCTCGCAACCAACCCAACCGGCGATCCGACAGGTGCGGGACGAACGTAGGGAGACGGAAGGGTGTCGTCAAGACAATGATCGGATCACGGGCTTTCCGCGCGCCCTGTGGTGTGGCGGGCGTGGGGGTGCCACGCTGACTGGTATGAACATCCCGTTCTTGGGCAACTGGCGCAAGCGACACGACCAGGCGCGAGGTACGGCTGTCATGACCGCCCGGGAGGCGGATCAGCAGGGCGTGGCGCAGCTGTTGTCGGAGTGTGAGCTGCTGCGCGCCCGGGCCGCGTCCGCGGGGGTCGGGCTCGACGACTCCGCGGCCTCGCTCGAAGCGCTGGACCAGCTGCTGCCGCGCTGGCGCGACGACCCCGACGAGCTGCCGTGGCTCGGCAACGACGCCGGGCTGTATCTGGGCACCGTGATCATCCGTACCGTGCCGGGCGCCCTGTGGCAGGTGTGGCCGAACGGCCGGCCGATCGTCCGGCTCGCCTCAGGGCGGGAGATCGACGTGGTGGGGGCGGGCCATGAGTGGGCGGCCGACGGCGCGCCCGAGCTGTCGTATGTGTACGCCGAGGTCGCAGAGGTCTGAGCCGAGGTCTGTGAGCCGCGGTCCGTGGACCGCGGCCTGGGCCGCAATCCCCCACTCGGCCCCTTTCAGGGGTTAAATATCCATTGATGCGTGTCGCCGCTAAAGCGCCCCTTATGTGTGGATAGTTTGCGCTGAGCGCGACACAGCTGAAAGTGGGTGTGGCCGGTATGGCCTTCGGCGAAGCGTTGATCGAGTTGCGCGAGGTCAACAAGTACTTCGGCGCGCTGCACGTCCTGCGGGACATCGACCTCTCCGTCGGCCGCGGCGAGGTGGTGGTCGTCATCGGACCGTCCGGCTCCGGCAAGTCGACCCTCTGCCGGACGATCAACCGCCTCGAGACGATCGACTCCGGCACCATCACCATCGACAGCGTCCCCCTCCCCGAGGAGGGCAAGGAACTCGCCCGGCTGCGCGCCGACGTCGGGATGGTCTTCCAGTCGTTCAACCTCTTCGCGCACAAGACCGTGCTGGCCAATGTGATGCTCGCCCAGCTCAAGGTGCGCGGCCGGACCAAACAGGAAGCCGAGCGGCGCGCCCGCGAGCTGCTGGACCGGGTCGGGCTCGTCACGCAGGCGGAGAAGTACCCGGCCCAGATGTCGGGCGGTCAGCAGCAGCGCGTGGCGATCGCCCGCGCGCTGGCCATGGACCCCAAGGCGATGCTCTTCGACGAGCCGACCTCCGCGCTCGACCCGGAGATGATCAACGAGGTGCTGGAGGTCATGCGCCAGCTGGCCCGCGACGGCATGACGATGGTCGTGGTCACCCACGAGATGGGGTTCGCGCGCTACGCCGCCAACCGAGTGGTGTTCATGGACGGCGGGCGGATCGTCGAGGACCGCCCGCCGGACGAGTTCTTCGCCGCGCCCAGCACCGAGCGCGCCAAGGACTTCCTCTCCAAGATCCTCAAGCACTGAGCCCGGGGGACCACATGACGCGCACCCGCCGCGCGCTCGCCGCCCTGGCCCTCGCGCTGACGCTGCCGGCCGCGGTCTTCGGCTGCGGCAAGGAGGGCAGCCCGCCGGTCAAGGGGCCCAAGCCCGGGGCGCTGCCCACCTACAAGGTGAACACCGGCTTCCGGCTGCCCTCCTCTCCCACCTGGCGGAAGGCCAAGCGCCGCGGCTATCTGGTGGTCGGCGCCAAGGAGGACCAGCCGTACCTGGGCGAGCGGGACCCGGCCACCGGCCGCTACTCCGGCTTCGACATCGAGATCGCCAAGATGATGTCGGCTTCCCTCGGCTTCGACCCGAAGACGATCAGGTTCAAGACCATCGCCTCCGCCAACCGCGAGACCGCCCTCCAGAACGGCCAGATCGACTACTACGTCGGCACCTACACCATCAACCCCCTCCGCAAGCGCCTGGTCGGCTTCGCCGGCCCCTACTTCATCGCCGGCCAGTCGCTGCTGGTCCGCAAGGACGAGAAGGACATCCACGGCCCGCAGGACCTGGCCGGCAAGACCGTGTGCTCGGTGGCCGGCTCCACCCCGCTGATGCGCCTCCAGACCGACTACCCCAAGGCCCGCACCGTCGCGTACGACACCTACTCGGTCTGCGTCGACAACCTGATCAGCCTCCAGGTGGACGCGGTCTCCACCGACAACACCATCCTGCTGGGGTACGCGGCCAAGGCCCCGGGCGAGCTGAAGGTCGTCGGCAGGCCGTTCTCCAAGGAGCCGTACGGCATCGGCGTGCCGAAGAAGGACAACGCGCTGCGGTTTGCCCTCAACGACGCCATCGAGGCCCATGAGCGCAACGGCGACTGGCTGAAGGCGTACAACGCGACCCTCGGCCTGTCCGGGGTGCCCGCCCCCAAGCCACCGCCCGTCGACCGCTACCCGCCGCGCTGAGAAACCCGCTCCGCCTTTCCCGGACCGACCCCAGGACCGCCCTCCCATGTACGTTCTCACGCACAACTTCTCCCTCTACGGCGAGGGCTTCCTCGGCACCGTGCAGCTCACCGTCTACGCCTCGCTGCTCGCGCTCGCGCTCGGCGTGCTGATGGCCGGCTTCCGCGTGGCGCCCGTCGCCCCGCTGCGGGCCTTCGGCACCGCGTGGGTGACGGTGCTCCGCAACACGCCCCTGACCCTGCTCTTCTTCGCGGTGATGCTCGGCCTGCCCCGCTTCGGACTCGTCCTGCCGTTCTTCACCTTCGCGGTGCTCGCGCTCGGCTGCTACACCTCGGCGTTCATCTGCGAGGCGGTGCGCTCCGGCATCAACACCGTGCCGGTCGGGCAGGGCGAGGCGGCCCGGAGCCTCGGCATGAACTTCCCGCAGACCCTCGGCACGGTGGTGCTGCCGCAGGCGTTCCGCACGGTGATCCCGCCGATCGGCTCGACCCTGATCGCGCTCGCCAAGAACTCCGCCATCGCGGGTTCGTTCAGCGTGACCGAGCTGCTCGGCACGTACAAACCGCTCAACGAGCTCGGCTACAACATCATCTGGACCTTCGTCTGGATCGCCCTCGGCTATCTGATCATCACGCTCGCCATCAGCGCGCTCTTCCATGTGCTGGAGCGCCGCTGGGGGGTGCCCCGATGACCACCGCCAGCGCTCTCTACGACGTCCCCGGCCCGCACGCCCGGGCCCGTCACCGCGCCTACGGGCTGCTGGCCGCGGTCGTGCTGCTGCTCCTGCTCGCCTGGATCGTCTATCTGCTCATCCACACGGGCCAGTTCGCGGCCGAGAAGTGGCGGCCCTTTGAGTACAAGGGCATCCAGCTCCTGCTGCTGCGCGGGCTCGGCAACACGCTCAAGGCCTTCGCCCTCGCCGCGGTCTTCTCCCTCGTCCTCGGCGGGGTCCTGGCCGCCGGGCGGCTGTCCGAGCACCGCCAGGTGCGGTGGGTGGCCACGCTGGTCGTGGAGTTCTTCCGGGCCATGCCCGTGCTGGTGATGATCTTCTTCGTGTTCGTGGCGCTCAAGGTGCAGCCGCTGCCCGCGCTCGTCGCCGGACTGACCCTCTACAACGGCTCGGTGCTCGCCGAGGTGTTCCGTACGGGCGTCAATTCCGTCGAGCGCGGGCAGCGCGAGGCGGCGTACTCACTCGGCATGCGCAAGACGCAGGTCATGGCGCATGTGCTGGTGCCGCAGGGGGTGCGGGCGATGCTGCCGGCCATCATCAGCCAGCTGGTGGTGGCCCTGAAGGACACCTCGCTCGGCTTTCTCATCACGTACGAGGAGTTTCTGCACGCGGGCAAGCTCATCGCCGGCAACCTCGACTACGGCCTTCCGTTCATCCCCGTCGTCATGGTCATCTCCCCGGTCTACATCGGGATGTGCATGCTGCTGTCGTGGTTCGCCAACTGGGTCGCCAAGCGGGAGCGGCGCAGCGTGAAGACCGAGGCGGTGAAGGTGGCCCCGCCCGAGCCCGCCACGATGCTCCCGGGCGACACGATGCCGTGACGGGCGCGCGCGTTGTCCTGGCGCTCGCGCCTCCTCAGTCCCGGACCGGGAGCGACAGATACGACGGGTCGGTCTTCGGGGAGGAGAAGGTGAGGTGCGCGCCGTCGGGGTTGTGCTCGATGTACAGCGGGTCGACCGTGTCGACGACCAGCGCGAGGCGGTGTCCGGCCGGGACGTCGTACGCCGTCGAGAACAGGTCCAGGTCGACGGCGAAGGGCGTGCCGGGCGTGCGGTCGTGGAAGGTGACCGGCGCGTTGGTGATCAGCTTCCCGACGCCGAGCGCGTCCACGTCATAGAGGTAGGCCACCGCGGTGCCGCTGGACTTGTCGCTGGTCACGGTGGTGTGCAGCGACACCGTGCCGCGGATGCGCTGCGCCGCGTCGTAGCGCCCGGTCTGCCAGACCGCGGCGCGCTCGCGCGACAGCAGCGGGACCGAGACCAGCGGCGGGATCTTCAGGAACTGGTCCAGCGCCCCGGTCAGCAGCACGGTCCCGGCGTTGGCGCCGGAGTCGGCGTTCGCGGCGATCTGCCGGGTCTCGCCGAGGTCGATCCGGCGCTCGCCCGACGGCACGGCCGACCAGCTCGGATAGCCCTCGTAGCCGCCCCCCGTACGGGACTTGAGCTGCACCGGCCGCTCCTGGTCGATGCCGTTGCGCTCGCCCTTGACGTAGCGGTCGAGCCAGCACCTGGCGTCGTCCCAGGTGTCGTTGGGCAGGCCGAGCAGCCCGGTGAGCTCGCCGGTCGCGTGGTCGCCCGGCCGGAACTCCAGGCGCTTGGGGCCGGTCAGCTTCTCGTAGAAGTCGGCGTAGGTGTTGGGCGGGAAGATGGAGTCGCCCCAGGCGTTGGCGAGCATGACCGCCGTGCCGTTGGCGTTGATCCGGTCGAGGTAGGTGGCGGCGGAGCGTTTCCTGCCCCACTCGACGATCTCCTGCTCCTTGGTGAGGTCGGAGCCGAGGAAGTCCTGGAAGATCTGCCGGAGTTCGGCGCTGGGGCGGCCGAGCAGCTCCCCGGAGCCGCTGAGCAGGGCGGCGGCCTGGGCGTGCTGGGTGCGGCCGCTGTAGATGGAGCCGACCAGATCCGCCCAGCCGCTCAGCGCGGCCACGGCCTTGATCCGCTTGTCGAAGCCGGAGGCGAGCAGGCTGATCCCGGCGCCGTACGACACCCCGGCCATGCCGATCCGGCCGGGGTCGGCGGGGGTGTTGGCCAGCGCCCAGTCGATGACCTTGGAGGCGTCGGCGACATCGGGCGGTCCGGCGGTCTCGATCTCCCCGCCGGACTGCCAGAAGCCGCGGACGTTGTAGCTGAGCACGACATAGCCGGAGTCGGCCAGCTTCTGGGCCTGGGCGAGATATTCGGCCTGGGGCAGGGCCCAGCTGGTGGGCAGGACGACGAGCGGGAGGCGCTGCGAGCCGTCCGCGCCGCGGGGGGTGACGACGTTGGCGGCCAGGGTGACGCCGCCGTCGCCGGGGATGTCGACGAACCGTACGGACGAGGCCGCCGACTGGGCGGCGGCCCGCGGCGGGGGCGGGGGAGCCGCCGCCTGCGCGGCGGGGGCGAGGCCGAGGGCGGCACCGGCCAGCACGGTCGCCGAGACGGCGGCTGCGGCGGTGGCGCGCAGCGGTTTGCGGGCGTGGGTCACTGTCGCTCCTGGAGGGGGAGTGGACCGGCAGAAGGGCGTGTCCGGCGCCTGACAGCCCCTAAGTGACCCGACGGTAACCGCGCTGGCTTACCGGTGGTAATAGGCCGGTAAGTTACGCGTGGGTAACGATCGGCGGCTCCGCCCCCGCCGTCCGCCCGCCCGGCAGCGTGACCCGGAAGACCGTCTTCCCCGGCCTGCTCGTCACCTCGATCGCCCCGCCGTGCGCCGACACCACGGCGCGCACGATGGCCAGCCCCAGACCGGTGCCGCCCGCGGCCCGCGCGCGGCCGGGGTCGGCGCGCGCGAAGCGCTCGAACACCTCCGGCAGCAGCGCCTCGGGGATGCCAGGCCCGTCGTCCGTCACCGTCAGCTCCGCCGGTTCCGCTCCCCCCGCGCGCGCCGCCAGGCGGATCGCGACCTCGGTGCCCGGCGGTGTGTGCGTACGGGCGTTGGCCAGCAGATTGGCCACCACCTGCTGAAGCCGGTGCTCATCACCCACGACGGTCACCGGCTCCTCGGACAGCTCCAGCGTCCAGCGGTGTTCCGGCCCCGCCGCCCGCGCGTCGCCCGCCGCGTCCAGCACCAGCCGCGTCAGGTCGACGGGGTCGCGGGCCAGCGGCCGGCCCGCGTCGAGCCGCGCGAGCAGCAGCAGATCGTCGACGAGCGTGCTCATCCGCTCCGACTCCGACTGGATCCGCTCCAGCGCGTGGCGCACCTCGCCGGGCACCGGCCCGGGGTGGCGCAGCGCCAGCTCGGCGTGGCCGCGCACCGAGGCCACCGGGGTGCGCAGCTCATGGCTGGCGTCCGCGGCGAACTGGCGCAGCCGCTCCTCGCTGGCGTGGCGGCTGGCCAGCGCGTCGCCGACATGCCCGAGCATCCGGTTCAGCGCGGCGCCCACCTGGCCGACCTCGGTGCGCGGATCGGTGTCCGGCACCGGCGCCGGCATCGCCACCTCGCCGCTGGCCAGCGGCAGCCGCGCCACCCCGGCCGCGGTGGCGGTCACCCGCCGCAGCGGGCGCAGCGACAGCCGCACCCACAGCGCCCCCGCCACGCCCGTCACCGCGAGCGCTGACCCGAAGACCACTGTCTCCACCAGCTCCACCCGGTGCACGGTCTCGTCCACCGGGCGCAGCGGCAGGCCGGTGATCAGGACGTCGCCGTCGTCCCCGTGCACCGCCAGCACCCGGTACTCGCCGATCGCCGACAGCCGGATGCCATGCCCGCGGCCGTCGGCCGGCACCCCGGCCAGGGTGCGCCGATCGGCGCCGGTGAGCGGCACCGTGACATCCGTGTCGTCCCGCACCACCGCCGCCTGCGTGGCCTCGCCGCCCTTCAGCCGGGCGCCGAACGTGTACGCGGACTGGCCGCGCGTATCGGGGCGGTTGTCGGCGTCCGGCCGCCGCTCGCCGTGCTCCAGGCTCGCCGGGAAGCGCCCGCCCGCCGCGATGAGCTGCTGGTCCAGGCGGCGCACCAGAAAGCCCTCCAGGGCCAGCACCGTGGTCAGGCCCACGGCCACGGACGCGACCGCGAGCAGCACCACGAGGCCGGTGGTCAGCCGGGCCCGCAGGGTGCGGGGGAGCGCGGCGCGCAGCGCGCGCGGAAGCGACGGGCGGCTCAAGGCGTCTCCGATGCGCCGGGTTCGTTCGGCTTGAGCACATACCCGACCCCGCGCACGGTGTGGATCAGCGGGGTCCGCCCCGCGTCGATCTTCTTCCGCAGATAGCTGATGTAGAGCTCCACCACATGGGCCTGGCCGCCGAAGTCGTACGACCACACCCGGTCCAGGATCTGCGCCTTCGACAGCACCCGGCGCGGATTGCGCATCAGGAACCGCAGCAGCTCGAACTCGGTGCGGGACAGCTCGACCACCACCCCGCCGCGGGTGACCTCCCGAGCCTTCTCGTCCATCACCAGATCGCCCACCACCAGGCGGTCGGCCTGGTGGACGTCCCGCCCGCGCGCCATCCCGGCCCGGCGCAGCACCCCGCGCAGCCTGGCCAGGACCTCCTCCAGGCTGAACGGCTTGGTCACATAGTCGTCGCCGCCCGCCGTGATCCCCGCGATCCGGTCCTCCACGGAGTCGCGCGCGGTGAGAAACAGCACACACACGCCCTCCAGCTCGGCCCGCAGCCCGCGCAGCACGCTCAGCCCGTCGGTGTCCGGCAGCATCCAGTCGAGCACGACCGCGTCGGGGCGGAACGCGCGCGCCTCGGCCAGCGCGGACGCGCCGTCGGCCGCCGTACGGACCCGCCAGCCCTCGCCGCGCAGGGCGCCCGACAGCACCTCCGTCAGGTCGGGCTCGTCGTCGACGACGAGCACGCGGACG
Organism: Streptomyces sp. NPDC097640; assembly: GCF_040302705.1. Taxonomy (NCBI): domain Bacteria; kingdom Bacillati; phylum Actinomycetota; class Actinomycetes; order Kitasatosporales; family Streptomycetaceae; genus Streptomyces; species Streptomyces sp. NPDC097640. Next base: position 225,843 of record NZ_JBEOSB010000005.1, read on the forward strand.
GGGGTGCCGTCCGGCCGAAGGAGGAGGAAGGGGTCCGTGGTGTGGTTTTCCATGACACATCCAGCATCCCCCGGCGCGCGACGCGGCGGGCCCCGGGGTCCCTCTGAGTTCGCTCTGAGTTTCCTCTGAATCGTGTCCGGAACCTCCCGTTCAAAGACTTTTCAGAGGGTCTTCAGAAGTTGGCCTGTGAGGCTGAGCGCCCTGACCGCACCGTAACCCGGCTGTGCCTCGCACGCCCCGCCGCGAAAGGACGACCCCGTGGCCACCACCGTCCACGACCGCCGCGCCACCGCGCCGCGCGCCCGGCCGCCCGCCCCGGGGGCGCCCCCGCACCTCCTCGTCCCGGCCCTCGCGCAGCTCGCGATCTGGGCGGGCGCCGCCGCCGTCCTGGCCCTGTGGTGGAGCGACACCACCTCCGTCGTCGGCACGGCGGGCTGGCTGACCGGCGGCGGGCGTATCACCGGGCTGCTCGCCGGATACGCGTGCGCCGTCCTGCTGCTGCTCATGGCCCGGGTGCCGGTGCTGGACCGCACCATCGGCAGCGACCGGCTGGCCCGCTGGCACGCGATGGGCGGCCGGTACGTCGTCTCCCTCGCCCTCGCGCACACCCTGCTGATCATCTGGGGCTATGCGCTGACCTCGCACACCGGCGTCGTGGACCAGACCACCACCCTGGTCTTCCACTACCCCGACCTCCTCAAGGGCACCATCGGCTTCCTGCTCTTCCTGGCCACCGCCGTCCTGTCCGCGCGCGCCGCCCGCCGCCGCCTCTCGTACGAGACCTGGCACCTGCTGCACTTCGCCACCTACCTGGCGGTCTTCCTGGTCTTCGGCCACCAGCTGTCCAACGGCGCCGACTTCGTCGGCAACCGCCCGGCCCAGCTGGCCTGGTACGCGCTGTACGGCGGGGTCGCAGCGCTGCTGCTGTGGTTCCGGTTCGCCGTGCCCGCGCGGCGGGCGCTGCGCCACCGGCTGTGGGTCTCGGAGATCCGGCCCGAGGCGCCCGGCGTCGTCTCGGTGTACGTGACCGGGGACCGGCTGGACGAGCTGCGCGCCGAGCCCGGCCAGTTCTTCCGCTGGCGCTTTCTGGCGCCGGGCCTGTGGTGGGCCGCCAACCCGTACTCCCTCTCGGCCGCCGCCCACCCCTCCTTCCTGCGGATCACGGTGAAGGCGGCCGGCGGGCACAGCGAGGCGCTGGCCCGGCTCAGGCCCGGCACCCGGGTGCTCGCCGAGGGGCCGTACGGGGCGCTCACCGCCCGCCGCCGGCGCGCGGAGAAGGTGCTGCTGCTGGGCGGCGGGGTCGGCATCACCCCGCTGCGGGCGCTGTTCGAGACCCTGCCCGGCGAGGTGACGCTCATCTACCGCGCCCGGCGGCCCGAGGACCTGGCGCTGCGCGCGGAGCTCGACCAGCTGGCGGCGGCGCGCGGGGCGATCGTCCACTACGTCGTCGACGAGCCGGTCGAGTACTCCTCCCCGCTGACCACGCGCGCCCTGCGCCGGCTGGTCCCGGACCTCGCCGAGCGCGATGTGTACCTGTGCGGCCCGCCGGGGATGGCGGAGGCCGCCCAGCGGGCCCTGCGGGGGGCGGGGGTGCCGCGCCGCCGCATCCACCACGAGTCGTTCGCCTTCTGACCCGAGCCCCGTCCCAGCCTCACCCCAGCCTGAACCGAGCCCGCAAAGGAGCCCCGGCCGTGCGCAAGGCCGTCCTCACCACCGCCTCGACCGTCGCGGGCGTGGTCCTGCTGCTGTCCCTCAAACCGCACCACACCCCCACGGTGGCGGTCGCGGCCCAGCCGCCGCCCCCGTCCCCCTCCTCGTCGTCCCCTTCTCCGTCTTCTTCGTCCTCCTCAAGTTCGTCCTCCTCAAGCGGCTCGGCGGCACCGTCGAAGTCGCCGTCCGCCTCGCACACCACCTCGGCCGGACCCACCGGCACCTACACCGGCTCCACGATCAACACCCGCTACGGCCCGGTGCAGCTCGCCGTCACCTTCTCCAAGGGGAAGATCACCGCCGTCAAGGCGGTCCAGACCCCGTCCGGCGACGGCCGCTCCCAGCAGATCGCCTCCTACGCCGTGCCGCAGCTCACCAGCGAGACGCTCAGCGCCCAGAGCGCGCAGATAGACGCGGTGTCCGGCGCCACCTACACCAGCGAGGGCTACGTCCAGTCCTTGCAGAGCGCCCTGGACAAGGCCGGTGTCTGAGCCGCGGCGCGGTGTGCGTCACGCCGAGCACGCCATGGGCACCGTCTTCTCCTTCGACATCCGCGACCCGGCCACGCCCGCCATCGGCCGGGCCCTGGAGGAGGCCGTGGCGTGGCTGCACCACGTGGACGAGGTCTTCTCCACCTACCGCCCGGCCAGCGCCATCAGCCGGCTCGGCCGCGGCGAGCTCGTCCCGGAGCGGTGCGGGCCCGAGGTGGCGGAGGTGCTGGGCCTGTGCGAGGCGGCGGCGCGCGCCACCGACGGCTGGTTCAGCCACACGCCGGGCGGCCGGCTCGACCCGTCCGGGATGGTCAAGGGCTGGGCGGTGGAACGGGCCTCGGAGATCCTTTACGCGGCGGGGGCGCACAACACCTGTGTGAACGGCGGCGGGGACATCCAACTGCGGGGCGAGGCGGCCCCGGGCGTCCCCTGGCGCATCGGCATCGCCCACCCGCTGCGCCCCGGGGCCCTGTGCGCCGTCGTCACCGGCCGCGACCACCTGGCCGTCGCCACCTCCGGCACGGCCGAGCGCGGGTCCCATGTCCTCGACCCGCACACCGGCGAACCCGCCACCGCCCTGGCCTCCCTCACCCTGACCGGCCACGGCCTCACCTGGACCGACGCCCTGGCCACGGCCGCCTTCGCCATGGGCGCGGGCGCCCGCGCCTGGACCGAGGCCCTCGACGGGCACGAGGCCCTGGCGGTCACCGCGGCCGGCGAGATCTGGCGGACCCCCGGCTTCCCCGTCTGAGTTTGTGGTGATTATGGGACAGCGACACGCCGAAGCCACGGTGTGTCGCTGTCCCATAATCACCGCAAACGCGGTCAGTCCGCCTTGTGCGCGGCGCGCGAGCGCGAGGGCGGCGAGGTGGCGGCCTTGGTGACGTCCGCGACGACCTCGACCACGTCCGGGCCGTACGCCTGCGAGTTGACGATCTTCAGCAGCAGGCAGAAGGAGCCCTGCGTGCCGTACTTGCGGGCCAGCCGGGTGCGGTTGCGTACGAGGTGGCGGATCGCGGCGCGATGGGTGACCGGGCGCTGGCCCGCGGCCAGGAAGACGGGGCGGCCGCCCTCGGCCGCCGTGAGCCGCGCCAGCAGTACGTACTCCACCTCGCCGGGCTCCGGCCGGTATTCGGTGCCGCCTATCGTGAACGAGCCCCGCTCCTGGGTCTCGTCTCCCTGGTGGACCGCGACCCCCGGCAGCAGATTCGTCATATGGGCGGCGAGGCGGCGGTGCGCGGTCGGGTCGCCGACGCAGAACTCGGTGCGCGCGCCGAAGCCCTGGAGCCCGGTGTCGTGCGGGGCCACCTCCGCGTGCGCCCCGCAGTTCTCCACGACGGCGGCGAGCCCGAGCAGCGCGAGCGCGTCATGGCGCGGGATGCTCCAGTGAGCGGAGGTGCTGTCCCGGTGCGTGACCAGGACGCACTCCGAGCCGTCGGGCAGCCCGAAGAAGAGTTGTTCGCGGGCGCGCTTGCGGCGCGTCTGGGCTGAGTGCACGGCCCATCCGAGGGCCAGGCCCACGACCAGGGCCGCGCCGGCGGCGATCAGGTCCTGCACTGTGTCATTCATGGCCGCGCATCGTAGCCCCGATGCGGGTGTTTGTTCGAGCTTGTGGGCGTGTTCGCCTTCTGTGCGCCCCCTGTCGTTTCCCGGACGCTCACCGGTAGGCTCCGGCCCCTGCCGCACGCTTGGAGGACCGGATGGCGCACCCCGCAAGACCAGCCGTAACGCCCGCAACGTCAGCCACGACACCAGCTCTTACCACCGCGCTGCGCCGACTCCCGGCCCTCGCCGCGACAGCCGGTCTCGTCTTGGCGCTCGGCGTCGCCCCGGCGGGGGCGCGAGGCGGCGCACCGGCCGGGGAGGCCCCGGCCGCGACGCCCGCCAAGACCCCTGTGGCCGAGGGCTACGGCGGCGCGGTCGCCAGCGTGGACGCCGACGCCTCGGCGGCCGGAATCGAGGTGCTGCGGCGCGGCGGCAACGCGGTGGACGCGGCCGTGGCCACCGCGGCCGCGCTCGGCGTCACCGAGCCGTACTCGGCGGGCGTCGGCGGTGGCGGATACTTCGTCTACTACAACGCCAAGCAGCACAAGGTGTTCACCCTCGACGGGCGCGAGACCGCGCCGCGCAGCGCGGACGAGAAGCTCTTCCTCGACAAGGACGGCAAGCCGATCCCCTTCGCCGACGCCGTCACCAGCGGCCTCAGCATCGGCACCCCCGGCACCCCCGGCACCTGGGACACCGCGCTCGACACCTGGGGCACCCGCTCGCTGGCCCAGGTGCTGAAGCCCGCCGAGCGCATCGCCCGCGACGGCTTCACCGTCGACGCGACGTTCCGTCAGCAGACCGCCGACAACCAGGCCCGCTTCAAGGACTTCCCGGCCACCGCCGAACTGTTCCTGCCCGGTGGCGAACTGCCGGTCGTCGGCTCCACCTTCACCAACCCCGACCTGGCCCGCACCTACGCCCTGCTGGCCAAGAAGGGCGTAGGCGCGGTCTACAAGGGCGAGCTGGGCCGCGACATCGTCCGTACGGTGCGCAAGCCGCCCGTGGACCCCGCCGCGCAGCGCACCGTACGGCCCGGCGATCTGACCGAGCAGGACCTGCGGGCGTACAAGGTCAGGCGCCAGGCCCCGACCAGGACCTCGTACCGCGGCCTCGACGTGTACGGCATGGCCCCGTCCTCCTCCGGCGGCACCTCGGTGGCCGAGGCGCTCAACATCCTGGAGAAGACCGACCTCAGCAAGCTCGGCGACCGCGACTATCTGCACCGCTACATCGAGGCGAGCCGGATAGCGTTCGCCGACCGCGGGCGCTGGGTCGGCGACCCGGCCTTCGAGGACGTGCCGACCAAGGGCCTCACCTCGCAGCGGTTCGCCGACTCGCGGGCCTGCCTGATCAAGGCCGACGCGGTGCTGAGCAGCCCGCTCGCGCCCGGTGACCCCAGCCGGCCCACCGGCTGCGACACCGGCGGAACCGCGGCCCCCACCACGTACGAGGGCGAGAACACCACCCACCTGACGGTCGCCGACAAGTGGGGCAACGTCGTCGCCTACACCCTGACGATCGAGCAGACCGGCGGCAGCGGCATCACCGTGCCCGGCCGTGGCTTCCTGCTCAACAACGAGCTGACCGACTTCTCCTTCGCGCCCGCCAACCCCGCCGTCCACGACCCGAACCTGCCCGGCCCCGGCAAGCGGCCGCGCTCGTCCATGTCGCCGACGATCGTGACGGACAAGGGCCGCCCGGTGCTCGCGCTCGGCTCGCCCGGCGGCGCCACCATCATCACCACCGTGCTCCAGACCCTGCTGAATCACCTGGACCGCGGCATGCCACTGGTCGACGCGATCGCCGCGCCCCGCGCAAGCCAGCGCAACGCCGCGCAGACCGAGCTGGAGCCGGGGCTGTGGAACAGCCCGCTGCGCGGACAGCTCACGGCGCTGGGCCACTCCTTCAAGCAGAACCCGGAGATCGGGGCGGCGACCGGCGTGCAGCGGCTGCCCGACGGGCGCTGGCTGGCCGCGGCGGAGACCGTACGGCGCGGCGGCGGCTCGGCGATGGTGGTGCGCCCGGCGAAGTGACGCCCCGCGGCGGCCGACTGTGATTCGGTCACGGTCGGCCGCCGTCGGCCGTGATCGGCCGTGATCGGCCGTGATCGGACGTGGTCGGGCGGTGTGTGCGGAGCCGGAAAAACTCCCGTAGCACGTTCGTAACCGTTCCCGTAACACAAAGGGTGTCGAATGCGTGCCCACTGGTGGGGGAATCGTCCACGGGTCCACGGGGAGAGGGATGACCATGTCCGGCGGTCAACTCCCGGCTGAGGTTGCGGAGTTCGCGCGCTATCTGCGTGCGCTGACGAGGCGTCTGGACGCGGAGAAGGGCTGGTACGGCGTCTTCGCGCAGCGCGACCCGGAGGGCATACGGGCCTGTCTGGACGGGCGGGAGGTGCCGCCCTGGGACGTGGTCCAGGCCCTGCTCCAGGACCTCTCCGCCCAGCGCGGCCCCGAGGTGGCCCAGGAGGCCGCCGCCCGCGCCGCGGGCCTCTACCGCGCGTCCGTCACCGCGTACGACACCACGGTCGGCGGCCGCCCCGCCCTCCGCGACCGGCTCGAGGCGATGCTCCGCGAGCAGCGGCAGGCGGCGCAGCGCGAACGCGAACTGCATGCCGCCGTACGCGACGCCACTGCCGAGGACAACGGTGATGCGGGCGCCCGGGAGCGGCTCTCGACGGACCTCGCGTGGGCCCGCGACGACTGGGAGCGGGCCACCGCCCGCTGCGAGGAGCTCCGCGCCCGCCTGGCCGCCCTGGACGCGCTGTCGCCGTCCATGGGTGAGCGGGGTGGTCTCGCCGTGCCCGAGGGGTGGTTCCGGGACGAGGCGGCGGCAACGGGCTCCGGGCTCGGTGGGGCGGAGGCCCCGTCGGCGCGGGACGGCGGACCGGCGGGCGGAGCCGCCGCACGGATGCGGCGGCCGCGCGGGTCGCGGTTCGCCGCGGCGTACGAGGAGACGGGCGGCGAGGCGGGCGGCGGGCAGGAGCCCGCCGAGCCCGGCGCCGGACCCGCCCCGTCGGCCGGGCACGGGCGGGTCCCGCGCGCGGACGGCGCCTGGGCGGCCGGCAGCGGTTCCGGGGTCACGGCGGCGGCCGGGCCCGTGGGCCCGGCTGACGCGCCGGGTAGTCCTGGGCGCGGGGGGCCCGGCCAGGTCGGGGCGGCGGGAGCCGGACGGGACGAGTGGGCCGCCGGGGCGGCGGAGCCGGGGCGGACCTCGCGCATGGGCGGCCGCTGGGCGACTGGCGGCGGCCCGGGAGGCGCGGCGGCTGAGGGATGGGGCGATGGCGGTGGCGCCGGAGGGCCGAGCAGCCCTGGCGGCAGGAGCGGCCCTGGCGCACCTGCGACCGGGGCGGGCACGGAGTCCGGTGGCATGAGGGCCGCCGCAGGACCCGGGGGCGGCCCGGCCGGACCGGCTGCGGCGGCGGCAGGTGGGGGGCCCGGCGGCGTGGACGCCTCCCGGCCCGGCGACGCCGGACCCGCCCCGGTGGCGGGCGTCAGCGGCGCGGGCGGTGGCGCCCCGGGCGGGCGGGCCCGGCCGCGCGGGGCGCGGTTCGCGGGACTGGAGGAGTCCGCGCCCGTGTCGCGGCCGCGCGGGGCCCGGTTCGCAGGGGCCGCGCCGGTCGAGGCCACCGCAGCCGAGGCCGCAGAAGTCGCTGAGGCCGGGGAGGCCGGGGAGGCCGCCGAGCCGGGAGACAGGGCCACGCCCCGGGGCGCCCGGTTCGCCGGGGCGTACGAGGGCGGGGACGGCGCGAAGCGCCGCAGGCGCCTCAAGGCGCAGGAGGAGGACGCGCGGCGCGCCGCGCAGGAGGCGGCGCGGACCGCCGAGGCGCGGCAGGCCGCCGCCGAGGCCGTGGCCCGGCTGGCGCGGCTGCGCGCGACGGGCCGGGGCGGGGAGGCGCATGTCCTGCTGTGCGAGGCCGCCGCCTGGCCCGCACCCTGGCTCCCTTTACTGGCCGCCGAGCTGGAGCGCGCCGGACTCGAGGCGGATGTGGCCACCCTGCTGTGGGAGGTGGCCTGTCTGCCGCCCACCGCCCTGGCCGCGGCCGCCGACGCGCTGGTCACCTCGGGGCGCGGCGCGGACGGCGCGCGGCTGCTGCGGCAGAGCGTCGCCCGCCCCGTCACCGAGGTGGCGCAGACGGTGCTCGCGCTGCTGGCCGCGGGCAGCAGCGCGGAGGCCGCGTTTCTGCTGGAGGCCCTGGTGAGGGCCCGTAAGCCCGACGAGGCCGCGCAGGCCGCGGTGAACGCTCCGGCCGAGCTGGTGCCGCTGCTGCTGGACGCCGCGAGCGGCGTGTCGTCCAGCAGCCACCACGACCTGGCGCACGCGCTGCGCGTCGCGGGGCTGCCGGGAGTGCCCGGCCTTGCCTGACATAACACGAAACGTGAACGTCTTCGTTGAGTAACGGCCGCGGTATTGCCAGAGTGGTCGGTGCGCTTTTACGTTCTTTCCACAGCCGGAATCTACGTGCGTAGACGCCTGTGAAGGCGAAGGAGCTGACCATGCCCAACGTCGTACGTGCCGCGCTCGTCCAGTGCACCTGGACCGGCGATACCGAATCGATGATCGCGAAGCATGAGGAGTACGCCCGGGAGGCGGCCGCCCAGGGCGCGAAGGTGATCGGCTTCCAGGAGGTGTTCAACGCGCCGTACTTCTGCCAGGTGCAGGAGGCCGAGCACTACCGCTGGGCGGAGCCGGTCCCGGACGGGCCGACGGTCCGGCGCATGCGGGAGCTGGCCCGGGAGACCGGCATGGTGATGGTGGTGCCGGTCTTCGAGGAGGAGCAGTCCGGCTTCTACTTCAACACCGCGGCGGTGATCGACGCGGACGGCAGCTTCCTCGGCAAGTACCGCAAGCACCACATCCCGCAGGTCAAGGGGTTCTGGGAGAAGTACTACTTCAAACCGGGGAACCTGGGCTGGCCGGTGTTCGACACGGCCGTCGGCAAGGTCGGCGTGTACATCTGCTACGACCGCCACTTCCCCGAGGGCTGGCGGGAGCTGGGCCTGGCCGGCGCCCAGCTGGTCTACAACCCCTCGGCCACCTCGCGCGGCCTCTCGGCGTATCTGTGGCAGCTGGAACAGCCCGCGGCCGCCGTCGCCAACGAGTACTTCATCGCCGCGATCAACCGCGTGGGCGTGGAGGAGTACGGCGACAACGACTTCTACGGCACCAGCTACTTCGTGGACCCGCGCGGCCAGTTGGTCGGCGAGGCGGCCAGCGACAAGGAAGAGGCGCTGGTCGTCCGGGACCTGGACTTCGGCCTGATCGACGAGGTGCGGCAGCAGTGGGCGTTCTACCGGGATCGGCGGCCTGACGCGTACGAGGGGCTGGTGAAGCCGTGAGTGACGATCTGTACGCCCGGCACAAGGCCGTGCTGCCCGACTGGCTCGCGCTCTACTACGAGCGGCCGATCGAGCTCACGCACGGCGAGGGCCGCCACGTCTGGGACGCCGAGGGCCACCGCTACCTCGACTTCTTCGGCGGCATCCTCACCACCATGACCGCCCACGCGCTCCCCGAGGTCACCAAGGCGGTGGGCGAGCAGGCGGCGCGGATCATCCACAGCTCCACGCTCTATCTCGACCGCCCCATGGTGGAGCTCGCCGAGCGCGTCGCCGAGCTGTCCGGCATCCCCGACCCGCGCGTCTTCTTCACCACCTCCGGCACCGAGGCCAATGACACGGCCCTGCTCCTGGCCACCACGCTCCGGCGCTCCAACCAGATCCTGGCGATGCGCAACAGCTACCACGGCCGGTCGTTCTCGACCGTCGGCATCACCGGCAACCGCTCGTGGTCGCCGACCAGCCTGTCCCCGCTTCAGACGCTGTACGTGCACGGCGGGGTGCGCGGCCGCGGCCCGTACGCCGGGCTGTCGGACGCCGAGTTCATCAAGGCGTGCGTCGCGGACCTGGAGGACGTGCTGGGCCAGGCGTACGGCCAGGTGGCGGCGCTGATCGCGGAGCCCGTGCAGGGCGTCGGCGGCTTCACCTCCCCACCGGACGGGCTGTTCGCCGCCTTCCGCGAGGTCCTGGACCGGCACGGCATCCTGTGGATCAGCGACGAGGTGCAGACCGGCTGGGGGCGCACCGGCGACCACTTCTGGGGCTGGCAGGCGCACGCCGCCTCCGGCCCGCCCGACATCCTCACCTTCGCCAAGGGCATCGGCAACGGCATGTCCATCGGCGGGGTCGTCGCCCGCGCCGAGGTCATGAACTGCCTGGACGCCAACTCCATCTCCACCTTCGGCGGCAGCCCGGTCACCATGGCCGCCGGCCTCGCCAACCTCACCTACCTCCTCGAACACGACCTCCAGGGCAACGCGCGCCGTGTCGGCGGGCTGCTCATGGACCGGCTGCGCGCCGCGGCCGCCGGGCTCGACGTCGTACGCGAGGTGCGCGGCCGGGGGCTGATGATCGGCATCGAGATGGTCGAGCCGGGCAGCGGCCGGCCGTCGCCCGAGGCGGCCTCGGCCGTCCTGGAGGTGGCCCGCGAGGAGGGGCTGCTGCTCGGCAAGGGCGGCGGCCACAACAGCAGCGTGCTGCGCGTCGCCCCGCCGCTGAGCCTGACCGCCGCCGAGGCGGAGGAGGGCGCGGAGATCCTCGCGACGGCGCTCCGCGCGGCACAGGCCATGGCGGACGGATCGGCGGAAGTGGCCGGCGATGTCGGAAGGAGCGCACGCTGATGTCCCGCACCGTGATCCGTGGGGGCCTGGTCGTCACCGCGGCCGAGGAGACCCGGGCCGACGTCCTCGTCGAGGACGGCCGCGTCGCCGCCCTCGCCGCGCCCGACAGCGCGTACGCCCAGGGCTGGACGGCCGACCGTACGATCGACGCGACCGACAAGTACGTCATCCCGGGCGGGGTCGACGCGCACACCCACATGGAGCTGCCGTTCGGCGGCACGTCCGCCTCCGACACCTTCGAGACGGGCACCCGCGCCGCCGCCTGGGGCGGCACGACGACCATCGTGGACTTCGCGGTCCAGTCCGTGGGTCACTCGCTGCGCGAGGGCCTCGACGCCTGGCACGCCAAGGCGGCCGACCGGTGCGCGATCGACTACGCCTTCCACATGATCCTCTCCGACGTCAACGAGGGCTCGCTGAAGGAGATGGACCTCCTCGTCGGGGAGGGCGTCACGTCCTTCAAGCTCTTCATGGCCTACCCGGGCGTCTTCTACAGCGACGACGGGCAGATCCTGCGGGCCATGCAGCGCTCCGCCGCCAACGGCGGGCTGATCATGATGCACGCCGAGAACGGCATCGCCATCGACGTCCTGGTCGAGCAGGCCCTCGCCGAGGGCAGGACCGACCCCCGCTACCACGGCGAGGTCCGCAAGGCGCTGCTGGAGGCGGAGGCCACCCACCGTGCGATCCAGCTGGCCCGGGTGGCCGGGGCCCCGCTGTATGTCGTCCACGTCTCGGCCGAGGAGGCCGTCGCGGAGCTGACCCAGGCCCGCGACAAGGGGCTTCCCGTCTTCGGCGAGACCTGTCCCCAGTACCTCTTCCTGTCCACGGACAACCTCGCCGAGCCGGACTTCGAGGGCGCCAAGTACGTCTGCTCCACCCCGCTGCGGCCCCGCGAGCACCAGGCCGCGTTGTGGCGGGGCCTGCGCACCAACGACCTTCAGGTCGTCTCCACCGACCACTGCCCCTTCTGCTTCGCGGGCCAGAAGGAGCTGGGCCGCGGCGACTTCTCCAAGATCCCCAACGGGCTGCCGGGCGTGGAGAACCGGATGGACCTCCTCCATCAGGCGGTCGTGGACGGTCATATCTCGCGCCGCCGCTGGATCGAGATCGCCTGTGCCGCCCCGGCCCGGATGTTCGGCCTCTACCCGAAGAAGGGCACCATCGCCCCCGGTGCGGACGCGGACATCGTCGTCTACGACCCGCGGGCCGAGCAGACGCTGTCCGCCGAGACCCACCACATGAACGTCGACTACTCGGCGTACGAGGGGAAGCGGATCACCGGACAGGTGGAGACCGTGCTCTCGCGCGGCGAAACCGTCATCGACCGGCGGCGGTTCACGGGGCGCGCGGGGCACGGCCAGTACATCGCGCGCGACACCTGCCAGTACCTGGACTGACCCGTATCCGGGCTGACTCTTACCTGGACTGACCTGGGAGCGAGTATGGACTTCGGACTCGTCCTTCAGACCGATCCGCCGGCGTCGGGGGTCGTCGATCTGATGAGGCGCGCGGAGGGCGCCGGCTTCACCTACGGCTGGACGTTCGACTCGGCCGTGCTGTGGCAGGAGCCGTTCGTCATCTACAGCCGCATCCTGGAACACACCGAGCGGCTGATCGTCGGCCCCATGGTGACCAACCCCGGGACCCGCACCTGGGAGGTCACCGCCTCCACCTTCGCCACCCTCAACGAGATGTACGGCAACCGCACCGTGTGCGGCATCGGCCGCGGCGACTCCGCCATGCGGGTGGCGGGCCGCAAGCCGAACACCCTCGCCCGCCTCGGCGAGGCCATCGACGCCATCCGCGACCTGGCCGAGGGGCGGGAGGCGGTCGTCGACGGCACCCCCGTGCAGCTCCCCTGGGTCGAGGACGGCAGGCTGCCCGTCTGGATGGCCGCCTACGGACCCAAGGCGCTCGCCCTCACCGGCCGCAAGGCCGACGGCTTCATCCTCCAGCTCGCCGACCCGTATCTGACGGGGTGGATGGTCAAGGCGGTGCGGGACGCCGCCGCGGACGCGGGGCGCGACCCGAACTCCCTCACCATCTGCGTCGCCGCCCCCGCGTACATCGGGGACGACCTGGACCACGCGCGTGAGCAGTGCCGCTGGTTCGGCGGCATGGTCGGCAACCACGTCGCCGACCTGGTGAGCCGCTACGGCGAACACTCCGACGCCGTCCCCGAGGCCCTGACCGCGTACATCAAGGGCCGCGCCGGCTACGACTACACCCACCACGGCCGCACCGGGCACCCCAGCACGGGCTTCGTCCCCGACGAGATCGTCGACCACTTCTGTCTGCTCGGCCCGGCCGAGGCCCATATCGACAAACTGCGCGTGCTGCGCGGGCTGGGGGTCGACCAGTTCGCGATCTACGCCATGCACGACGCGAAGGAGGCGACCATCGACGCGTACGGCGAACGCGTCATCCCGGCGCTGACCGGCTGACCGGCTGACCGGCTGACCGTCTGACCGGCCGACCGGCTGACCCTCCTCCTTCCCCCTCCCGACACCCGCACATGGTTCCCGTCCTCCCCACCGCCGTCGAAACCGCTGTCGAACGAAGAGGGGCCCATGACCGCTGCCCAGATGACCCACCCGGACGGCCGCGTCGAGCTGCCCGTGGGCGCCGCCGCGCCCACCGGGCCGTACGCCAACGCGGACCTGCTGCCCGTCCCCGTCGCCGGACGTACCTGGAACACCTACAACTTCACCGCCCTATGGGTCGGCATGGCCCACAACGCGGCCACCTGGACGCTCGCCTCCGGCCTCATCCAGCTCGGCATGGACTGGAAGCAGGCGGTACTGACCATCGCCGTGGCCAATGTGATCGTGCTGGTGCCGATGCTGCTCACCGGCCATGCCGGCCCGCGCTACGGCATCCCGTTCCCCGTCTTCGCCCGCGCCTCCTTCGGCGTGCGGGGCGCGAACTTCCCGGCGCTGATCCGCGCGGCCGTCGCGTGCGCGTGGTTCGGCATCCAGACGTGGATCGGCGGGGCGGCCATCTTCCTCCTCGCGGGGAAGCTGTTCGGCGACGGGTGGACCGGCGCCGCCTCCTTCGGCGGCTATCCATGGACCCATTGGCTGTCCTTCGCGCTCTTCTGGGCCCTCCAGATCGCGATCATCGTGCGCGGCATGGAGACCCTGCGGCGCTTCGAGAACTGGGCCGCGCCGTTCGTCATCGTCGGCGCGATCGCCCTGCTGATCTGGATAGCGAACAAGGCCGGGGGCCTGGGCCCGCTGCTGGACCAGCCGTCCCGGCTCGGCTGGGGCGGCGACTTCTGGTCGGTGTTCTTCCCCGCCTTGATGCCGATGATCGGTTTCTGGTCGACCCTGTCGCTCAACATCCCCGACTTCACGCGCTACGGGGCCAACCAGCGCTCCCAGTTCTGGGGCCAGTCGCTGGGCCTGCCCACCACCATGACGCTCTTCACCCTGCTCTCGGTCCTGGTGACCTCCGGCACACAGGCGGTCTACGGCGCCCCCATCTGGCAGCCGGAGCAGGTGGCCGCCAAGATCGACAACGGGGCGGGCGTCCTGTTTGCGCTGATCACGATCCTGATCGCCACCGTGTCCGTGAACATCGCGGCGAATGTCGTCTCGCCCGCCTTCGACCTGTCCAACATGGCCCCCGGAAAGATCACCTTCCGGGTGGGCGCGATCATCGCCGCGGTCGTCGGGGTCGTCATCTTCCCCTGGAAGCTGTACTCCAGCCCCGATGTGTACATCTTCACCTGGCTCGACACGGTCGGCGCGCTCCTCGGCACCGTCGCGGGCATCCTGATCGCCGACTACTGGATCATCCGCCGCACCTTCCTCCACCTCCCCGACCTCTACCGCGAGGGCGGCCGCTACTGGTACTCGGGCGGCTGGAACTGGCGGGCGCTCGCCGCCTTCACGGCGGGCGGGCTGCTCGCGATCGGCGGCGCGCACACCGACCCCGGCACGGCGGGCCCGTTCCCGGCGGACGGGCTGATCCCGCTTCTGAAGCCGCTGGGCGACTACGGCTGGGCGGTCGGGCTCGGGACCTCCCTCGTCCTCTACACGCTGCTGATGCTGGGGCGGCGGGAGAGGACGGCCTCCGAGGCGTAATCCTCGGGCCTCCCCTCCTCAGCCCGCCGCCGTCACGGCACCCGGGTGGTCCACTCGCGCGAGCCGAACTTGTCCTCCGCCAGCCGCCGCGCCCGCGCCGCCTCATCCTCCGTCACCGCGCCCTCCGCGAGCCCGTACCGCTCACGGAACGAGGCGATCATCCGGTCGATGACGGCGGCGCGCGGCAGCCCGGTCTGCCGGCGCAGCGGGTCCACGCGCTTCTTCGCGCTCCTGGTCCCCTTGTCGGACAGCTTCTCCCGGCCGATGCGCAGCACCTCCACCATCTTGTCCGCGTCGATGTCGTACGACATCGTCACGTGGTGCAGCACCGCCCCTGACCCGGTCACCACCCGCTTCTGCGCGGCGCCGCCGATCTTCCCGGCGTCGGTCGCGATGTCGTTGAGCGGCTGGTACCAGGCCGCGATGCCCATGTCGCCGAGCGCGCCCAGCACCCAGTCGTCGAGGTACGCGTACGAGTCGGCGAAGGACAGGCCGGACACCAGCGACTCGGGCACATACAGCGAGTACGTGATCGTGTTGCCGGGCTCCACGAACATCGCCCCGCCGCCGCTGATCCGCCGCACCACCTCGACGCCGTGGCGCTCCGCGCCCTCGGGGTCCACCTCGTTGCGCAGCGACTGGAAGCTGCCGATGATCACGGCGGGGGAGGCCCACTCCCACACCCGCAGCGTCGGCGGCCGCCGCCCCAGCGCGACCTCCTCGGTCAGCACCTCGTCCAGCGCCATGTGCAGGGCGGGCGACTGCGGGCCCTCGTGGATCAGCTGCCAGTCGTAGTCCGTCCAGTCGGTGGCATGCGCCAGCGCCCGCCGCACCGCGACGCCCACGGCGTCGGCGGTGAACCCGAACATGACCGTGCCCTCCGGCAGCGCCGCCTCGACCCGGGCCGCGAGCCCGCGCGCGTCGGTGTCCGCGGGCGCGCCCTCCAGCGCGCGGTTCATGGCGAGCAGCGCCTCGTCGGGCTCCAGGAAGAAGTCACCGGCGACCCGGACGTCCCGCAGCCTCCCGTCCTCGACCTCGAGGTCCACGACCACGAGCTTTCCGCCCGGCACCTTGTACTCACCGTGCATTCGCGCACCCTCGTTCCTGTTGCTGCCTCTGTGTCCCCAGCTCCGGCGGCACCGAGGATTATTCCGCCACGGTGGCCTCCCTTACGCGAGGCCGGAACTCGGGTCGACGCCGGTCAGCCCCCGGCTCGCGTCCCACAGGCGTGCCGCGACCGTGGTGTCGGCCAGGTGGTCCCAGAGGGGTTCGACCCGGGGCAGGCCACGCAGCCCGAACACGCGGGGAGCCCACAGCTGCCCGCCGGTCACGGACGGGTCGAGCACGGCGCGCACCGCGGGCCACGCGGCGGCCTCCTTGCCCTGGACGAGCAGGCCGGCGGGCAGGCCGCGCAGCCGGGCGGCGGTGGTGCGGAGGTGGACGGGTGGGCGCGAGGGGGTGAGGGAGTCCAGCGCGCCGCCGGGGTGGGTGACCACGCTCAGCGCCGTGCCGCCCGCCGCCCGCAGGCGGCGGTCGAGCTCCAGGCCGAAGAGCATCTGCGCCAGCTTGGACCGTCCGTAGGCGCGTTTGGGCCGGTAGTCCCGGGTGCTCTGGAGGTCGTCGAGGTCCAGCCGCTCGGACTTCGCCGCGAAGCTGCCGGTGGTGACGATACGGGCCGCGGGGGCGGCCGCGAGCAGCGGCGCGAGCCACCACGTCAGCGCGAAGTGCCCGAGGTGGTTGGTCGCGAACATCAGCTCATGGCCGTCCTGGCTCTCGCGGCGCGGCGGGTGGTCGAACATCCCCCCGGCGTTGTGGACGACCGCGTCGAGACGGTCCAGCGGCAGTGCGGCCACGGCGGCCTTGAGCGAGGAGAGATCGGCGAGGTCCAGCCGCAGGGAGCGCACCCGCGCGCCGGGGACCCGCGACCGGATCGAGGCCATCGCGGTCTCCGCCTTCGCCAGGTCCCGGCTGCCGAGCACGACGGTGGCCCCCGCGCCGGCGAGCTGTTCGGCCACGAAGTAGCCGATCCCCGCGTTGCCGCCGGTGACCAGGACATTCCGGTCCCGGGCTGACGGCAGTCGATGAACGTCCCACGGCTGGGTCTGGGCGGAGGGCATACGGGCTCCTTGCGCTCGGGATGATGCCGGACGTGTCCAGCGTCACGGCCGTCACCGATACGCCGCCGACAGATCGCCGATCGCCCTCTGCGTACACCCGAACAGTAGGGTCACCTCATCTGTCTGCTCTTCTTCTTCCGAGGCGGCCCGATGAGTGACACATACTCACCGATACCCGAGCTGAATCTGCTCAAGGAGTTCGACGATCAATGCGCGGACTTCTACTCACCAGGGTTCGAACTGCGGGAGTACAACAACGACTCATCCTGGCTGGAATCGGAGAATCCGGAGTTCGACGACCGTGTGATCCCCTTCGCCAAGGCCACCACATCCGGTTCCTTCTACGCGCTGTGGCGCTGCGACGACCGGGCGGACCTCGCCACCCTGCCCGTGCTCTTCTTCGGTGACGAGGGCGATCTCTACATCGCCGCGCACGATCTGCGGGATCTGTTCTGGGACCTCCTCGACGAGGAGTTCGACGGCCCGCCTCCCACGCGCCGGACGTACCTCGACGCGCGCCAGGCGTACCTCACCTGGCTGAAGCGGCACTTCGGTCCCGCATACCCCACCTACGACCGGAGCCCCATGGAGGAGCACGGCCGGCGGTTCGCCGACTGGCTGCTGAGCGTGGGAGAAGAGGACGCCGCCGACGTCGTGACCGAGAATCTTGAGCCGATCAGAGGTGCGGCTGAACGCCCTCTTTAACCAGAAGCTGGCAAATCGGTCAAGTAATTGATGCATATAGTATCTCGGGTGTTGTCGCGAATAAAATGCAGAATCAACTTCGCCGCGTGGCGCCATCCGCGGGCGATGCTGTGGGTCACGGCGGGTGTGGTGACCCTTGGATTCCTCATCGCGCTGGAGATCGTCGCGCGTCACTACGGCCTGCCGGGGCCGATGACCAGCCAGGCGCGAGAGGTGATATTTCCGCCCAAACCGGGGCCGCTGTATGCCGGGCTGGCGTTGATGATGGTGGTGCTCACCTGGCGGCAGCGGTTTATCGCGGCCGGCGCCGCGATCGGTATCGACGTCGTCTTCGTGCTGGTGCGGTGGGCGGCCGGCGTCGAGGTGCCTGCTGATCATTTCTTCGGCAATGGCGCGCTGTGGGTGATGCTGGGCTGTGCGGTGATCGCTGTCACACGCCGCACCGGCCGGGAGCGTGTCCTGCTGCTGAAGGGGGTCGGCCTTGGCCTGCTGCTGGTGGCCGGCCGCAAGACCGGCGACACCTGGCTGCTCATCACGTCGAAGGCCCGCCCGGAGGTGCTCGACCAGTACGTGGCAACCGCCGATCACGCGCTGGGCAACCCGTCGTGGGTGGCGGGCCGGATCCTCAGGGCCACCGACCCGATCGGCACCCATCTTCTCGACTGGGTCTACGGCGAGCTCGCGGTGGCCGCGGTCGTCGTCGCGCTGTACCAGCTGCGCAACGTGGCGGCAGAGCGCCGCTTCCCGACCCACCACCTGGTGCGCACCTTTCTGGTGATCGGCCTCCTCGGGCCGGCCTTCTACATGATCTTCCCGGTGGTCGGACCGATCTTCGCCTACGGCCCGGGCACCTCCGGAACCGGCGGCCTTCAGTGGGCGGTGGCCGACCTGTGGCCGCACACGCTGCCGACGATCAGTACCCCGCACCCGTTCACCTACGACGGGATCACCCCGCGCAACTGCATGCCCAGCCTGCACACGGCATGGGCCACCGCGATCTTCATCCATACCCGCAAGGGCCCCCGGATGCTGCGCTACGCGGGCACCTTCTGGCTGATCGCCACGCTCGGCGCGACGCTGGGCTTCGGCTACCACTACGGCGTGGATCTCCTCGCCGGCGTGGTGTTCGCGCTCACGATCGAGGCAGGGCTGCGCACGTTCGACCGCGGCTGGGACCGGTCGGGAATCCAGCTGGTCGCCTACGGCACCGTGGTCTTCGCCGCGCTCCTGGTGTCGTATCGCTATCTGCCGATGCGGATGGCCGCACATCCGTGGGTGTTCGGACCACTGCTCATGCTGGCGATGATCTCCGTGATCTACGGCTACGTACGGACCACCAGACTGTGGGAACCGAAGGCCGCACCGGCGCGGCAACCGGAACCGCAACCCGAACCGGCGTGAGTCACCCGGACAACACCGCCCGCAGCGCCCCCGGGCGGCGGCCCGTGAGGAGGTCGAGGGCGGCGGAGGTGGCGTCGTCGGCGGGGAGGTGGACGATGAGGCGCTGGTCGTCGTCTGCGGGCAGTTCGAGGGTCTCGTACGCCAGGCGCAGGTCGCCCACCTCGGGGTGGCGCAGCCGGGTGACCCCGCTGGACCTGGGGAGGCCGGGCAGGGTGGCCACCCGGCCGGTGAAGGCGTCTCCGGTCGTGACGGTCAACTCGTCGGCGAGCTGGGCGATATGGGGGTCGGCGCGGAACGGGCCCTGCTTGAGCGCGGCGACCTGTTCGTCGGCGACGGCGGCCCAGTCGGGGTAGGCGGTGCGGGCGCGCGGGTCGGTGAAGACGAAGCGGGCGACGTTCGGCGGGCTGCCGTCCAGCAGGCCGATGGGGCCCGCCAGCCGCTCGTAGCCCGCCGTGTGGGCGAGGATCTCGCTGAGGCGGTTGAGGAGTACGGCCGGAGCGGGCTCCAGGCGGTCGAGCAGGGCCCGTACGGTGGGGCGCACCGTACGGCCCGGGAGCGCGTCGCCCATGCAGCTGTAGCCGGGCTCGGCGCCCTTGGTCAGGCGGTGCAGATGGATGCGTTCGGCGGGGGTGAGGCGGAGCGTGTCGGCCAGCGCGGAGATCACCTGCGCGGAGGGGCGGCGGTCCCGGCCCTGCTCCAGCCGGGTCACATACTCGACGCTGACCCCGGCCAGCGTGGCCAGCTCGGCCCGGCGCAGCCCGGGCGTACGGCGCCGGGGGCCGGTGGGCAGCCCCACCTCGGCGGGGGAGACCGCTTCCCGGCGGAGGCGCAGGAACATGCCCAGCTCGTTGTCGCTCACGCTCCGAACGTAACAGCCGCGCCGAGCGGGATCGTGGCCCTGCCACTACCAGTCTCGGCCCGGCCTTCCTGGCACCGGCGCGGCCCGGCAGGTTGGACGTCGTGGCCCTCACGGCCACTTCGTCACTTCACAAGGAGCGATCCCAGCCATGTCCAGCCAGACCCTCAAGCTCGCGGTGATCCTCGGCAGCGTCCGGGAAGGGCGGTTCGGCCCGACGGTCGCCAAGTGGTTCGTAGAACAGGCCGAGGCGCACGGCCGGTTCGCCGTGGACCTCATCGACCTGGCCGACACGCCACTGCCGCTCGCCCTGCCGCCCATGCCGCCCGCGATCGACCCGAACCTGCCCCGCCCCGCCGAGATGGCGGACCTCACCGGACGGCTCGCGGCCGCCGACGCGTTCGTCGTCGTGACGCCGGACTACAACCGCTCCTACCCGGCCGCGCTGAAGGCCGCGATCGACTGGCACTACCTCGAGTGGCAGACCAAGCCGATCGGCTTCGTCGGCTACAGCGGGGCCAGCGGCGGCCTGCTGGCCATCGAGGGCCTGCGGCAGGTGTTCAACGAGCTTCAGGCCCACACGGTCCGCGACTACGTCTCCTTCCCCCGCTACTACGAGCTGTTCGGCCCCGACGGCACGCTCAAGGACCCCGAGCGCCCGAACGCCGACGCGAAGGCGATGCTGGACCAGCTCGACTGGTGGGGCTCGGTGCTCCACGACGCCCGTCGCGACCGGCCGTTTGCGGCGTAGGTGAGCCGGGGGGTCGGCTGTCGGCGGCCCGGCGCGCCCGAGAGATCAGTGGGTGCCGGGAGTTCCGGCCCCGGCCCCGGTCCCAGGGGCGGGCTCGTCGTTGGGCTCCGGCTCGGTCTCGGCCTCGGGCTCGGTCTCCGGCTCCGTGAGCGTGCCCGCGACGAGCCAGGCCAGGGCGCACAGGGCGATCAGCGGAGCCAGCGCGGTGCGCAGCCCCGCGACATCGGCGAGGGCGCCGATGCCCGGGCTGGCCACGCCCCCGACGCTGACAGCCAGCCCCAGCGTGACGCCGCTGGCCGTGCCGATCCGGTTCGGCAGATAGTCCTGGCCCAGGGTGACGTGCAGCGAGAACGGCACGTACAGCGCGGCGGCCGTCAGGGCGGCGAAGGCGTAGAGCGCCGGTCCGGGGACGAACACCAGCCCGGCGACGGCGGGTACGGCGGCCCCGTAGGCGATGCGCAGCGTGCGGACCCGCCCCCAGCGCGCGGCCAGCGGCCCGCCCAGTACGGTGCCGGCGGCGCCCCCGGCGAACAGCGTGAACAGCGCCGCGGACCCCGTCGCCGAGCCTCCGGGCACACGCTCCTGGGCGTACAGGGCGATGAACGCGCTCAGGCCCACGAAGACGATCGAACGGCAGACGATGATCGCCGAGAGCCGCATGAACAGTGGCCAGTCGTCGCGGCCCGCGCCCCGCGCGGCGGCCTGCTCGGCCGCCGCGCGCCGGGCGAGGGACCGGATCACGGAGGCCGTCAGCACCACCCCGGCCACCGCGGGCGCCACCAGCCACGGAGACGCGCCCAGCCCCCCGGTGGACAGGATGGGGGCCACGGCGACCGGGGCCAGGGCGAAGCCGATGTTGCCGCCGAGGGAGTACCAGCCCATCGCCACATGGCTGCCGCGGCTCGCCGTCCGGGCCAGCCGCGCCGACTCGGGGTGGTAGGCGGCCACCCCGATGCCCGAGAGGGCCACCGCCAGCCAGGTGAGCACATACGAGTCGCCGGGCCCGGACAGGGCGATGCCAAGCCCCGCGCCGAGCGAGCTCGCGGGGATCAGCCACGGCATCGTCCACCGGTCCGTCAGCGCCCCGAACAAGGGCTGCACGATCGAGGACAGCAGCGTGGCCGCCAGCACGATGCCGGACGCCGCCACATAGCCGTAGTGGCGCTCGGCCACCAGGAACGGCACCAGCGTGGGCACAGCGCCCTGGTAGAAGTCCACGGTCGCGTGGCCGATGGCCATCATCGTGATCGGTCGGGACACGGAGCGGTCGCGGGAGTGATTTTTCGGTGTCACGCCGACGATCCTCCGGGCGCCGCGGGCTGGCGGGCTTCCGATAAACTGCCAAGTGATGTCGGTATCCCGCCAAGCGTCCCGCCGGACCATCCCGGCCCGCGCGCACACGCCGACGACCACCCGCTTCCTGGACCCGGGCACCGGGCTGTCCGCACACCGCCATGACGTGCACCAGGTCGTCTACGCGGGGCGCGGCGTGCTCTCGGTCACCACCGAGGCCGGGAGCTGGGTTGCCCCGGCCACCCGGGCCATCTGGATCCCCGTCGGCACCCTGCACGAACACCGGGCCTTCGGGCGCACCGTGCTGCACGGCGTCGGCCTGCCGGTGGACGTCAACCCGCTGGGACTGGACCGGCCCGCCGTGCTGGCCGTCGGCCCGCTGCTGCGCGAGCTGATCGTCGCGTACAGCCGCCCGGACGCCGACCCGGATACCGCGGAGTCCCGCCGGCTGCTCGCGGTCCTGCTCGACCAGTTGCGGCAGGCTCCGCAGCAGCCCCTGCATCTGCCCACGGCCCGGGATCCGCGGCTGGCCGCCGTGTGCGCGCTCCTCCAGCACGACCCCGCGGATCCCCGGCCGCTCGCCGAGCTGGGCGCCCGGGCCGGGGCGAGCGCCCGCACGCTCACCCGTCTCTTCCGCACCGAGATGGGGATGACGTTTCCCCAATGGCGCACCCAGCTACGGCTGCACCACGCGCTGCTGCTGCTCTCCGACGGCCTCACCGTCACCGCGGTCGCCCACCGCTGCGGCTGGGCCTCGGCCAGCGCGTTCATCGATGTCTTCCGCCGCGCGTTCGGCTGCACCCCCGGCGACTACCGCGCGCGGACCTGACGCTCTGCGGGCCTGACGCTCGGCGGACCTGATGCTCAGCCGCAGCCGATCCGCGCGGTCCCGACGGCGACGTCGTCGTACCAGAGCGTGTCGTCGCCCTCGCCGTAGCTCTCCCAGCCCAGCCGCAGATCCGTGGGCGCCGGGCGCCAGCCGCCCCGGGCCAGCCACTGCTGGTCGACGTCCTGGGTCGGGGTGCCGTCCACGACCAGGCCGGTGACCAGGGAGCCGTTGACCCAGGTGTCGAGGCGGCCCGCGGAGCGGTCGAGCCGGAACTCCAGGCAGGTCCAGGTGTTGAGCGGCAGCGGCGTGGACAGCGCCACGCCCGCCGGGCTCTGGGCGGGCAGGGTCGCGTCGTCGGACTCGCGGTTCCACTGGAGGGCCTTGTTCTGCCCGCCCATCCGCAGGTCCTTCGCGTTGTCGTTGGTGTCGCGCAGGGCGGCGAACGTGACGTGCTGGGCGGGCAGCGCGGTGGTGTGGCGGACCCAGAAGCGCGCGTACAGCTCGGAGCCGGCCGGGACGTCGGACAGGGAGGTGCCGGCGAAGGCGTGGTTGCAGTACCCGGCCTTGCCGGTTACCCGGACGGACTTGGTGCCGCCGTGGGCGACGGTGGAGTCCACGGTCGCGGTGCCGGTGCCGGAGCAGTTGGCCACCGTCGTGTTCCAACGGCCCGCGGGGGCGGTGCCGGTCTGCGACTCGAAGTCCTCGCAGAAGCCGTTCGCCGAACACGCGGCGGCCGCGCGGGCGGGTGCGGACGAGGCGGTGGCGGTGGCGGAGGCGCTGGCGGCGGGGGTGATGGCCGCCGCCGCGGCCAGCGCGGCGGTCGCCGCCGCGAGGGCGCGGACGCGCTTGGACGTACGGGGGAGGGGGTGCGGGTCGGGTGCCATGGAGATGCTCCTTCGAGGCTGCGCGGGTTGGTGGTGCGGAGATGGGTATGGGAGCGCTCCCATCGTGAATGTAGCCGTGGGCATGACAGTCGGGAAGTCAACGGGAGGTCAACTCCTCGGTCCTGTGGAAGCGGATTTGAACTGAAGCCGCCGACCAGCCGTAAGGCATAACGGCGGCCCCGACCTCCCGAGCCTGGTCCGCCGTGCCACCATCAGGCTTTGCAAGCACGGAAGGATCTTCGGGGTGTCGCTCTTCACGCGCTCTCGTCAACTGCCGGACAGGGACAAGGCGGACGCCGAGGAGGGCCCGGCCCCGGACGTCCCCTCAGCGCGGCCCGCGCCCGACGAGGCGGCGAAGGGTGACGCCGACGGTGACGCCACCAAGGGTGCCCCGGACGGTGACGCCGCCAAGGGTGCCCCGGACGGTGACGTCGCGAAGGGTGACGCCGACGACGGCGCCGCCAAGAGCGGCACCGACGATGACGTCGCTGAGCGCGACGCGACCGGCGACACCCCGCCGGACGCCGCTCCGCCCGCCGATGCCATCCCCGCCCCCACCGCCGAACACCCCCCGGCCGAGGCCGACGCGCCCGACGGCCGTGGCTGGCGGGACAAGTACCCCGTCGCGGCACGGGCCTTGGCGTGGGGGACCACCGGCGTGTCCGTCGCGCTCGTGGTCATCGCGCTGCTGCTGCCGAACCAGATGCCCCTCATCACGCCCGGCGCGTTCATACGCATCCCCGTGGAGGCGGTCCTCGGCGCCGGTGCGGTGCTCCTTCTGACGCAGCTGCCGACGCCGGTGCCGAGGCGGGTGGCGGCGGTGTTCGCCGGGGTGTTCCTCGGGCTGCTGACGATCCTCAACCTCCTCGACATAGGCTTCAACGAATTCCTCGGGCGCGGGTTCAACCTGGTGCTCGACTGGATCCTGCTCGACGACGCCCAGTCGTACCTAGAGGACTCGCTCGGCTCGACGACCGCGACGTTCGCCGTGGTCGGGGTCGTGGTGCTCGCCGTCGCGCTGCTCGCCGTGATGACGCTGGCGTGTCTGCGCATCAGCAACGTCATGGCCCGGAACAACGCCGTCGCGACCCGCGCCACCTTGGTGCTCGGGACCGCCTGGATCGTCAGCGCGGCGTTCGGGCTCCAGCTGTCGCACCTCCCGCTGGCGTCCCGGAGCACGGTCGCGCTCGTCGAGAACCGGGTGGACCGGGTGAAGGCGACGATGAGGGACGAGCGGGAGTTCGCCAAGGTGGCCGCCGTCGACTCGTACGGGGACACCCCGGGCGATCAGCTGCTGACCGGGCTGCGCGGCAAGGACGTCATCTTCACCTTCATCGAGAGCTACGGCCGCAGCGCCATCGAGGACCCGGTGATCGCCCCCGGGGTCGACGCGGTGCTCGACGAGAAGACCGAGGAGCTGCGCGACGCCGGGTACGCCGCCAAGAGCGGCTGGCTCACCTCCGCGACGTACGGCGGCTCCAGCTGGCTCGGCCACTCCACCTTCCTGTCCGGCCTGTGGATCAACAACCAGAACCGCTACCGCACCGTGACCGCCAGCGACCATCTGTCCCTCACCCGCGCCTTCAAGCGCACCGGCGCCTGGCGGACGGTGGGCATCATGCCGGGGGTCACCAAGGAGTGGCCGGAGGGCAAGTTCTACGGCCTCGACCACGTCTACGACTCCCGGGACCTCGGCTACAAGGGCCCGAAGTTCAGCTGGTCGACCATGCCCGACCAGTACGCCCTGACGGCCTTCGAGCGGCTGGAGCACGGCAAGCGGCACGACAAGCCGCTGATGTCGGAGATCATCCTGACCTCCAGCCACCAGCCCTGGGCGCCCATCCCCAAGATGATCGGCTGGGACGAGGTCGGCGACGGCTCGGTCTACGGCGACATCAAGAAGGCGGGCAAGGACCCCAAGGACGTGTTCACGGACTCCACCGAGGTGCGCGAGGAGTACGGCAAGTCCGTCCAGTACTCGCTGAACAGCCTCATCGACTACGTGGTGAAGTACGGCAACAAGAACACCGTGCTCGTCTTCCTCGGTGACCACCAGCCTCTCGCGCGGGTGAGCGGAAACCACGCCAGCCGGGATGTGCCGGTCGCGATCGTCGCGCATGACCCGGATGTGCTGAAGCGGATCTCCGACTGGGGCTGGCAGGACGGCCTGAGGCCCGGTCAGGACACCCCGGTCTGGCGGATGGACACCTTCCGGGACCGCTTCCTGAAGGCCTACGGCCCGCAGCCGGGCTCCGAGGCGCCCAACTCGGGGTCACCCAACTCGGGTTCACCCGGCTCGGGTTCGTCCGGTTCCAAACCGTCCGGTTCCAAGGCCTCCGGTTCGTCCCGCTGACCGGGTCAGCCTCCGATGTCGAGCACGGCCTTCCCCCGCACGCGCCGCCCCAGCAGCGCCGCCACCGCCTCCGGCGCCCGCTCCCACGAGCCGCGCCAGCCGATCTGCGGGTCGAGCCGGCCCTTGGCCAGCAGGCTCACCAGATACGCGAGGTCCGGGCCGAAGGGCGACCGTACGACGAAGGGTTCGAGGCGCCTGTCGCCGCCCGTCAGCCGCTCGCGCTCGAAGTCGATGGTGGTCGGTTCGAGCGACGCCTTGCCGATGGACTGGGCCGAGCCTCCGGGCTCGACCAGGGCGAACGCCTCGGCCAGCAGCGGGCCGCCCACGTTGTCGAGGACGCCGAAGACCGGTGCGGCGATGTGCTCGAGGCCGACGACGACCTCGTCGGCGCCGAGCTCGCGCAGCCCCTCGCCGCGCTGCGGGCTGCCCACGGCCGCGATGACGTACGCGCCGGCGAGGGCGGCCAGTTGCACCGCGAAGCGTCCCAGGCCGCCCGAGGCGCCGGTGATCAGCACCCGGCGGCCGATCACGGGGCCCAGCCGGCGCACGGCCTGGAGCGCGGAGACCCCCGCGCCCGGCAGGGCGGACGCCGCGCCGAGGTCGACCGCGTCCGGGACCACGGCGAGCTCGGCGGTGTCGACCGCCCGCCGCTCGGCCCACGCTCCCGGTGGTCCGAAGGACACCACGCGGGTGCCGGCCGCCGGACCGGAGCCGTCGGCGGCGGCGCGGACGACGATCCCCGCCGAGTCCCAGCCGAGCAGCTGCCCGGGGCGCGCTCGCTCTTCCCGGTAGGCGAGTTCGCCGAAGTTGAGGGAGGCCGCGCGGACCTCGACGAGGGCCTGCGCGTCGTGTGGCACCGGCTCCGGGGCCTCGCCGAGCCGCAGGCCTTGCGGGGCCTCGGGGTCGTACAGCAGAGCGCGCATCGCGGTCGCGTCCTTTCTGCTCGCTTGGCTCTGGTCGCTTGGCCCGGCGCCGGAGTCGGCGCCGTCGCGATTCACGCTGCCTCAGGGGGCCGGCCGTCGTCCAAGACCTGTCGTTATAGCCATCGGCTATCAAGGTGGCGGGGCGCCCGCCGTCGGCCGTCCGGCATTCCGTCCATCCCCGGATTCATCACCAAGTATCGGACCGGCCGGGTGAGTCCGACTTGTCCGGCGACCCCGCAGGGGACCCCGCCGGCGATCCCGCCGGGGACGCGATTAAGTTCAGGTAACACCTATTTCCGCGGGCTGTTCCCCGGCTTGACCGTGCCTTTAGGTTCGGCGAGATCGTGATCTTCAAGCGGAGGGTACGGCTGTGGGCATATCACGCAGAAAGCTGATCCGGCGCGGCGGACAGGCGGCTGCCGGGGCCGGAGGTCTGTGGCTGAGCGGCGGGCTGACCGGGCTCGCGCCGGTGGCGAACGCGGCCGAGCACGGGGAGAAGGCCGACAGCACGGGCGGCGCCGCGGACGAAGCCACCCGGCGGATCACCGTCACCCAGGCGACCAACGCCTCGGCCGCGCTCTCCCCGGACGGCCGGACGGTCGTCCTCGATCTGCTCAATCTGCTCTGGACGGTCCCGGCCAAGGGCGGCGAGGCGGGCCGGCTCACCGGTATCGACCAGGAGGCGACCGAGCCCGACTTCTCGCCCGACGGCCGCCACCTGGTCTACCAGTCGTACACCGACGGCAACTTCCACCTCTGGCTCGCCCGCGCCGACGGCACCGGGGCCCGGCAGCTCACCAAGGGCGCCTCCGACCACCGCGAGCCGCGGTTCTCCCCGGACGGCAAGCGGATCGCCTACGCCGGGGAGGCGGACGGCCGGTACGCGGTCCACGTCCTCGACCTCGACAGCGGCGCCACCAAGGTGTGGGCGCCGGGCAAGGACGCCACCGCCCAGGAGGCGCAGCCCTTCTGGCACCCGGACGGCACCGCGATCGCCTTCACCAGCGGCAAGGGCGACGCCCCGCAGTCCATCGTCCGGGTCGACGCCGACGGCAAGCGCACCACGCTCGTCGCCGTCACCGAGGGGCGGGTGGCGGGCCCCTCCTTCTCGCCCGACGGCTCCCGCTTCGCCTATGTCCACCTCGCCTCGGCCGCCACCGCCCTCGTGGTCGACGGCCGGACCGTGTCCGACCCGGCGGAGGACGTCTTTCCGTTCGCCGCCCGCTGGCCGTCCAAGGACGAGGTGTTCTACACGGCCGACGGAAAGGTGCGCCGCCGTAAGGTCCCGGGCGGCAACGCGCAGGCCGGCAAGGCCGAGGACATCCCCTTCGCCGCGCACCTCACCGTCCCCCGCGTCCAGGAGCGGCCCGCAGCCCGCGATGCCGACGCAGCCCCGGCCTCCGCCGCGCCCCGCCCCGTCAAGGGCATCGTCAGCCCGTCCCTCTCGCCGGACGGCGAGCGGATCGCCTTCGCCGCGCTCGGCGACATCTGGATCGCACCTGTCAACCCGCCCCGAGGCAAGGGCTCGCCCAAGGCCGTCGTCTCCGACGGGAATCTGAACACCGACCCCGCCTGGTCCCCCGACGGCTCCACCCTCGTCTACGTCAGCGACCGAGGCGGCAGCGGCAACGGCGGCGCCGTCGACCTGTGGACGTACGACATCGCCGACGGCACGACCCGCCGGCTGACCGACCTCCAGGACGCGGCCTCGGGACCGACGTTCAGCCCCGACGGCGCGAGCGTCGCCTTCGGCCTCGGGTCGGGCACCCTGCACACCGTGGACGTGGCCACCGGCGCCGTACGCAAGGTCGCGGGCCCCCTCAACGCGCCCGGCAGGCCCACCTTCTCCGCCGACGGCCGCAAGCTCTCGCTCGCCGCCCTGGCGCCCGTCACCGCCCGCTACCGCGAGGGCTTCAACCGCGTCCTGACCGTCGACCTGGCCAGCGGCGAGGCGCACTACGACGACCCGGTCCCCGGCAAGTCCCTGGTCAACCGGATCGACGCCGGACCCGTCCACTCGCCCGACGGCAAGCACACCGCGTACGTCGTCGGCGGCACCCTGCACCTCAGCGCCCTGGACGCCGCCGGGCGGCCGACCGGGACCGCCCGCCGGCTGAACGGCGAGACCGCCGACTGCCCCAGCTGGAGCGCCGACTCCGGCTCGCTGCTCTACCTCTCCAACGGCAGGCTGCGCCTGGCCGACGCCCGCACGGGCCGCGCGCGCACCGTCCCGGTCAAGCTGACCTGGCGCCCCGCCAAGCCGTCCGGCCGCACGGTGGTGCAGGTGGGCGCGGTGTGGGACGGCACGAGCGAGTCGCTGCGCCACGACGTTGACATCGTCATCAAGGACGACCGCATCGAATCCGTGGTGGAGCGCGGATCGGTCCGCGCCGGAAGCGGCGGCCGCACCGTCGACGCCCGCCACCTGACCGCGCTGCCCGGCCTGATCGCCGTCCATGAACACGGGCCCTGGCAGCGGGCCGACACCATGAAGCTGTGGCTGTCCTTCGGCATCACGGCGGTGCGCTCGCCCGGCACCGCCCACTACGCGGCCGTCGAGGCCAAGGAGGCCACCGCCTCCGGGCGCCGCGTCGGCCCCCGGGTCTTCGCGGCCGGCGATCTGATCGACGGCTCGCGCATCTACTACTCCTCCGGCCGCCCCGTGACCGACACCGAGGAGCTGGAGCGCGAGCTCGACAAGGCCGAGGCGCTGGGCCACGACCTGGTCAAGACGTATGTGCGGCTGCCGTACGCGATGCAGCGCGCCGCCGTCCGGGGCGGCCACCGGCGCGGGATGCGCGCCACCTCGCACTATCTCTTCGGCCCGCTCGGCCTCGGCTCCGACGGCACCGAGCACCTCGGCGGCACCAGCCGCTACGGCCGCCGCCAGAAGGAGACCCACCTGGGCCACGCCTACGACGACATGACCGAGCCGCTCATCGCCTCCGGCATGTCCTTCACCCCGACCTTCGGCCTGTCCGGCGCCGGTCTGCCCGCCACTCGCGCGGCGCTCTACCGCTACGCGGAGTGGGCGGTCGGCGACCGGCGGCTCACCTCGCTGATGAGCGAGGCGGAGTACGAGGAGTTCCGTACGGGCGTGGCGGACGCGCGGCAGACGGTCCCCACCGACCTGCTGGCCTTCGTCGCCCGGCACGGGGCGACGGTCCGCAGGCTGCTGGAGGGCGGGGCGCACGTCGGGGTGGGCACCGACAGCCCGCTGGTGCCCCCGGCCATCTACTACCACCTGAACCTCCAGGCCATGGTGCGCTACGGCGCCACCCCCCACCAGGCGCTGCGCTCCGCGACCGTCGAGGGCGCGTGGACGCTGGGCATGAGCGCGCGGATGGGCACGGTGGAGCCGGGGAAGCTCGCCGACCTGGTGCTGGTCGAGGGCAACCCGCTGAGCGACATCCGGGCGGCCGCGGCGGTGCGGAGTGTGGTGCTGGGGGGTGTGGTGCACTCGGTGGACGACCTGGCCGGAGGCAAGTCCGCAAAGGCCGCATCCACGGGCACGGCGTCCGCACGTAGCGCCGCGGCCGTACGGACCGCCTCCGCCGCCACGTCCGCCTCCGCCTCCGCCTCCGCGGAGGTGGCCGACGTACCGCAGGGCCCCGCCCGGGAGCAGTACTGGTGGCACCGTGAGGAGCACGCTCACCACACCTGCTGCTGAGGTCGTTCACGCGGCGGCCATCCCATGGCCGCCGCGTGGACACCGGCTGTCGCCGGGGCATGGTTCGATAAGGGCATGATCGAGCAGTTTCTCGCCGGTGATCTGTCCGACGTCGAGGAGGCGGTGCGCAAAGCGGCCGCCGCCGAGATCATGCCGCGGTTCCGGCAGCTCGCCGACCACGAGATCGTGGAGAAGAACGGCCCGCACGACCTGGTGACGGTCGCCGACCGGCTGGCCGAGGAGCACCTGACCGCCTCGCTCACCGCGCTGCTGCCAGGCTCGGCCGTGGTGGGCGAGGAGGCCGTGCACGCCGACCCCGCCGTGCTCGGCGCGCTGGGCGGCGACGCGCCGGTGTGGATCGTCGACCCGGTCGACGGCACCCGGCAGTTCGTGCACGGCGACCCCGGCTTCGCGACCCTCGTCAGCCTCGCCCACCACGGCGAGGTGCTCGCCTCGTGGACCCTCGCCCCGGCCCTCGACCTGATGGCCGTCGCGCGCCGCGGCGGGGGAGCGGTGCTGAACGGCGAGCCGATACGCGCCGGGCACCCGGAGCCCGGCAGGGATCTCGAAGTCGCCATCTCCCACTACGACTTCACCACCGACGACGAGAAGCGCGCCCTGTCCGTACTGCGGACACCCGGGGTCGCGCCGCGCCCGTGCGGCTCGGCCGGGCTCGAGTATCTGAACGTGGCCCGGGGCCTGGCCGACGCGGTGGCCTTCACCTGGGAGAACGTCTGGGACCACGCCGCCGGGCTGCTGCTGGTCGCCGAGGCGGGCGGCGCGAGCGCGACCCTGACCGGCGATTCGTTCCGCATCACGGGCGGAAACGCGCTTCCTTTCACCGCGGCGCGGGACGCGGCGACCGTACGGCATATCCTGAGCCTGCTGGCTACCCCGGCCGACCGGGTCGCCGGCTGACCGATCCTCAGAAACCCTCGGGACGGGGAGGAGAGCCGACGTGCCGTCCATGCTCGACGCGGTCGTGGTGGGTGCCGGGCCGAACGGGCTGACCGCGGCCGTCGAACTGGCCCGCCGCGGCTTTGGGGTGGAGGTCTTCGAGGCCGCCGACACGATCGGCGGCGGCGCGCGCACCGAAGAGCTCACCCTCCCCGGCTACCGGCACGACCCCTGCTCCGCGGTGCACCCGCTGGGCATCGGCTCCCCGGCCTTCCGCGCCATGCCGCTC
The DNA here is from genome assembly GCF_040302705.1 of Streptomyces sp. NPDC097640. Classification (NCBI taxonomy): domain Bacteria; kingdom Bacillati; phylum Actinomycetota; class Actinomycetes; order Kitasatosporales; family Streptomycetaceae; genus Streptomyces; species Streptomyces sp. NPDC097640. The sequence continues at coordinate 257,333 of NZ_JBEOSB010000005.1, forward strand.
GCCCGGCACGGCCTGGAGTGGCTGCACCCCGAGCTGCCGCTGGCCCACCCCTTCCCGGACGGCACCGCCGCCGTCCTGGCCCGCTCGGTCGGTGAGACGGCCATGTCGCTGGGCCCGCGCGACGCCGGTACGTACCGCCGGCTGGTCGCCCCGTACGTCGGGAAGTGGGACACGCTCGCTCGCGACTTCCTGCGCGCCGCCTGGGACGGGGTGCCCGCCGACCCGGTGACCTGGGCGCGCTTCGGGCTGGACGCCATCCAGCCCGTCACCCTCCTGGGCCGCCGCTTCCGCGACGAGAAGGCGCGCGCGATACTCGCCGGGATGGCGGGCCACGCCATCTCCCCGACCAGTGGCATCGCCACGGCAGGCCTCGCGCTGTTCTTCGCGCTCGCGGGCCACGAGGTGGGCTGGCCGGTCCCGCGCGGCGGCTCGCAGGCCATCTCGGACGCGCTCGGGTCGTATCTGCGCGAGCAGGGCGGCGCGATCCATGTGGGGGTGGAGGTCAAGCGGCTCGACGAGCTGCCGCCCGCCCGCGCGTACATCTTCGACACCTCGCCGACCGCCCTGGCCCGGATCGCCGGGCTCGGCCACGCGTACCACCACTTCCGCTACGGGGCCAGCGTCTTCAAGGTCGACTACGCCCTGGACGGCCCGGTGCCCTGGACCGCGCCGGAGGCCCGGCGCGCCGGCACCGTCCACGTCGGCCCCACCGCCGGCGAGATCGGCACCGCGCTGCGGGCCGCCACCGGGGGGCGCGCCCCCGACACCCCCTTCCTGATCACCGCCCAGCCCGGCGTGGTCGACGACTCGCGCGCCCCGGCGGGCAAGCATGTCTTCTGGGCCTACGGCCATGTGCCCCGCGGCTGGGACGGGGACGCGACCGACGCCATAGAGCGGCAGATAGAGCGCTTCGCGCCCGGCTTCCGGGACCTGGTGCTCGCACGCGCGGTGGCCGGGCCGCCGCAGCTCGCCGCGCGCAACGCGAACTACGTCGAGGGCGACATCGCGTGCGGCGCCTTCGCGGGCCTCCAGACCGTGATCCGCCCCAAGCTGGCCCGCGTTCCGTACGCCACGGCGCACCCGTCGGTTTTCCTGTGCTCCTCGGCCACCCCGCCGGGGCCCGGGGTGCACGGGATGTCCGGGCACCACGCGGCGCGGGCGGTGTGGCGGCGGCTGAGCGACCGCGACTGACCCCGGTCCCGCGCGCCGGAATGCCGAAGCCGCGGCCCGGCGTTGCACCCTGAAAGTCGTGGCCGAACCGACGATGGGACAGGAAGCCATGCCTCTACAGGGTGAGTACGAGCCGAGCCCCGAGAAGTGGGTGCGCGATCAGGTCGAGCGGATCGAGAGCTCTGGTGGCACCAAGGGGATGTCGATCCGCGGGCTGCCGGTCATCCTCCTGACCACCCGGGGCGCGAAGTCAGGCAAGATCCGCAAGTCCCCGCTCATGCGGGTGGAGCACGAGGGCGCCTACGCCGCGGTCGCCTCGCTGGGCGGCTCGCCCAAGAACCCCGTCTGGTACTACAACGTCGTGGCCGACCCCCGGGTCGAGCTGCGGGACGGCACGGTGAGCCGGGACATGACGGCCCGCGAGGTCCACGGGGAGGAGAAGGCCCAGTGGTGGGCGCGCGCGGTCGAGGCGTATCCCGACTACGCCGACTACCAGACGAAGACGGACCGCGAGATCCCCGTCTTCGTGCTGGAGCCCGCGGCCGAGGAGCACTGACGGATCACTAGCCGTCTCCGTCTCCGTCTCCGTCTCCGAGGAGACGCGTCAGCTCGTCGGCGACCAGCTGGGCGGCGGGCGAGGTCCAGCGCCTGCGGTGCCGGGTGAGCTGCACCGGCACGGGCGGCACCGCGGGCCCGTCGACCCGGGCCAGCAGGCCGTCGCGCAGCTGCCGCTCCACGGTCGCCTCCGGCAGCAGCGTGAGCCCGAGCCCGGCGGCAACGCAGGCGCGGGCGGCCTCGATGCTCCCGAACCGGGTCAGCCGGGGCGGTGGGCCGGGCAGCGCGAGCAGGGAGCGCGCCAGCCGGTCGCTGTACGAGCAGCCCTCCTCGTGGACGAAGAAGCTCTCCCCGGCCAGCTCCGCCCACCCCGCCTCGCGCCCGGCCAGCCGGTGGCCGGGCGCGGCCACGTACACCAGCGGTTCGTGTGCGATGGGCCGCGTCACCAGGTCGGCCGCGTCGATCTCCGGCTCGAGGAGGAGCACCAGGTCGAGCCGGCCCGAGCGCAGCCCCTCCATGGCCGTGGCGGTGTCGGCCGTGTGCAGATGGACGTCCACACCCGGGTGGGTGCGCCGTAGCGAGGCGATCACCCGGGGCAGATGCGACGAACACAGCGACTCTCCCGCGCCGAGCGCCACCTGCCCCTCCACCGCGCCGTCCGCCCCCTCGCCGTTCCCGGCCGCCGCGGCGGCCCGCAGCCGGGCCTCGGCGTCCAGCACCCGCTCGGCCTCCTCGAGCAGCCGCCGCCCGGACGGGGTCGGCGTCGTGCCCGCGGGCAGCCGGTCGAACAGGCGCGTGCCGAGCTCCCGCTCCAGCGAGCGGATCTGGACGGTCACGGTGGACTGGGCGAGGTGCAGCTCGGTGGCCGCGGAGGTGAAGCTGCCGGTACGGGCCAGGGCCACGAAGGTGCGCAGAAGTCTGGTGTCCATCGGAACGGCATCCTACCCGGATGTATCGGGATTCTCGATGGGCCTGAGCGAAAACAATCGTTGGACGCGATGGGGGAGGCGATGACACGGTTACTCCATGACCACCGCACAGAGCACCGACAGCGCGCTCGACCACGTCCTCCGCTACTCCGCCTTCACCACCGACCCCTCCGGCGGCAACCCCGCCGGGGTGTTCCTCGACGCCGGGGCCCTCGACGACGCCGAGATGGTGGCCATCGCCGCCCACGTCGGCTACTCCGAGACCGCGTTCATCACCGCCGGGGACGAGGCCGCGCGCCGCTTCGGGCTGCGGTACTTCAGCCCCCGCGCCGAGGTGGCCTTCTGCGGCCACGCCACGATCGCCACCGCCGTCGCGCTCGCCGAGCGCATCGGCCCCGGCGAGCTGGTCTTCGACACGATGGTGGGCGAGATCCGCGTGGCGACGACCTTGGAGGGCGGGGGCGGCGGGGGCGGCGGGGACGGCGATGGCGGTACGGCATCGGCCCCGCAGGCCACCCTGACCAGCGCGCCCACGCACTCCCGCCCGGCCGACGAGGCCGTCACGGAGCAGGCGCTGAAGGCCCTGCGCTGGACCCGGGACGACCTGGACCCGGCCCTTCCGCCGCACATCGCCTTCGCGGGCAACGACCACCTCGTCCTCGCCGCCGCCACCCGCGAGCGGCTCGCCGACCTGGACTACGACTTCGACGCGCTGGAAGAGCTGATGCGGGTCCAGGGGTGGACCACCGTCCACCTGGTGTGGCGCGAGTCCGCGGACCGCTTCGACTTCCACGCCCGCGACCCGTTCCCACCCGGCGGCGTCGTCGAAGACCCGGCCACGGGCGCCGCGGCGGCCGCCTTCGGCGGCTATCTGCGGGCGCTCGGGCTGGTGTCGGAGCCGGTGCGGGTGCGGATCAGGCAGGGGGAGGACATGGGGCGCCCCAGCGATCTCGTCGTGGACATCCGGCCCGAGGAGGAGCGGGTGCGGGTGACGGGGCGCGCGGTGCGCATCCCTGAGGCGTAGCCCGGTCGACGGTGCCGCCTGCGGCGGGCTGTTCCCCTCCCCGCCCCTTCCCTCAACTGGGGCTCCGCCCCAGACCCCGAGGCCCGGGGGCGCACATCGAGGGCCTCCGCCCCGCCCCGCGGCGGCTCCGCCACCCCCGCGGGCTCTGCCCCAGACCCCGAGGCCCGGGGGCGGAGCGCCCCACGCGGTGGGGCCGCATGAGGCCCCACCGCGCAGGCCCTGGTCCCGGACTCCGGGGGTCCAAGGGCGGAGCCCCGCCGCCACCCGGGGTCTGGGGCGGAGCCCCTCACGCGGCGGAGCCGCATATCGACAGGGGCCGGGAAGGGGCGGGGAGGGGAAAAGCCGAAACGCGGTGCCGCGTGGCCCCGCCGCGCGGGGCGCTCCGGCGCCCCCGGAACTCGGGGGCTGGGGCGGAGCCCCAGTCGTGGGAAGGGGCGGGTAGGGGAAAGACCCGCCCGACACCCCTGGCCGCTCAGTGCGGGATGGTGTCGATCACCTCGCGCGCCCCCTGCCGCAGCAGCGCCACCGCCACCGACGTGCCGAGCGTCGCCGGATCCAGCGGCCCGGCCCACTCGTGCGCGTCCAGCACCGTCTTGCCGTCCGGGCTGAAGACCCGGGCGCGCAAGGAGAGCCGGCCGTCGCGCTCGGCCCTGGCGTAACCCGCGATGGGGGAGTTGCAGTGGCCCTGGAGCACATGCAGGAGCATGCGCTCCGCCGTGATCTCCTTCCAGGCGTCCGCGTCGCCGAGCCCGGAGACCGCGTCGATGGTCGCGGTGTCGTCCTCGCGGCACTGAAGCGCCAGCACCCCGGCGCCGATCGGCGGGCACATCGTCTCGACGGGCAGGATCTCGCTGATCCGGTCCGTGCGGCCGATGCGCTCGAGCCCGGACACGGCCAGCAGCAGCGCGTCGGCCTCGCCCGCGTCCAGCTTCTCCAGGCGGCGGTTGGCGTTGCCGCGCATCGGTACGCACTCCAGATGCGGGTGGGAGACGGCCAGTTGCGCGATGCGGCGCACCGACGAGGTGCCGATGCGCGCGCCCTCCGGCAGCTGATCGAGTGTCAGCCCGCCCGGGTGCACCACCGCGTCGCGGATGTCGTCCCGCTTGAGGTAGGCCGCGAAGACCGTGCCCGCGGGGAGCGGACGGTCGGCGGGCACGTCCTTGACGCAGTGCACCGCCAGATCGGCCTCGCCCGCCAGCAGCGCCGCGTCGACCTCCTTGGTGAACGCGCCCTTCCCGCCGAGCGCCGACAGGTCGCCCATCCACCGGTCGCCGGAGGTGGTGACCGGCACCACCTCGGTACGGATGCCGGGTCGCAGCTGGGCGAGTTCGGCGCGGACCCGCTCGACCTGTGCGAGGGCCATGGGGGAGGAGCGGGAGACAATGCGGATGAGGTCGGTGGACGACATGGCGTACACCATAGGCCCTCCGCAGCGCGCCCCCGGCACCGGCCGGTGGCACCCCCGTACGCTTCCCCCGTCCGGGCTGGTGAGAGCACCGGACCGGAAATCGGCGGGGGTGGGGCAAGGAACGGAGCTGCGGTGGCGGTGCGGGTACTGCTGGGCATCCTGGGCGCCGTCATCGTGCTCGGGATCTTCTCCTCGGTGCTGTGCACGCTGGTCATCCCCCGCCCCACCCGCTCCAGCTTCACCCAGATCGTCCAGCGCGTGGTGTGCCGGGCGGCCCAGCTGGTGGCCGACCGGCTGCCGAGCGCCGAGGCCCAGGACCGGGTGCTCGCGCCCGTGGCCGCGGTGGCCATCGTCGTCACGCTGATCGGCTGGCTGATCTCCTTCATGCTCGGGTACGCCCTGCTGGAGGCGGCGGTCAGCGGCTTCGGCCCCAGGACCGCGCTCACCGAGGCGGGCTCCTCCCTCTTCACGCTCGGCTTCGCCAGCAGCAGGCGCGCCACGCTGACCGCCATCGACTTCTGCGCGGCGGCCACCGGCCCGATCGTGGTCGGCCTCCAGGTCGGTTTCCTGCCCGCGCTGTACGGCGCCTACCAGCGCCGGGAGGCTGAGGTCACCCTGCTCGCGGTCCGCGCGGGAAGCCCGCCGTGGGGGCCGGAGGTCCTGGCCCGCTACGCCCAGGTCGAGCTGCTGGACAGCCTCACCGAGCTCTTCCGCAACTGGGAGCGGTGGAGCGCCGAGGTGAGCGAGAGCCACACCACCTACCCGGTCCTGATCCAGTTCCGGTCCCCCAGGCCTGACCGTAACTGGCTGATCGCACTGCTGTCCGTCATGGACGCCGCGGCCCTGCGGCTGGCCCTCAACCCGTCCCAGCCGCCCGCCGAGGCGCGGATGGCGCTGCGGGCGGGAATCGTCTGCCTGCGCGACCTCGCCGATACCCGCGGTATCGCGTACGACCACGACCCCCGCCCCGACGACCCGCTGCTGCTCGGCTACGAGGACTTCCTGTGGGGCGTGGCCCGGATGGCCGAACAGGGCTACCCGATGGAGCGCACACCCGAGGCGGCCTGGCCGCACTTCCGCGGCTGGCGCGTCAACTACGAGTCGCTGGCGTACCGCCTGGCGAAGGACATCGACGCCGTCCCGGCCCCCTGGTCCGGCCCGCGCCGCACGGCGGTGGCCATCCGCACCCCGCTCACGCCGGTGGACCGGCGTCCAGTGCAGTGAAGCCCTCGGCGAGGAGGGCGGCCAGGTCGCGGTAGCGGGCGAGGGTCCCCGAGCGCAGGGCGCCGAGGTCCAGCGGATGGCCGCTCGCCAGATGGGGGTCGAATGGGATCGCGATCATGGCGCGGCACTCGCCTTGGGGGACGAGCTCGGCGTGTTCAAGCGGGTTGAAATTGTCTGCCCCCGTGATCACGACGATGCTTCGGCGCAGCAATTCGGCGTGGCCCTGTGCGGTGATCCAGTCGAAGGTCGCCTCGACGTTGGCCGGCCTTCTGCGGCTCTCCGCCGACCAGATGATGACCAACTGATCGGCGAGGTCCAGGACTCCGGGCAACGTGATCTCCCCGGTGCCGGGGCTCGCCACCGCGTGAGTGAGCGCGAGCGGGTACCGCTCGCTGAGCGCGTTCATGATGCGCCGGTAGTCCTGGTCGCCGATGGGGCGGTCAGGCGGAGCGAGGTTGGCCAGGACTTCCAGCCCATCGGGGGTCCGCGAGGTGAACCGGCGCATGTCCGAGCGAGCGAGCGCGGCGGGCAGCAGAGTGGCCAGCTCGCGCGGCCCCGCGTCGGTCTCGCGGTGTGATCGGTGGATCAGCCAGCCCGTATCCGGACTGACATCGACGGCGATGACGGGATCCGGCCGTGCGGAGGCGAAGACCGCGCCAAGCGCCGCAACGGCCCTGGCCGCCTCGGTGCCTCGGCTGAGACCGAGCGCTGCGATGCGGTGGAACAGCAACAGGGGCGCGCGGATGAGCCGGTGCTTGAGCGCTTGTTCGCTGTCGTCCGGTCGGGCACCTTGGTCGGCCGTACGCACAACCACCTGGGAGAAGACCCCCGCGATCTCGCCCGCCGTCGGCCGGTCCCGGCGCGAGTTGAACAAGCAGGAGCTGACCATCGTCCGCAGGGGCTCCCAGGCCGCGCCCTCCCAGCGGGATCCGGCCCAGTCGACGCTCTTGCTCGCGTAGGTCCCGGACGGAGCGCCGATGTTCTGCGGGAGGGGGCTGATCCAACGCTCCTCGCGGGTGGTCGGCCGACCACCGCCCAGGGCCAGCAGGATCTCGCCGAGCGCGAAGACGTCGTCCGCGGGGGTGAGACGCCTGATGAGGCGCCGGTACGCCCGGTCGATGACGGCGGTCTGCCAACCGATCAGCCTCACCGTGCCGTCGGCGACGAGGACCTTGTCCGTCGTCAGATGGCCGTGCACCATTCCCTTGGCCGAGCAGAATGCTACCGCCTCGGCCAACTGCATACCGAGGATGGCCGCCCCCCGCGCATCCCAGCCGTCCGCCGTGCCGTCGGAGAGCAGGGCGGTCAGGGTGCGGGCCGGGGAGCCGTCGGAGGCGAGGATCTGCTCCTCGGCGATCCACGGGGGTTGGCCTTCGAGGTCCTGCCCCAGCAGCCTCGGCGCGTAGCGGCCCGCCATCCGGCGGAGCGCTTCCGCTTCCGTGCTCAGCCCGGAGAACGCGCCCCGCCGCCGGGACTCCTGGTCCACGGTGCGCAGCACGGCGGGCTCCCCGTTGGGCCCGCGCCCCAGATACGTGGTCGCTCCGTCCGAGGTGCGGATGTGGCACTCCAGGGTGCACGGGCCGAGCCGGCGCGGGTCGCGGTCCGTCAGGGGGGTCCAGCCGTGGGCCCGCTGTTCCCTGGTGAGCCCCGGGGCGGACCCCTCGAAGGCCTCCCCCACCTCCCGCGCCGTCGGCCGGTCGCGCGGATCGGGCGCCAGACCGGCCAGCACCACATGGCGCACCGACCGCCAGGGGCCGCGCCAGTGCGACAGGTCGTACATCACCTCCGAGCCGCCGAACCGGGCCCCGCCGCCGAGGTTCAGCAGGATCTGGGCGAGCTCGAGGACGTTGTCCTGGGGGGTCGGCACCAGGACCGGGTTGGCCGGTGACGGGACGCCGTCGATGCAGGCCGCGGCCCAGGCGGTCAGGAAGAGCCCGTCGTCGGAGACATAGACGGTGGCCTGCCGCAGGTCCCCGTGCGCCATGCCCTCCGCGGCGCACACCCGCACCGCGTCCGCGAGTTGCCGGGCGATCGCGAAGGCCCGGTCTCCGTCGCCGCGCAACGGGATCTCGCTCAGCCGCTCCGCGGTGAAGGGCTCTTCCGCGATCCATGGCGTCGCGCAGTCCAGGTCCTGCCGCAGCAGCCTCGCCGCGTACCGGCCGTCCATCCGGCGCAGCGCCTCCGCCTGCACGCGGAGCAGGTCGGCCGCCTGCGGCCCGTTCGCCGCGAGCGCGGTGTGGATGACGACCTGTTCGCCGTACGCGTCCTCGTCCCCGATGTAGGTGGTGACGCGGAACCCCGACGGGTCGGTCATCCGCAGCGTGTAAGGACCGATGGTGCGCGGGTCCTCCGGCCCCAGCGGACGCCAGCGGTGCGCCGGCAGTGACACTGCCCGCGCGACCGGCGACGCGCCCAGCCGGGCCGCCAGCCCCTGCCCCACCGTGCCGAACGGCCGGGCTTCCGCCCGGAGGCGGTCGGTGCCGGAGGGGTGGGCCAGCCAGGCCGGGAAGTCCGGTGAGTTGCCCGCGAGTTCCTTCAGGCGGGCCTCGATCAGCCCGCGCGTCTCGTCGAGTTCGGGCAGCGGCACCGCGCCCAGCAGCGCGCGCCGGACGGTGTCCGTGAAGGTGAAGGGGCGGTGCTGCGGCGGAAACGGGCCCGGGCCCGCCGAGGACGGGGGCTCGGCCGGGCGCATCAGCCCGCCGAGGAAGACCTCGGCCAGATGTCCGGTGTCCGCCCGCCACTCCACCGCCTCCTGCACCAGCCGCATCACGGGCACCGGCAGTGGAGCGACCGCGGCCAGGTGGGCCGCCAGGCGGTACGCCTCCGGCGAGGCCGCCTCCCGGTAGCGCAGGAGACGGCTCAGGTCGTCCCCGGGACTGGCAGGGCCGGACGGCGCGACGGCCGGGCGGCGCGGGCGCGGCGGGGCCAGCAGCGGGAGTACGGCCGTGCCGCTCGCGGAGGCGATCAGCCGGGCCCAGTCGGCCAGCGGCCCGGCGTCCGGCTCCAGGACGGGCACCGGGACGCTGTCGAAGCGCGCGAGCTCCGGGGGCAGGACGGGGTCGGTGACCGTCCAGTCCGCGCCCGGCGAGCCGGGCCTGCGGGTGCGCACCTGCCAGCGCTGCGCGCGGATCCCGGTCCCCTCCCACAGGCGCGGCGGCAGGGCGTGCATCACGGCCGTCGGCCCGTGGCCCGCCCAGCGCTCCAGTACGGCGGTCATCCGGCCGTCCCGCCATGCCGCGCCCACCCCGTCGCTCAGCACCAGCACCAGCGTGTGCCCCGACGGGTCGGACACCGCCGTGACGGGGAGGACGGGCGCCTCGGGGACGTACGGCTTGGCGCGCAGCACGGGCGCGTCCCCGCCCCGCGTGTGCAGGCCCAGGACCCGTACGACGCGGAAGGCGCCCGCGCGCTGGAGCAGGGTACGCAGCTCGACCGCCAGCCGCCGCCACAGCAGCATCGACATCCCGTCGTCGACGACGAGCGCCAGATCCAGCCAGCGCTCGCGGGCCGGGCGGGTGACCACGTCCGGCAGGCCGGTCTCGGCGAGCGCCGTCGCGGTGGCGACCTCGTCCACCTCCCGCTTCAGCGGGTTGGGCCGGTGCTGCTTGAGCGGGCGCAGCGCCCGCCCGATGGGCAGCTCGGCGCGCAGCGCCTTGGCCTCCGGCACGCGCAGCGGCAGCGCGCGGCGCGCGGTGGGCGGTGGGGGAGCGCCTGGGGCGGGGGACGCCTCGATCGCGCCGTACAGACCGCTCGTGCCGTCGGCCGGCCCGCTCTGCCGTGACGGCGTCTGCTGTGGCGGCGCCTGTTGTGACGGCGTCTGTTGTGGCGGCGTCTGCTGTGACGTCGGCGAGGGCACGGTGGGAGCGCTCTGCCGTGGCGGGGGCGGGGCGGCGGGGCCCGGCGGCGGGGTGGTGGGGACGGCCCCGGCGGCCGTACGGGCGCGCTCAAGCGGCGCCCCCGCTGCCCCGGCCGCCCCCGCGGGCAGCCGCGTGGCCAGCCAGAGCGCGTCGAGCAGCTGCTCCTGGGACAGTTCCGCCCCGCTGTCCGCGAGGATCGCGAGCGCGTCATCCAGCTGCCCGAGCGCCTCCGGCCGCCGCCCGGCCCGTCCCCTCCCCGCCACGGGTCACACCACCCCGCCCAGCCGGTGCAGCACCGCGTCCAGCAGCCCGTCCGCCGACAGGTCCACGCCGCTCGCGCGCAGGAACACGGCGTTCAGGAGCTGGTCGGTGGCCAGTTGGCGGGCGGAGCGGCGGCGCAGGAAGGCCTCCAGCAGGCGGTCCACGTCGTCCAGCGCGTCCTCGCCCAGATGCGCGGTGACGATCTCCCGCAGCCTGGCCTCGTCGGGGGTGGGCAGCTCCAGGCGTACGCAGCGGCGCAGGAAGGCGGGCGGGAAGTCCCGCTCGCCGTTGCTGGTGATCACGACGACGGGGAACTCCTGGCAGCGCAGCCGCCCCCGCCGTACCGTGGCCCGCTCCTCCGCGCGCTCGGTGAGCACATCGACCACCGACTGCTCCTCGGGCAGCCGGGCCAGCTCGGGGATCTCGAACTCGCCCTCCTCGAAGACCGTCAGCAGGTCGTTCGGCAGATCCACATCGCCCTTGTCGAGCTCGTCCACCAGCAGCACGCGGGGCCGCGGGCCGGGCACCAGAGCCGTGCCGAGCGGCCCGAGCCGCACGAAGCTGCCCAGGGGAGGCTCGGCGTCGCCGCGGTCGCGGCTGAGCGCGGTCTCCCGCAGCCGCCCGATCGCGTCGTAGCGGTAGAGGGCGTCCTGCACGGTGGAGCGGCTGTTGACCGGCCAGTGCAGGACCTCGCCCAGGTCGAGCTCGTGGGCGATGGCGCGCGCCAGCGAGGACTTGCCCGTACCCGGGTGGCCGGTGACGAGCAGCGGGCGGCGCAGATGCAGCGCGGCGTTCACCACGTCAGCGTGTTCCGGCGAGATGAGGTACGGCCGGGCGGGGGCGGGGCCCTCGGCCGGACCGCCGTCCGGCGCGACGGGGCCGAAGGTGCGCCAGGGCGGGGCGGGCGGCATCTCGACCGGGCGCTGTCGGCCGTCTCCGTGGAACAGCCGCCAGTCGTCGTACGTGGTCACCATGCGAAATCCTCCGGGTCGGAGTCGGTCGGGTCTGCCAGCTCCAGCACGGGCAGCGGCCGGCCGGCGTTCGGCGGGGGCCCGTCGGCGTCGGGCGGCGGTGGCTCGGGGTCCACGGACAGCCATGGGTCCACCACCAGTTCGTCGGCCGGGCCGTCCGACCACACATCGTGCGACGGTGGCCCAGCTGCTCCCGGTGGCGGCGGCTCGGCGGGACTCTCCGCTTCCGTCGGGAGATACGTCGACTCCGGTTCGAGACGCACCCACGTAGGCCGGGGGCGAGGACGTCCCGGCTTGACAACCTCCATGGCGCGCGTGTCGGTAGCCATGTGCGACAGGGTCCCGCCCACCTCCAGCCCCTCGGGCTCCTCCTCCGGCACCGGCCGCCCCGCGCCGTCCGGCGGCAGCAGGGCGGGGTCGGCCCACGCCAGCACCGGGCGGCCGGGGCAGGTCAAGGGGCGCTGAAGCGCCATGGCCCGGTAGATCCGCACCTGTTCCGGCAAGTGCCCGCGCGGGTCGGTGAAGTGGCCGAGGGCGGGGGAGCCGGGCTTGTCGCCGCGGTCCCACAGCACCACCGGCACACCCGCGGCCAGACACGTCTGCACGGCGGCGGAACGGCGCTGCCCGGACGCCACGATGTTCGCCCGCCCCGCGAACCGCCGCTCCATCAGCAGCCCGTACAGGGCCCGCGGGCTCTCGGCCGCCTCGTCGTCGATGTGCAGGGGCTCCTCGCTGTCCAGCCGCCGCCACCGCTCCCGCCAGTCGGACAGGATCCCGTCGCCGCCCCGCTCGCGCAGCTCGGGGCAGTTGACGACCACCGGGTACTCCGCGCCGAGCACCCGCGGCAGCGGCTGGTCCGGGTCCTCCCAGTCGTCGAGGGGCAGCTCCAGCGAGTCGCGGTCCACGACCAGTTCGACGACCGGGAGCACACTGTCGTCCGCCCGGCGCAGCGGTCCGACGACCGCCAGGATCTCCCGGGCCACTTCGCCCGAGGTACGCGGCCGCTGGTCCTGCTCCGAGACCGGCTGCGGGCCGGATCCGTCGTCGCACCACAGCCGCATGCGATAGCGCTCGGTGCCGTCTTCGCGGGCGCCGTCTTCGCGGGTGGGCAGCGCGCGCAGTTCGACCAGCACGCGCGGCGGGTTCAGCCGCCACCTCCTCGCCCAGTCCGCGGCGTCCCTGCGGCGGTCCAACAGAGCCGTCTCGGATACGCCGAGCCGCTCGGCGACCCGGTCGCACCACTGCTCCAGCGCCGTGCTCCCTCCACCGGCCCGGGAGCAGGCCGCCGCCACGTACTCGACGGCACGCAGCAGCCTCGGCACGGCCACACCGCCGTACGGGGCCGACGCGATGTCGCCGTGCAGTGTCTCCAGGTGTTCGACGAGCGCGGCGTGGCTCCCGCCGCCGCTGAACAGCGCTGCCGGCAAGGCGGCCAGCGGCAGCGCGGCCCGTACGGCGGCGGGGATGCGGGCCGCTGCGGGCGCGGGCAGCGTGTCAATGTGCTCGACCAGCCGTTTGTACTCATGGGGCGAGAGCAGCCGAGCCAGCCCGTGTCGGCCTGCCACGGCCAGCAGTTGGTCCGCCAGCTCATGGGCGGTGCGGCGCGCCGCCTCCACCAGGGCGGGCAGCGCCCGCTCATGGGTGAGCAGCAGTCGGGCGAACTCCTCGGCCGACGGCGCCCCGTCCGCGCGGTGGCCGAGGCCGCACTGGCGGGCGACGGCCCGCCCGCAGCGCGCCCAGCCATCGACCGCGGGCAGCGGTCCGTCCAGCAGGGTGACCAGCTCCCAGTAGGCGGGGTGATCGCGCACGCCGTCCTCGGGACCGGCGGCGAGATGGGCCAGCCCCCTGTCGTCCAGCTCCCGCCGGACGCGCTGCCAGGGGATGCCCCAGGCGCGGCGCACGGCACCCCCACGAATATCCAGCTTCGCGGTGACGAGCCCGACGACGGCGCTCTCGTCGTTCGTCCACAGCGGGCCGCCGCTGTAGGACTCCTCGATGTCGAGGGAGCGGTCGCCCCCGTCGAAGTAGCCGAATCGCCCGTCGCAGTTGGTCACCTCGGCGTCGGCGAAGACGCCCGGCTCTCCGCTGCCGTGCCAGGCGCGGACCCGCTGCTCCTTGACCATGGGGTGCCAGGACGGCGGCTGGAACGCGGGCGGCAGCGCCCCGGTCAGGCGCAGCACCGCGAGATCGCCGTTCCATTCGTAGCCGCCGAGCCCGCCGTCGTCCGTCCGCGGCGGGATCCAGGCCGTCAGCTCCGCCTCGCGCTCGACGGTGACCTCCCGGGCGATGATCCGCACCCGCACCGTGACCGGGCCCGGGTGGTCGGAGGCCAGCGGATCGGGCCTGCCCAGGGCGCTGTTGACGACATGCGCGCAGGTCAGCAGGTGCCGGCCGGGGAGCAGCACTCCGGAGCCGGCCGGTTCGCCGTCGGCCTCGGCCAGGACGGAGACCGCGGGCCGCGAGGAGGGCCCGCGGGTGTGGAACCACCCCATGGCTCAGGCGGCGGGGCCGGAGCCGTTGCCCGGCCCGGCGGCAGCGACCTGGCTCTGGCCGCTGGTCCCCTGGCCGCCGGTACCCTGGCCGTCCCCCTGACCGCCATCCGAACCGGACAGCTGCCAGGTGGCCGAAACGGTCAGGCTGGCCTGCCCGTTGGCGCCCACGATGCCCAGCTTGAGGTCCTGCCCCACCTGCACACCGAACTGCACATTGATCTCATGGGGCGGGTTCGGCGCGGCGGACACCGCGTCGTGCACCTCCTGGAGCAGGGGGCCCAGCGGCCGCAGCACCGTACGCAGCCCCTCGGCGGCCAGCGCCGCCGCGGCCCGCGACCCGCGCCCCACCGGGGTCACCCCGCCCACGCCGCCGATCCCGCCCGGTCTGCCGGGCCGCGAGCCCCCCGCTTCGCCGCCGGGTCCGCCGCTTGGGGCCGTGCCCACGGGGGCCAGCTCCAGGCGTACGGAGGTGTCATCGGCAAGCACTATCTCGGCGTAGTCCGTCACCCTCCCATGATGCCGATCACAGCGCCGCTGGTCTGCCCTTTCACCCCAATGCGCCGTAGCTCGGCAAGGCGGGCTAACCCGAAGGGCAGCTCCGACCTCGATGTCGGATTCTCGCGAGCCTCGCCCCTCCCGATGTCCGATGCTGGAGCCATGCATACCGACACCGACCGGTGCCTGCGCGCCGCGCAGGCCAAGGACGAGCGCTTCGACGGCTGGTTCTTCGTGGCGGTCGTCACCACCCGCATCTACTGCCGCCCCAGCTGCCCGGTCGTCGGCCCCAAGCCCGAGAACATGCGCTTCTACCCGAGCGCGGCGGCCGCCCAGCAAGCCGGTTTCCGGGCCTGCAAGCGCTGCCGCCCCGACGCCAGCCCCGGCTCGCCGCAGTGGAACGAGCGCGCCGACCTGGTCGCCCGCGCCATGCGGCTGGTCGCCGACGGGGTCGTCGACCGCGAGGGGGTGCCCGGCCTCGCCGCCCGCCTCGGCTACAGCACGCGCCAGGTCGAGCGGCAGCTGCGCGCCGAGCTCGGCGCGGGCCCGCTGGCCCTGGCCCGGGCGCAGCGCGCGCAGACCGCGCGGCTGCTGATCGAGACCAGCGGGCTGCCGATGGCGGACATCGCCTTCGCGGCCGGGTTCGCCAGCATCCGGGCCTTCAACGACACCGTCCGCGAGGTCTTCGCGCTCTCGCCCACCGAGCTGCGCCAGCGGGCCAAGCGCGGCGGGCGGCCCGCGGCGCCGGGCGCGCTGACCCTGCGGCTGCCCTTCCGGGCACCCCTGTGCCCGGACAACCTCTTCGGCCACCTGGTCGCCACCGCCGTGCCCGGGGTGGAGGAGTGGCGCGGCGGCGCGTACCGCCGCACGCTGCGCCTGCCGTACGGGCACGGGGTCGTGGCGCTGCGCCCGGAGCCGGACCACATCGCCTGCCAGCTGTCCCTCACCGACATGCGCGACCTGGCCGGGGCGATCAGCAGATGCCGGCGGCTGCTGGACCTGGACGCCGACCCCACCGCGGTCGACGAGCTGCTGCGCACCGACCCCGACCTCGCCCCGCTGGTCGACAAGGCACCGGGGCGGCGGGTGCCGCGCGCGGTGGACGCCGACGAGTTCGCGGTGCGCGCGGTGATCGGACAGCAGGTGTCCACGGCGGCAGCCCGTACGCACGCGGCCCGGCTGGTGACCGCGCACGGCGAGCGGATCGAGGACCCGTCGGGCGGGCTGACCCACCTCTTCCCGACCGCGCAGGCCCTGGCCGGCCTGGACCCCGAGGCGCTGGCCATGCCGCGCACCCGCCGCGCCACGCTGATCGGGCTGATCGACGCGCTCGCCTCGGGCCGGGTCGTCCTCGGCGTCGGCAGCGACTGGGACGAGGCGCGGGCGCGCCTCACCGAGCTGCCCGGGATCGGGCCGTGGACCGTCGAGGTCATCGCGATGCGCGCGCTCGGCGACCCGGACGCGTTTCTGCCGACCGACCTCGGGGTGCGGCGCGCCGCCGCCGGGCTGGGGCTGCCCGCCACGCCGGGGGCGCTGACCCGGTACGCGGCGCGGTGGCGGCCCTGGCGCGCGTACGCCGTGCAGTACCTGTGGGCCACCGACGACCACCCCATCAACTACATGCCCGAACCGTAGGAAACCCGGAACCCTAAGCAACTCGGAACCGTAAGCAACCAGGAATCGAAAGAAACCCACCATGTCCCGCACCCACACCGTCATCGACAGCCCGTACGGGCCGCTCACCCTGGTCGCCGACGAAGAGGCCCTGGCCGGGCTCTATATGACCGACCAGCGCCACCGCCCGGCCGAGGAGACCTTCGGCGCCCCCGGCGACCCCGACGAGCCCCCGTTCGCCGAGACCATCCGCCAACTGCGCGCCTACTTCGCGGGCGAGCTGACCGAGTTCGACCTGCCGCTGCGGCTGTCCGGCACCCCGTTCCAGCGCCGCGTCTGGTCCGAGCTGCGGCACATCCCGTACGGCGAGACCGTCTCGTACGGGCAGCTCGCCGACCGCCTCGGCTCGCCGACCGCCTCCCGGGCCGTGGGCCTGGCCAACGGCAAGAACCCGGTCGGCATCATCGTCCCCTGCCACCGCGTCGTCGGCGCCACCGGCAGCCTCACCGGCTACGGCGGCGGTCTCGACCGCAAGCGGCGACTGCTGGACTTCGAGGCGCGCGGGCGGCAGCCGGGTCTCCAACTTTTTTGACGGACCCGACATAGCGGAGCGGCCCCGCACACGTCCAAGGAGGTGACAGACGACCGCGAGGCGAAGACGACCGATCACGGGGAACCATGAATGACGAGGAAGAGCGCCGCTTCCGCGAATTCGTCGCGGCGCGCTCGCCCGCGCTGATGCGCACGGCGACCCTCCTGACCGGCGGCGACACCCATGCCGCCGAGGATCTGTTACAGACGGCGCTGGCGAAAGCGGCGGGGCGCTGGGGCAGGCTGGAGAACCCCGAGGCGTATCTGCGGCAGGTGCTCTACCGGCAGCAGGTGAGCCTGTGGCGGCTGCTGCGCACCCGCCGTGAGACCACGGTGGCCGAACTCCCCGACGCCGCAGGGCGCGAGGATGCCGCCGGCGCCGCCGAGCTGCGGATCCTGGTGCGCCGGGCGCTGGCCAGGCTGACGGCGCGTCAGCGCACCATGCCGGTGCTCCGTTACTTCGAGGACTGCCCCGAGGGGGAGGTGGCCGAGTTGCTCGGCTGCTCGGTGGGGACGGTTCGCAGCACCACGCACCGGGCGCTGGCCAAACTGCGCGTGCTGGTGCCTGAGCTGGACCCCGGCGCCGCGCCCGGCGGCGGCCTCGAATTCGGCAACTCACCTGCGGAGGTGTGGAAGTGAACGCTGAACAGCTGGTGCGGGACACCCTCCACGAGTGGGCCGACGAGACGACACCCCCGGTCGGGGCCGACCTGGCGGGGCGGGCCCTGCTGCGGCGTCGCCGGCGCCGGGCGACCGCGGTGACGGTGGCGGCCGCCGCCTTCGCGCTGCTGGCGGGCGGGGTGGTGGTGGTGCCGGAGCTGGCGGAGCGCGATCAGCCCGGCCATTCGGAGCCGGGGCGGATGACGACCGGTGACGTGTCCGCGTATCCGGGCGAGTCGCCGCCGCGCCACCTGATCGCCGCCGGGGACATCGCGGTGTCCGCGTACCGGGCGGACCGGAAGACCCGCAACCAGGACCGGATGAAGCGGACCACCTACACCTGGCACCTCTACAGCCCACGGACACAGCGCTACGAGAAGACGGACTGGGGCTGGCTGGACGTCGCCCCCGGCATGAAGCAGGCCGCCGTCCTGGAGAAGACGCTGCCCGCGTCCCGCGTCGGGATCCTCGATCTGGACACCGGGAAGGTGACGAAGTGGATCCCGCTGGAGCACAAGGCGGGCGGGGTGCAGTGGTCGCCGGACGGCAAGCGGCTGGTGGTCACCACGTACCGCGGATACCCGGACATCGATACCACCGCCCGCGATAGGTTTACGCCCCATGCGAGGACCGGCTATTACCTGGTCGACGTCGACTCGGGTCGGAAGGAATACCGTCCGATGGGCGTCGACATGGACGACGGGTTCGTCGGGGTCGGCCGTATCGACGTGCGGTGGAGCCGGGACGGCACGCTGCTGGTGGTTCCGGACCCGCCGGGCGGCGCCATGGAGACCTGGTACGACCTGGAGGGGCGGGCGAAGGAGAAGGCCCCCTCGTACGAGGGTCCGGACGCGCCCCCAGCCGGGCTGTCACCGGACGGCCGCTACTACACGGTGGGCGACGGCTGGACGGCGACCGTGAAGGAGACGCGGACGCACCGGACGGTCGGCGCGGCGAGAGTGGGCATGACGCTCGCCTGGGCCGACAGCGATCGCTTGGTGCGCTGGGACTGCCTGCCAACTGCGTTCTGCTCACGCGATATGGGCGAGCGGCTGGTGCTCACCGACCCCACGGGGCGTATCAAGACCCCGCTCACCGGCTCCCGCTACAGCGACGGCCCCCAGGACTGGGACCCACTGCTCACCCGCCGCTGACGGGTGGGCCGGCGCCCGTCCGCTCCGCGCTGACGGGCGCCGTACCGCCTCACCCCGCCGCCGCGATGCGCTCCAGCAGCGCGGGCAGGGCGGTGCCGATGGGCTCGCGGATCAGCTCGTCCGCGAGCTCGTCGTACGGCGTGGGCTCGGCGTTGACGATGATCAGCCGGGCGCCCGACTCGGCGGCCATCCCGGCGAGCGAGGCCGCGGGCTGGACCTGGAGGCTGGTGCCGACCGCGATGAAGATCTCGCACGCCTTCGCCACCGCGACCGCGCCCGTCAGCACCTCCGGGTCGAGGCTCTCCCCGAACATCACCGTGGCCGTCTTCAGGATTCCGCCGCAGGCCGGACACGCCGGGTCCGGGTCGCCGCCCGCCACCCGCTCCAGGGCCTCCGCCATCTCGGAGCGCGCCTTGCAGCGCGTGCACTGCACGGCCCGCGCCGTGCCGTGCAGCTCCAGCACCTTGCGCGCGGGCAGCCCGGCGAGCTGGTGCAGCCCGTCCACGTTCTGTGTGATCACCCGGACCGGGATGCCCGACCGCTCCAGCCGGGCCACGGCCTCGTGCGCCCGGTTGGGCTCGGCGTGCAGCGCCTCGCTGTCCCGCCGCATCAGCCAGGAGCGGCGCCGGATGTCGGGGTCGGACATGTAGTACTCGTACGTCACCAGCTTTTCGGCTTCCGGATCGCGCCGCCACAACCCTTGTGGGCCGCGGTAGTCGGGGATCCCGGAGTCCGTGGAGATGCCCGCCCCGCTCAGGATCGCCACAAGCGGCCGGCGCGTCGCTTCGGTGCTCATACGGCGAGCGTACGCACCGGGCCCGGACAGAGGCGAGCGTGTTTATGCGGAGAGGTAAAGTCCGGCTCCGTATGTGATCGATGTGATCGGCGCGGTGGAGGCGGAGAGTTCCGGATGACGCGGTCTGTGTGGCTGAGCGATACGAGTGTGACGACGTCGGCCAAGAAGGGGGATCCGCCGCCTCAGGACGGGCGTCTCACCCGGGAGATACGCGTCTCCGACGGCCCCGACCGCGCCGGTGGCCGGGCCATCCGGACCGTGGCCTTCCCCGAGCGGCGATTTCCGCCCGGCGGTGGCCTCGCCGAGTACCGTGCCGCCCGCAAGCAGGGCGCCCGCGCCTTCACCCTCTGGGCCGACGCGCACCGCACGCAGGTGTTCGCCCAGGTCGTGACCAAGTCGGCGGCCAAGGGCGGCCCCGCCACGTACGAGGTGCTGGGCGCCGAAGGCGAGCCCCTGGCCCTCTTCACCCGCGAACCGGCCATGAGGGATGGCAGGGTCCGCAGCCGCTGGACCGTCCAGCAGGCCGGGGCACAGCCCGTCGTCGGGCTCAAGGGGCGGCCCTTCTGGTGGGGCGTGTGGTGGCTGCTCTTCCCGGTCCAGCTCGTCATCGTGGCCGGCAGCCTCGTCGCGGGCAGCGGTGACATCGCGCGCACACCGCGCCGTACGAAGTGGCGCGCGGGCGGCCGGATCGTCCTCGACTTCCACAGCGGGGCGGGGGACAACTTCGAGCTCGACGTGGAGGAGGACGGGTGGGACGAGCGCGTCACCGCCTCGCTCCTCGCGGTGCTCGACAGCCACGAGGGCTGGCTGGGCAGCCCCTGGGACACGGTGGACCGGTGATCGCTGAGCGAGGCGGGCGGCGGCCCGCCCGCCTTCGCCCACCGGGGTAACGAAGCAGCGGCGGCGGCTGAAGTCGATGTGGGTGACCTGCCGGCTGCGTCCGGTGAGCAGGAGCCTGCGTGGGCCCTGGACGTAACGCTGTTCGGCCTGCGGGCCGATGAACAGAAGGCCCGAGTCCTGATCGAGGTAGCCCTGTTCGACCCGGTGGCGCGGACTACAGGTGCCGCCCCGGGACCGAAAGGGCCGATGCCGCCCCACCACTGCTGCAAAGTCAGGCGATCGCAGCGATGTCGCCATTGTCGAAGTAGATCGCCTGATGCAGCTGTCCGCCGAGGGCGGCGGCGTAGCGAGTCAAGACTTCCTGGCCGGAGATGTGTCCCTGTTCGATCTGGGATACGCGGCCCTTGGTGACGCCCATCTGTTCGGCCACCTGCTCCTGGGTCAGGTTTCGGGACTTGCGGATTTCGGCGAGTCGGTGGCCCAGTACCTCGGCGAGAAGTTCCCGCTTGCCCTCGGCCACGACCTCCTCGCCGCCGACGCGAGCGACATGTCCGGCGCGGATGTCCTGCCAGCGGGTGTATCCGGTCATCATGCGTCCTCCTCTTCGGCGCGGGACTTCAGGTATGCGGTGTAGCGCTGCTCGGCGAGCGGGATGGCTTCGTCGTACCACTCGTTCCAGCGGTCGCACTTATCTCCCGCCACCAGCAGGATGCTCGACCGCCATGGATCGAACGCGAACAGAATCCGCACGGTTCCCGGGCGCAGTTCCTTGAGGTTCTGGATGGCGGAGCCGCAGACGGTGTCGACCAGGGGGCGTCCCAAGCCCGGTCCGCCCTCGGCGAGGGCGTCGAGTGCCTGCACCACGCGGGTGTGCGCCGCGGGTCCGAGGCTGTCGATCCACTCGAGGACCTCGTCGGTGACGAAGATGTCCCACTCGTTCTGTGCCACGCTGACAGTATAGCGATAGCTATATGTCCTTGGGGTCGGGCTTGATCAGGCGCGCCCCGTGGACCCGGAGTGCTGGGAGAGTGGACCAAGTGCAGCGTGGTGGAGCCCAACCAGGGAAGGGCGACCAATACGGGCAGCGATGGATCCGGGGCGTCGAGTTGTCCGGCCCCAATGGGGCCATGGCGGTCCGGACCGCATGGATTGTCGACGCCGGGACCGGTGCGACCCGGTTTGTCGCACTTACTTTCCCCTGACCAGAGGCGGCAGATGACGAGACTGTTCGACGTCGTTCAAGTGGTGGTCGACATCCCTGAGGAAGGTCTGCGCTCAGGCATGACCGGCACCGTGGTCGACCTGTACGAAAACCCTCCGGCCTACGAGGTCGAGTTCAGTGACACGGAGGGGCATACGCTCGCACTTCTTGCCCTGCGGCCTGAGCAGATCCGCCGCGTCTCTCAGGGCTGACGGCTCCAGTAACTTGGCGGCGACGACGCGCCCGTCGCTCGCGAACAGGAAGTCGGTGGGGCAGGCCGGGCGGACCGCCCGGTCCGCTGCGTGCGGGTAGGTGCTCCCGCCCGCGACGTCAGTGCCGACCAGCAGTTCTTCGGCGGGCTCCCCGTGCTGCTACGCGGCCTGGGCGCGTGACGTGCGGGGTGGCGAGCGCTCTGGCTACACAGCGTACGGGTCGACGATGGTGTGCCGGCGCTGGGCGGTGGCCAGTACGTTCTGTGGGAACCGGGGGCCTGCGACGTAATGCCGGCCCTTCGTCTGCCCGACGGCGGTCAGCAGCTCGGCCTTCGTCAGGGCCTGCAAGTCCCGCGTCGCCTGCTGGGTGTTGAGCCCTTCGGCCTTCTCGTGGCGAGAACGCCGCACCCGACCCATCATGGCCACCTCGTGCAGAGCAGTCGCCTGCCGTTCCATGAGCCCGTACTCCTCGGCGGTTTCCATGAGTTGCGTCCAGCAGTCGTTGGACCGGTCGACGCGGCGCTGCACCCGCTGGGCCTGCTGGTGGTAGGCGAGGAGGTTGAACTTGATCCACGGCAGGGTCTCCCGCTGCGGTGACCAGACGGGACCCCCGACCGCGCGCAGCACCTTGTAGTACTCCCACGTGTTGCCCGGCATGCCCAGCCACTCCTCGATGGAGGAGAACTCGGGGGCGAGGACCCCGCCACGGGCGATCAGGAGAGTCTGCAACGACCGCGACATCCGGCCGTTGCCACCCGACCATGGGTGGGCCTTCGCGAGGTTCAGGTGCGCCATCGCGGCGCGGATGAGGGCATGCTGGTCGAGGTCGCCCTCGTTGAGCCAGTCGACCAGTTCGCTCATCAGGCCCGGGACGTGCTCCTGGTCCGGGCCTTCGTAGTCCGTGGCAAGTTCATCGCCGGGAGCGGTGATGCGGATGGCGGATTTGCGCCACTGGCCCGCGATCTTCCGCGGGTGATGGTGGCCCTGGAGCATCCAGTGGAGGCTGTTGAGCAGTTCCTTGCTGTACCGGAAGTCGGTGACGTCGTGCAGGGACTGGATGTACGTCATGGCCTGCTGGTAGGCCAGCGTCTCCGCCTTGTCCTCGTCGCTGACATCGACCTCGCGCTCGCCGTCCATGAGGTCGGCGACGTCCCGGGCGTCGACCCGGTGGCCCTCGATGGTGTTCGACGCCGCGATCGCGCTGGCCGTGAGTGCTTTGCGCAGATCGAGCGTCCATTTCGTTGGTACCTGCTGCACGGCGTGCCGCAGTTGGTCGCGCATGGTGTCGACCTCGTCCAGGACTTTGTGGTCCATGGGGTCGAGGCGGGGCGTCTGATACAGCATGGGTTCATGATACCTAGTACCTATCATTCACTCGTCAGAGTGATGTTCCGGGCTTGCTGCCCCCTTGTGGCTGGTGCGTCCTACGCTGACCGAAATTCGATCCAGCACGCTGGGTGACTGCCCGGGTGCGTATCGCGAGGGGCGGGCTGACGGTGGCGGACCCGACGGACGAGGACGCGGGCGATGGCGCGGTGGATCTGTTCCGCGCGCTGGCAAGGACGTGTCGCGGCCCCACCTCGCCGTCGGGCGCGCCGACTGGACGCGGTTCGTGCGGTACGTGGCGCGCGGCTGAACCCGGCCCGGTTCAGCCCGCGGGCGGCCGGGCGGTGGGCCGCTCGGCCCCCGCCATCGCCAGCCGGTGCGTACGCGCCGCCAGGTCGCTGATCCGCGACCCGTCGAAGCCGAACACGGCGCTGCGCACCCGGTCCCGCAGCGGCTCGGTCCACTGCGGCGGGATGGCCGCCGCGCCGCACAGGACACCGGCGGCCGACCCGGCCGTCGCGCCGTTGGAGTCGGTGTCCAGGCCGCCGCGCACGGTGAGGGCGATGGTCGTGGTGAAGTCGCCCTCTCCGTAGAGCAGTCCGGCCGTGATGACGGCGGCGTTGGGCACGATGTGGATCCAGTGCAGCCCGCTGGTCTCCCGCTCCAGCTGGTCCAGCGTGTCCGCCCAGGCCACCCCCGCCTCGTACAGGGCGGCCACCTTGCGGACCGTACGGGCCAGGCGGCAGCGCGGCGGGATCCGCACCAGCGCGGCCTCGATCGCGTCGCGCGGGCCGTCGGCCGTGAACGCGGCGGCGATCAGCGCGGCCGCCCACATCGCCCCGTACACCCCGTTTCCGGTGTGCGACAGCACGGCGTCGCGCCGGGCCATCGCGGCGGCGGCGCGCGGGTCGCCGGGGTTGACCCAGCCGTGGATGTCGGCGCGGATGAGGGCGCCGATCCATTCCTGGTAGGGGTTGTCGAGGGTGGCGGTGAGCGGTGGCTTCACCCCGGCGGTGAGATTGCGGTAGGCGACCCGCTCGGCGGTGAAGGTCTGGAGGTAGGGCAGGCGCAGCAGCCACAGGTCGCCGACCTGCTCGGTGGTGAAGGCGAAGCCGTGGGTCTCCAGGAGGTGCAGGCCCAGCAGGGTGTAGTCCACGTCGTCGTCCCGGCAGCTGCCGTGGATCCGGCCCCGGACGCACTCCTGCCACTCCGGGCGCAGCTCGAACTCCACGGGGTCGGGCGGCGGCTCCAGCGTGGGGACGTAGTCGGTCAGCGGCAGGGCGTCCGCGCGGCGCAGATAGCGGTCGATGCGCTCACGGGTCCAGTGGTCGCCGCGCTCGACCGGCTTGCCGAGCATGTTCCCGGCGATGCGGCCGAGCCAGCCGCCGAGGATCCGGTCCGCGAGTGCGCTCCCGCCAAGGGCCATGTTGTCAGGTGTACCCGAGCCGGGGCCCCGCCGCAGGCCGACACCGCGTCGCTGGGCAGGAGGAACGCCGTCCGGATAGGGTCACCGCGGGGTGGCTGGGCAGGCTGGGGGACGAGAGCGAGGGGTGACGACGGTGGCGGATGCTGCGAAGGCAGAGGCGCGCGACGGGATACGGCCGGGAGCGCCGAGACGGGTGTTGATCGCCGCGGACAAGTTCAAGGGCTCGCTGACGGCCGTGCAGGTCGCCGCGCATGTGACGGCCGGGCTGTGGCGCGGGGCGCCGGGCGGGGCCGGGGCGGTGAGCGTCGAGGCGCTGCCCGTCGCGGACGGCGGCGACGGGACGGTCGACGCGGCTGTCGCGGCCGGGTTCGAGCGGCGCGAGGCGCGGGTGACCGGGCCGCTGGGCGACCCGGTGACCGCGGCGTACGCGCTGCGCGGCGAGGTGGCGGTGGTCGAGATGGCCGAGGCGTCAGGGCTGCGCCACCTTCCGGAGGGGCTGTTTGCGCCGCTGGCCGCGACCACGTACGGCAGCGGGGAGCTGCTGCGCGCGGTGCTGGACGCGGGCGCCCGGACCGTCGTCTTCGGGGTCGGCGGCAGCGCGACCACCGACGGCGGCGCGGGCATGCTGGCCGCGCTGGGCGCCCGGCTGCTCGACGCCGCGGGCGAGCCGGTCGGGCCCGGGGGCGGTGCGCTGCGGGATCTCGCCACGGCTGACCTGAGCGGCCTGGACCCGCGCCTGGCGGACACCGAGATCGTCCTGGCCAGCGATGTCGACAATCCGCTGACCGGGCCGAAGGGCGCGGCGGCGGTGTACGGCCCGCAGAAGGGCGCGACCATGGCCGATGTCGTGCTCCTGGACGGCGCGCTCGCCCACTTCGCGGAGGTCCTGGAGCGGTCCGTGGGGCCGCGGGCCGCGGAGTACGCGCTGGCGCCCGGCGCGGGCGCGGCGGGCGGCATCGGCTATGGCGCGCTGATCGGCCTCGGCGCGGCCTTCCGCCCCGGTATCGAGGTGATGCTGGACGTGCTCGGCTTCGCCCCGGCGCTCGAACGCGCCGATCTGGTGATCACCGGCGAGGGCTCGCTCGACGAGCAGACCCTGCACGGCAAGGCCCCGGCGGGGGTGGCGGCCGCGGCGCGGGCGCGCGGGGTGGAGGTGGTCGCGGTCTGCGGCCGTCTCGCGCTGCCGGAGGCGGCGCTCGCCGGCGCGGGGATCAGCCGCGCCTACCCGCTGACCGCCCTGGAGCCGGATCCGGCCCGCTGTATCGCCGAGGCGGGCCCGCTGCTGGAGCGTGCGGCGGAGCAGCTCGCGGCGGACTTCCTGTCCTGAGCGCGTCCCGTCTCGTCGCGGATTTTTCCCCCACCCCGCCCCTTCCCGTCCCCTGTCGATATGCGGCTCCGCCGCGTGGCAGGGGCTTCGCCCCTGGACCCCGGGGTCTGGGGCGGAGCCCCAGTTGAGGGAAGGGGCGGGGTGGGGAGTGAGCCCGCAGCCCGTCCCGCCTCGCCGACGCGGACAGGCGGACACGCGGCCACGTGGACACGTGGACACGTGGACACGCGGCACGGAAACGGGGTGGGCCCGAGCTAAACGCTCGGGCCCACCCCGTTGTGTCTGCCTGATCGCCGCGCTACGGCAGCTGCGCCGCCCGGGACTCGCGGCGGTTGTCGCGGAAGGCGTTGACCCGGCGGGCCGTGGCGAAGAGGGGGATCACCGCGCCGAGGACCACCTGGAGCGCGCAGGCCGTCTGGAGCAGCAGTTCGCCGCCGGGGGCCTCGAAGGCCCAGGCCGCCAGGAGCCCCATGCTGGTGACGATCCAGCTCAGCATGGCGACCGCGAGCCGCCCGCGGGGCTTGGGGTACTCCACCCGGCTCACCATCAGCCAGGCGACGCCGATGATGGCGAGCAGCGTGGGGACGAAGGGCAGGCCGAGCAGCACGACCGACACCACGGTCAGCGCGCCGAACGGACTCGGCATGCCCTGGAAGACGCCGTTGGGCATGGTCACGCAGGAGAATCGCGCAAGCCGCAGCACCACCGCCAGCAACACCACGATCGCGGCGACCGCCGACACCCGCTGGTACGCGTCGTCGGCGACCATGCCCCACACCACCACGAAGTACGCGGGGGCCAGCCCGAAGCTGATCAGGTCGGAGAGGTTGTCCAGCTCCGCGCCCATCGCCGAGCTGCGCAGCTTGCGCGCGACGAGCCCGTCGAAGAGGTCGAAGACGGAGGCGAGCAGCATCAGCATCACCGCGGAGGCGGCGCTGTGCCGGGTCATGCCGCCGTCCTCGCTGCCGGTCAGGTGCGGGATGAGGACGCCGGTGGTGGTGAAGTACACCGCCAGGAAGCCGCAGGTCGCGTTTCCGAGGGTGAGGGTGTCCGCTATCGACAGGCGCGTCGAGAGCGGCATGTCGTCCGTCTCGTCGACGTCCTCTTCCACCTCGGCCCCGGGGGACCAGGTGGCGGCCTGTGTTTCGGGATCAGTGACGGTCAAGGCGAGTCACCCCCGCTGTGGTGGTCTGGCCGACCTCGACCGCGACATCGATGCCCTCGGGCAGATAGATGTCGACACGCGAGCCGAAACGGATCAGACCGATCCGCTCGCCCTGCTCCACCTTGGTGCCCTGGGGCACATACGGCACGATGCGCCGGGCCACGGCCCCGGCGATCTGCACCATCTCGATGTCGCCGAGCTCGGTGTCGAAGTGCCAGACGACCCGCTCGTTGTTCTCGCTCTCCTTGTTGAACGCGGGCACGAAGCCGCCGGGGATGTGCTCGACGGACGTCACGGTGCCGGCCAGGGGGGCGCGGTTGACGTGGACGTTCAGCGGGCTCATGAAGATGGCGACGCGGGTGCGCCCGTCCTTCCACGGCATGATGCTCTGCACCACGCCGTCGGCCGGGGAGATGACCCGACCCTGAGCGATCTCTCGCTCGGGGTCGCGGAAGAACCACAGCATGCCCGCCGCGAGAGCGGTGGCGGGCACGGCGACCGCCGCCCAGCGTCCGGAGCGGCGGGCGCGAGTGAGGCTGACCGCCGCGGTGGCAACGGTCGGGAGGAGCCACGGCGACGCTCCGCGCGCGAGGCGGACGCGGCCGCGTTGTGCAGAGGAATGGCTGTGGGGCATGGATGACCTTCGTAGCGGAGGGTGCCGCGACATAACACTTGGGGACGGCGGCTTTCCGGGATGGTATCGGTTGCGAGCGGTAACTGGGCAAGCGCCAGGGCCTGTCGATGGCCGAAGTCTCCCTGGCGTGGTGTGATCTTCTTCTCGCGGCTACCACCGCGATACTGCACCAAAAGGGATATTCAGCCCTGGATGCGGTACTCCTCCAGGAGCCTTCGTCCGATAATCATTTTCTGGATCTCGGCGGTCCCTTCGCCGATGAGCAGCATCGGGGCCTCGCGATACAGGCGCTCGATCTCATACTCCTTGGAGAAGCCGTAGCCGCCATGGATGCGGAAGGCGTCCTCCACGACCTCCTTGCAGTACTCCGAGGCCAGATATTTGGCCATCCCGGCCTCCAGGTCATTGCGCCGGCCCGAGTCCTTCTTGCGGGCCGCGTTGACCATCATCGCATGGGCCGCTTCGACCTTTGTGGCCATTTCTGCCAGTTTGAACTGGATGGCCTGGTGTTGCGCGATGGGTTTGCCGAAGGTGTGCCGTTGCTGTGCGTAGGCGACGCCGAGCTCGAAGGCGCGACGTGCCACGCCACAGCCGCGGGCGGCCACGTTGACCCGGCCGACCTCCACTCCGTCCATCATTTGGTAAAAACCCCGGCCGGTCGCGCCACCGAGGACGCGATCCGCCGGAATGCGCAGTCCGTCCAGAATGAGCTCGGTGGTGTCGACGCCCTTGTAGCCCATCTTCTCGATCTTGCCGGGGATGGTGAGCCCGGGCCGGACCTCGCCGAAGCCCGGCTCCTTCTCCACCAGGAAGGTGGTCATGGACCGGTGCGGGGCGACCTCGCCGTCCGCCCTGTCCCCCTCACCCGGCTCGTCCGTCCGGCACAGCACCGCCACCACCGTGGAGGTGCCGCCGTTGGTCAGCCACATCTTCTGGCCGGTGAGCAGATAGTCGTCGCCGTCCCGGACACCCTTGGTGGTGATCGCGGACACGTCCGAGCCGAGGCCGGGCTCCGACATCGAGAAGGCGCCGCGGATCTCGCCCAGCGCCATCTTGGGCAGGAAGTACTCCTTCTGCTCCTCGGTGCCGTGCTGCTTGAGCATGTACGCGACGATGAAGTGGGTGTTGATGATCCCCGACACGCTCATCCAGCCGCGGGCGATCTCCTCCACACACAGCGCGTAGGTCAGCAGCGACTCGCCGAGCCCCCCGTACTCCTCGGGGATCATCAGCCCGAAGACACCGAGCTCCTTGAGGCCCTCGACGATCCGGGCCGGGTACTCGTCGCGGTGTTCCAGCTCGGTCGCGACCGGGAGGATCTCTTTGTCGACGAAGTCCCTGATGGTGGCCAGGATCTCCTGCTGGACGTCCGTCAGGCCGTCGGTCTGCGCGAGGCGGCTCATCTCAGTCCTCTCCCAGCTCGGAGACGGGCGGGCGGCCGGGCTGCTCGCCGCCCCGCTCCTTGATATAGGTCGCCGTCGGCACCATCACCTTGCGCCGGAAGACGCAGACGAGCGTGCCGTCCTGCTTGTAGCCCTTGGTCTCCACATGGACCACGCCCCGGTCGGGCTTGGACTTCGACGGGGTCTTGCCGAGCACCGTGGTCTCGCCGTAGATCGTGTCGCCGTGGAAGGTGGGCGCCACGTGGCGCAGCGACTCGACCTCCAGATTGGCGATGGCCTTGCCGGAGACATCCGGCACGGACATGCCGAGCAGCAGCGAGTAGATGTAGTTCCCGACCACCACGTTCTTCCCGAAGTCGGTGGTCTTCTCGGCGTAGTTGGCGTCCAGGTGGAGGGGGTGGTGGTTCATGGTGAGCAGACAGAAGAGGTGGTCGTCGTACTCGGTGACGGTCTTCCCCGGCCAGTGCCGGTAGACATCGCCCACCGAGAACTCCTCATACGTGCGTCCGAACTGCATGGGCTCACCCCTCCGGGGCTTCGAAGCGGGACGTCCGGGTCATGCCGGCGGCCCGGCCCTTGCCGGCGATCACCAGCGCCATCTTGCGGCTGGCCTCGTCGATCATCTCGTCGCCGAGCATCGCCGAGCCCTTCTTGCCGCCCGCCTCGGACGTGTAGTACTCGTACGCGTCCAGGATCAGCTCGGCGTGGTCGTAGTCCTCCTGCGCGGGCGAGAAGACCTCATTGGCGGCCTCGACCTGGCCCGGGTGCAGCACCCACTTGCCGTCGAAGCCCAGCGCGGCGGCGCGGCCGGCGACCTCGCGGAAGCCGTCCACGTTCTTGATCTGGAGATACGGCCCGTCGATCGCCTGGAGGTCGTTGGCGCGCGCGGCCATCAGGATCTTCATGAGGATGTAGTGGTAGGCGTCGGCCGGGTAGCCGGGCGGCTGCTCGCCCACGACCAGCGACTTCATATTGATCGACGCCATGAAGTCGGCCGGGCCGAAGATGATCGTCTCGATGCGCGGGGAGGCCTGCGCGATCTCGTTGACGTTGTTCAGGCCCTGGGCGTTCTCGATCTGCGCCTCGATGCCGATCCGGCCGACCTCGAACCCCATCGTCTTCTCGATCTGCGTCAGCAGCAGGTCGAGCGCGACGACCTGCTGGGCGTTCTGCACCTTCGGCAGCATGATGCAGTCGAGGTTCGGGCCCGCCCCCTCCACCACCGTCACCACGTCGCGGTACGTCCACTCGGTCGTCCAGTCGTTGACGCGCACGACCCGCGTCTTGCCCGTCCAGTCGCCCTCGTTGAGGTACTTGACGATGGTGTGCCGCGCCCCGGGCTTGGCCAGCGGCGCGCACGCGTCCTCCAGGTCCAGGAAGACCTGGTCGGCGGCCAGGCCCTGGGCCTTCTCCAGGAAGCGCGGGTTGCTGCCGGGCACGGCGAGGCAGGAGCGGCGCGGACGCAGACGGTTCACGGGCGACTGGTGCGCGGTCATACGGGGACCTCCAGGGGGTCGAGCTGGTTCGCGGTGCGGATCTCGTCGACGATACGGCCGATGATCTCTGTGATACCGAAGTCCTTCGGGGTGAAGACGGCAGCCACTCCGGCCTCGCGCAGCGTGAGGGCGTCCGCGGCCGGGATGATCCCGCCGACGATCACCGGGATGTCCGGCGCCCCGGCCGTGCGCAGCCGGGCCAGCACCTCCGGCACCAGCTCGGCGTGCGAGCCGGAGAGTATGGAAAGCCCGACGCAGTGCACGTCCTCGGCGACGGCCGCCGAGACGATCTGCTCGGGGGTGAGCCTGATCCCCTGGTAGATCACCTCGAAGCCGGCGTCCCGCGCCCGTACGGCGATCTGCTCGGCGCCGTTGCTGTGCCCGTCCAGGCCGGGCTTGCCGACCAGCAGCCGCAGCTTGCCGACGCCGAGGTCGGCGGCGGTCGCCGCGGCCCTCGCGCGGACGGCGGCGAGCGGGGTGCCCGCCTCGGCGGCGACCGCCACGGGCGCCCCGCCGACCCCGGTCGGGGCGCGGTACTCGCCGAACACCTCCCGCAGCGCCCAGGCCCACTCGCCCGTGGTGACGCCCGCGCGGGCGCACTCCAGGGTCGCGGCCATGAGGTTGTCGCTGCCCGCCGCGGCCTTCCTGAGCGCGGCCAGGGCGTCCTGGGCCCGGCCCTCCTCGCGCCGGTCGCTCCAGGCGACCAGCGCACGGACCACCCGCGCCTCGTTGGCCGGGTCCACCGTCATGATCGCGGTGTCCAAGTCGGCGGTGAGCGGATTGGGCTCAGTGGACTCGTAGCAGTTGACGCCGACGATCTTGTCCTCGCCCGCCTCGATACGCGCCCTGCGCTCGGCGTGCGAGGCGACCAGCTGGGCCTTCAGGTAGCCGGACTCGACGGCGGCCATGGCCCCGCCCATCTCCTGGATCCGCTCGATCTCGGCCAGCGCGGCCTCGACGAGGGCGTCCACCTCGGCCTCGATCACATGCGACCCGGCGAAGATGTCGTCGTACTCCAGCAGGTCGCTCTCGTGGGCGAGGACCTGCTGGATGCGCAGCGACCACTGCTGGTCCCAGGGGCGCGGCAGCCCGAGCGCCTCGTTCCAGGCCGGGAGCTGTACGGCGCGGGCGCGGGCGTCCTTGGAGAGGGTGACCGCCAGCATCTCCAGCACGATGCGCTGGACGTTGTTCTCCGGCTGGGCCTCGGTCAGCCCGAGCGAGTTGACCTGGACGCCGTAGCGGAAGCGGCGGTGCTTGGGGTCCTGGACGCCGTAGCGCTCCAGGGTGATCCGGTCCCAGATGCGGCCGAAGGCGCGCATCTTGCACATCTCCTCGATGAACCGGACGCCCGCGTTCACGAAGAAGGAGATCCGGGCCACCACATCGCCGAAGCGCTCCTGGGGCACCTGCCCGGAGGCCCGGACGGCGTCCAGCACCGCGATCGCGGTGGACATCGCGTAGGCGATCTCCTGCACGGGGGTCGCCCCGGCCTCCTGGAGGTGGTAGCTACAGATGTTGATCGGGTTCCACTTGGGGATGGCGCCGACCGTGTACGCGATCATGTCGGTGGTCAGCCGCAGGCTCGGCCCCGGCGGGAAGACATGCGTCCCGCGCGACAGGTACTCCTTGACGATGTCGTTCTGCGTGGTGCCCTGGAGCGCGGCCACGTCCGCGCCCTGCTCCTCCGCGACCACCTGGTAGAGCGCCAGCAGCCACATGGCGGTGGCGTTGATGGTCATGGAGGTGTTCATCCGGTCCAGCGGGATGTCCTGGAACAGCCGCCGCATGTCACCGAGGTGGCAGACGGGGACGCCGACCCGGCCCACCTCGCCGCGCGCCAGGACGTGGTCCGGGTCGTAGCCGGTCTGGGTGGGCAGGTCGAAGGCGACGGACAGGCCGGTCTGGCCCTTGGCGAGGTTGCTCCGGTAGAGCGCGTTGGAGGCCTCGGCGGAGGAGTGCCCGGCGTAGGTCCGCATCAGCCAGGGCCGGTCCTTTTTCCTCCGCTCATCGCTGCCCCGCTCCTCGTGGGCCGTCACGCGGCGTCCCGGAAGATGTTGATGGCGTCGAGGTGGCGTTCGCGCAGTTCGAGGTCGCGCACGCCCAGGCCCTCCTGGGGGGCGAGGCACAGGACGCCGACCTTGCCCTGGTGGACGTTGCGGTGGACGTCGTGGGCGGCCTGGCCGGTCTCCTCCAGGGGGTACACCTTCGACAGCGTCGGGTGGATCTTGCCCTTGGCGATCAGGCGGTTGGCCTCCCAGGCCTCGCGGTAGTTGGCGAAGTGCGAGCCGACGATGCGCTTGAGCGACATCCACAGATAGCGGTTGTCGTACTCGTGGGTGTAGCCGGAGGTGGACGCGCAGGTGACGATGGTGCCGCCCTTGCGGGTGACGTACACCGAGGCGCCGAAGGTCTCCCGGCCCGGGTGCTCGAAGACGATGTCCACGTCGTCGCCGCCGGTCAGCTCGCGGATGCGCTTGCCGAGCCGCTTCCACTCCTTCGGGTCCTGGGTGTGCTCGTCCTTCCAGAAGCGGTAGTCCTCGGCGCTGCGGTCGATGATCGCCTCGGCGCCCATGGCCCGGCAGATCTCGGCCTTGCGGGGCGAGGAGACCACACAGACCGGGGTGGCGCCGCCGGCCAGGGCGAACTGGGTGGCGTAGCTGCCGAGCCCGCCGCTGGCGCCCCAGATCAGGACGTTGTCGCCCTGCTTCATCCCGGCGCCGTTGCGGGAGACCAGCTGCCGGTACGCGGTCGAGTTGACCAGGCCGGGGGCGGCCGCCTCCTCCCAGCTCAGATGTCCGGGCTTGGGCATCAGCTGGTTGGACTTGACCAGGGCGAGCTCGGCGAGGCCGCCGAAGTTGGTCTCGAAGCCCCAGATGCGCTGCTCGGGGTCGAGCATGGTGTCGTTGTGGCCGTCGGCCGACTCCAGCTCGACGGACAGGCAGTGCGCGACGACCTCGTCGCCCGGCCGCCAGATGTTGACGCCCGGGCCGGTGCGCAGCACGACGCCCGCGAGGTCGGAGCCGATGATGTGGTACGGCAGGTCGTGCCGCTTGGCGAGCGGGGAGAGCCTGCCGTACCGCTCCAGGAAGCCGAAGGTCGGCAGCGGCTCGAAGATCGAGGTCCAGACGGAGTTGTAGTTCACCGAGCTGGCCATGACGGCCACGAGCGCCTCGCCGGGGCCGAGCTCGGGCACCGGCACCTCGTCCACGTGCAGGGACTTGCGGGGGTCCTTCTCCTTGGTGGTCTGGCCGGCGAACATCTCGGCCTCGTCCTTGTGCACGGTCACCGCGCGATACGACTCGGGGACGGGCAGGGCCGCGAAGTCCTCGGGCCCCAGGGCGGGGGAGCCGTGCTCGGACGCTGTCGACGCCAGGATCGCGTCCAGGATTTCGTTCATCGGTGCCTCCGGCGAAGCGTCGGGGGACGCTTGAGGGAACGCTGGGCTCATGACGGTTGCTGCTGGTGCCGTCGGTCCGGCGGAGGTGCTGCTGAGCGGTGCTGCTGTTGAGCGGTGCTTCTGAGCGGCGCGCGGTTGGCGCGGAGGGTGCCTGGTGACGCAGGCGGTCCGGGCGCGCAAGGCGGCTTGCGGGGACAGCCCGGACAACATCACCGTATGGCACCCCGTGTCAGGTCGCAAGACACTGCGTGCCAACAAATTCACTCAGTTGTCACCCCGGTGGCACACATGAGCGGCGGCGGCCGCCCCGGATGGGACGGCCGTCGCGTCGTCGGAGGCTTACTGCCGGTCGCTCTGTCAGCCGCTCTTCTCCAGCGAGAGCGCGAAAATGTGCGCCCTCGCGGTGCCCGAGGGGGCGCCCAGGGTGACGGAGGACAGCTCCTTGGCCGGGTCGAGCGCCACCTTCTGGTGGAAGATCGCCGCCTTGGTGCCGAGCGGGCCGGTGCGGGTGTGGATCTGGCTGGTGCGCACCGCCTCCGTCTCGCCGTACTTCGGGCCCGACAGCCAGGCCGTGAGCTGCACGTTCACCTTTGTGGTCGAGCCGTCCGCGTAGCCGAGCTCGGCGGGGACCGTGACGTCCGCCGTGTCGCCGGAGCCCAGTACGTGCAGCTTCGCGTACGAGCCGGCCGGGACGGAGACCTTCTGGCCGGCCGCGACGACGTTGTTGTCGGAGCCCTCGCTGCCGTTGGTGAACGAGAAGGTGACCCCGTCGTCCTCCGTCTGCCCGGTCTGCGGCAGCTGCGCCATCGGGTACGTCCGCCCGGTGCCGTCGAAGTCGCCGTCCCCGTAGTACATCTCGGTGGTGATGGCGTCGTTGTCGAAGTGCCCGACCAGATCCACCTGGGTCACCGCGCCCGTCTCCGGCACCGTCGGCAGCCCCCAGCGCTCGGCCGGGCTGGTGACCTTCACGGGCGCGATCTCGAAGTCCGGCCGCGACCCCGCCGGGTACACCACCGCCTCCTCGTCCCGGTCCAGCTCCAGCTCGATCACGCCGTCGGCCACCTCGCGCCACTTCGGCGCGGGCCCGCCGACCCCGGCCACGGTGACCCGCCCGGCGATCGAGTGGCGGACCCGGCACGGCTCCCCGGCCAGGCTGCGCACCCGCACCCAGCGCGTCCTGCCGCCCTTGCGCACCCCGCTGACCAGGAACGCGCCCTGGGTGCGGAAGTCGTGCAGGGTGACATCCCGCCACTCGCCCGGCACGCCGGGGAAGAAACGGATGGTGTCGCCCCAGCTCTGGCAGAGCATGTCGTGGATGGACTGGGCGCCCGACAGCGGGGTCTCGATCACCGGGCCCGCCTCGTAGTAGTGCGTGTTCGGCTGGATGAACCGCGCCACCAGCTCACGCAGATACTTCAGCGCGTCGTCGCCCCGCCCCATCTGGGTGGAGATCGAGGCCGCGCCCGAGAAGCTGTAGCCGCGCAGCGCGCCCTCGAAGCTGATCCAGTGCTCCAGCGAGCGCGCGATCAGGTCGCGGTTCTCCTTCTGGTCCCAGTTGACCAGGTAGAGGGGGTAGACGGAGAGCATGTGGGAGTAGTGGCGGTGCGACTTCGCGAACGGCACCCCGGTGCCGATCATGAAGCCGTTCCCGTCCACCGGGTAGTCCACCAGCTTGTCCAGCACCTCGCGCCACTTCGGGGCCAGCTCGTCGTCCTTGCCCAGCAGCTCGACGGTCTCCAGCAGCGTCGTACAGCTCCAGCGCAGCAGCGCCAGGTCGTAGTTGCAGTCCGGGGCCGACCCGTACTCGGGCGAGAAGGTCTTCGGCAGATGCAGCTTCCCGTCCGACTGCTCCTGGAGAAAGTGCAGGTAGTAGTTGGTGGAGCGGCGGAGCAGCGGGTAGAGCACATCCTCCAGCAGGCCCCGGTCCATCGAGTGCCGGTAGGTCAGCCAGACGTTGTGCAGCGCCCAGGGCAGATTGCCCACCTCCGGGTCGCCGACGCCCGGGACCGGGACCGAGCCGTTGTCCTCGCACTGTGCGTCCGTGGAGCGGCGCAGCCCGGCCGAGTCGGCGCGGTACTCGGGCTTGAGCGCGCTGATCAGCACATCGGTGTTCTCGGTGAGGGTGCGCGGGATCGCGTCGAGCTCCAGGTGGTTGGAGCCGTGGACCGGCCAGTACTCCAGCTGGACGTTGAGGTTCCACCACACCCCGGGCCAGGGGGTGGGCTCCACCCAGGGGCCGGTGGTGGCCATGACCGGGGCGTGCTCACGGGCCGCGCAGGCCAGCTTGTAGAGCTGGATCCAGTAGAAGCTCTGGAGCATGCCGTCGGGGACCGAGATGAAGCTCTTGCGGTAGAAGCGGTGCCACCAGTCGCGGTGCGAGCGCAGCAGGCTGGAGACGGGCAGCGCCGACGCCTTGCGGACGGTGGTCCGCACCCGGCCCTCCGCGTCCGTGCCGGGGAAGGAGTGGGCGACCGCCAGGTAGTACGTGCGCTCCCGGCCCGTGCCGCGCTCCTTGTACGCGCTGGCCGTCTGCCCGCCCGGGACCAGCGACTGCACGGTGATGCCCAGACCGTCCTCGGTGCGGCTGACCGGGGCCGGGTTCGGCTCGAAGCCCGCCGGCGGGTTCTCGCGGACAATGCGCGGGCTGATCGCGGGGGAGGGCCGGTACTCCCAGCGGAAGCCCGCCTCGCCCTCGCTCGCCTCCACGGTGGCCAGCAGCATCGTCCGGTCGTTGTGCACCAGGGCGCGCAGCTCCAGCGTGCCCTTGTCGGTCGTGATCGTGCCGCGCACCTCGGCGTTCCACAGGTCCAGGCGCAGATCGACGCCGGTGATGGCGCCAACCGGGCGCAGCAGCAGATTGCCGACCGGCAGCCGCGCCACGCCCCAGTCGCTGCCGCCCTGGTCGGGGCGGTGATCCTGCGACTCGCTGTGGTGGACCGTGAAGCGCAGGGCGTTCTCGCCCGGCTCCTGGTAGACGATCGAGCCGAACAGCCCGTTGCCGAGGAAGGGCCCCTCGTACCAGGTGCGCGGCATCCGCTTCCAGACCAGGTCCTGTGCCGCCAGGAACCGTTCCCACTCCTTGTCCGTCCCCATGCCCCGCAGGGTCACGGCCTGCTGCGCCGCCGCCTCGGCGGGCTCCGTGAGGGTGACCCCCGCCGTCGTCCCGGCGGCCGCGCCCGCTGCCACCCGGCCCAGGAATCCGCGTCTGCTGACTGCCATCTTTCGATCAGCTCCATCCAACACAGCAAACAGATTGATCCGATGATTTGGCTAGACGGGAGCGTAGGAACGGGCTAATGATGCGTCAAGACACCGGATAGGTCAGATGTATCGGGCCGCGCTCCAAGAGCCGACTCCCCGGGAGGGAACGATGCGCGTCATACGATCCAGGGTCACCAGAGCCG
This sequence comes from Streptomyces sp. NPDC097640, assembly GCF_040302705.1. Lineage (NCBI taxonomy): Bacteria > Bacillati > Actinomycetota > Actinomycetes > Kitasatosporales > Streptomycetaceae > Streptomyces > Streptomyces sp. NPDC097640. Next base: position 294,365 of record NZ_JBEOSB010000005.1, read on the forward strand.
CGGCGGCGGTCGCCTGCGCCGCGGCCGTCCTCGTACCGCTACGAGCCGAGGCCTCCGCCGCAGACGGCCGCAACTGGCGCCTGACCGGCCAGGGCCAGGTCAGCGGGCAGCTCACGCTCACCCGCGAGGGCCGGTTGACCCTGTCCGCCCAGGACGGCCGCACCACCGTGCTGCGCCCCTCCGCGCTCGGCATCCGCACCGCCGACGCCGACCTCAGCACCGGGCTGCGCTACGAAGGGCGCAGCGACAAGCGGATCCACGAGACGTACACGACCACCACCGGGCGCCGCACCCGCCACACCTCCGATGCCTCCGAGTCCACCTTCACCTTCCGCAAGCAGGGGCGGACGCTGAAGGTCGTCTTCCGGGTCTCCGCCGACGGGCTGGCCTACCGCTACGTACTGCCCGGCGAGGGCGGCACGGACACCGTCACCGTGCTCGGCGAGACCACCGAGTTCGCCGTCCCGCCCACCGCCGAATCCTTCCTGCTGCCCTACGACAACGGCCGCCAGGACTACGAGTCCGCCCACGACCACACCACCGTCGCCGACGCCGAGGCGGGCGACTACGGCTACCCGTCGCTCTTCCGCGTCGGCGACAGCTGGCTGCTCGTCGAGGAAGCCGACCTCAACAGCTCCTACGGCGGCTCCCGCCTCACCCTCGACGCCGACACCGACCGCTTCAAGCTGACCCTCCCCGACCCCGCCGAGGTCAGCTCCCCCGGCCTCACCACCCCCTGGCGCACCCTGGTCATCGGCGACCTGGCCACCGTCACCGAGAGCGACCTGCCCACCGACCTCGCCGCGCCCTCCAAAGTCGCCGACACCTCCTGGATCAAGCCGGGCAAGGCCGCGTGGTCCTGGTGGTCCGACGGACAGAGCCCCACCAGCCTCGCCGCCCAGAAGAAGTTCGTCGACTTCGCGGCCCGCGAGGGCTGGGAGTACGTGCTCGTCGACTCCGGCTGGAGCAACGACTGGATGCCCGAACTGACCGCCTACGCCAAGGAGAAGGGCGTCGGCGTCTGGCTCTGGGCGCGCTGGCAGACCATCGACGCGCAGAGCGAGCGTGACCGGCTGATGCCGCTGTGGAAGTCCTGGGGCGTGGTCGGACTGAAGATCGACTTCCTGGAGTCGGACGGACAGGACCGGATGCGGTGGTACGACGCGGTCTTCAAGGACAGCGCGAAGTACCACTTCATGCTGAACTTCCACGGCGCGACCATCCCGCGCGGCCAGGAGCGCACCTGGCCCCAGCTGATGAGCACCGAGGCCGTCAAGGGCGCCGAGGGCACCCGCCCCAAGCCCGGCCGCGAGCCCTTCCCCGCCGCGCACTACACCACGCTGCCCTTCACCCGGAACCTCATCGGGTCCATGGACTTCACGCCCGTCACCTTCACCGGGGTGCGGCCCACGAGTGACGCGGCGGAGCTGGCGCTGTCCGTGGTGTACGAGTCGGGGGTGCAGCACTTCGCCGACAGCGTCGAGTCGTACGACAGCCGGCCGCTCGCCCGGAAGTTCCTGCGGACCGTACCCACGGTGTGGGATGACACCAAACTCGTCGACGGCGCCCCCGGCGACCGCGCGGTCCTGGCCCGCCGCTCCGGCGACGACTGGTACCTGGGCGCGATCACCTCGGGCGACTCCCGCACCCTGGACGAGCCCCTGACCTTCCTGGGCGCGGGTAAGTGGCGCGCGGAGCTGTACACGGACGGCGCGGACGGCCAGCTCGCGACCGAGACCCGCGAGGTCACGGCCGCGTCCCGGCTGTCGGTCGCCGTCCCGAAAAACGGCGGCTTCGCGGCCCGCCTCACGCCGGCGGACTAGCGCGTCTCCTTCCCCCACCCCGCCCCTCCCCGAACCCGGGGCTGCGCCCCGGACCCCGGCGTGGCTGCGCCCCCGGGTGGAGCCCCGGGTCCCGGTGGGGCTTCGCCCCCGGTCCCTGGCGTGGCTGCGCCCCGGACCGCGGCGCGGGTGCGCCCCGGTCCCCGGCGTGGCTGCGCCTCGGGCCCGGGCGGAGTTCCGCCCCGGCTCTCGTGGGGGCGCTCGCGCGTCTCGGGGGCCTGGGACGTTGCGCTGGGTCCTGGCGGGGCTTCGCCCCCCCCGGGGCCTGCGCGTTGCGTTTCGACGCTGGTGGGGCTGGGCTCGGCCGTTGCCTCGCGGGCCGGCGGGGTGGGGGCGTCCCCCCTCAGAAGCGGAGCCCCGCCGGGGTCCGGGGCGGAGCCACGGTTTCGGGAAGGGGCGGGGAGGGGAAAACCACCCGCCGTGGGAGCGCTAGCGCTTCAGCGCTCGCTCGATCGTCCGCATCACCTCGCCCAGCGGGGCATCCGTACGGGCCACCATCACCACCACGTCCTCCTCCCCGCCCTTGGCGGACACCGTGGCCGCCGGGCGGCCGGGGAGGGGGCGCCCGGCGCCGATGCCCGTGCCGAAGGCCTGGCGGACGATGTCGAAGGCGTGGTCCAGCTGGGCCTCCACATCGCCCACGCCGCCCGCGCGCAGCCACCGCCGCAGAACGTGGTTGTGCGCCGTGACCACGGCGGACGCGGCGACCTCCGCGAGCAGCGGGTCGTCGTCGCCGTCGTGGTGCGCGCCCTCGTCGAAGTGGCCCAGCAGATAGCGGGTGAACAGCCGCTCGTAGCGGGCCACCGAGGCGATCTCGCGCTCGCGCAGGGCGGGCACCTCGCGGGTCAGGTGGTAGCGCTCCACGGAGACCGCGGGGGAGGCGGCGTACATCCGCATGACCTCCTTGATCCCCCGGCACACCGTGTCCAGCGGGTGCTCGTGCGGCGGCGCCGCGTCCAGTACGTCCGCGGCCCGCACCAGCGTGTCGTCGTGATCCGGGAAGATCGCCTCTTCCTTGGAGCGGAAATGGCGGAAGAAGGTGCGGCGGGCGACCCCCGCTCTCGCCGCGATCTCATCGACCGTCGTCGCCTCGTAGCCCTGCGTGGCGAACAACTCCATCGCCGCGGCCGCCAGTTTGCGGCGCATGGCCAGGCGCTGGGCGGTGGCCCGGCGGGTGCCGTTGCCTCCCGCGCCGGACGAGTTCGTTCGGTTCGTACGTGGCGTACGAGCGGCCTTCAGAGGCTGGGACATGTGGGGAACGTACTGCATTTTCCGGGGCGATGCCCCCCGGACCCCTGGTGCAGCGGGCTCGGAGGGCGCGGACGGAAGCCGGGCACCGTCCGCGCCGCCCGGCTCCTCAGGCCTTCGCATATTCGCGGAAGCCGCGCCCCGTCTTCCGCCCCAGGCACCCCGCCGCGACCAGGTGTTCCAGCAGCGGCGCGGGTGCCAGACCGGGCTCGCGGAACTCGCGGTGCAGCATCTTCTCGATGGCCAGGGACACATCAAGGCCCACGACGTCCAGCAGCTCGAAGGGGCCCATGGGATAGCCGCCGCCGAGCTTCATCGCGGCGTCGATGGCGTCCGGCGAGGCGTAGTGCTCCTGCACCATTTTCACCGCGTTGTTGAGGTACGGGAACAGCAGCGCGTTGACGATGAAGCCGGCCCGGTCGCCGCAGTCCACCGGGTGCTTGCGCACGGCCTGGCAGACCGCGTGCGCCGTGGCCCGCGCCTCGTCCGCCGTCAGGACCGTGCGCACCACCTCGACCAGCTTCATCGCGGGCGCCGGGTTGAAGAAGTGCAGGCCGATCACGTCCTGCGGGCGCGAGGTCGCGCGGGCGCAGGCGATGACCGGGAGGGAGGAGGTGGTCGTGGCCAGCACCGCGCCCGGCTTGCAGACCTTGTCGAGCGCCGCGAAGAGCTGCTGCTTGACGGCCAGGTCCTCGACGACCGCCTCGACGGCGAAGTCCACGTCCGCGAAGGCGTCCAGCGACCCGGCCGGGGAGATCCGGGCCAGCGTCTCGCCGCGGGCCTGCTCGGTCAGCCGGCCCTTGGTCACCGACCGCCCCAGCGACCGGGCGATCCTGGCCTTGGCCGCCTCCGCCTTCTCCGGGGTGCGGGCGGCCAGCACGACCTCGTGGCCCGCCTTGGCGAAGACCTCGGCGATCCCGCTCGCCATGGTGCCCGACCCCGCGACCCCCACCACGCGCACCGGGCGCGCGGCGACCGGGGCCCGGTCGGCGGGGTCCGGGGTCAGCGCGTCCGGGACCACGGTGCCGCTGCCCGGCGCCTCGTACGTATAGAAGCCGCGGCCCGCCTTGCGGCCGGTCAGCCCGGCCTCGGTGAGCTGGCCCAGGATGGGCGCGGGCGCGTGCAGCCGGTCGCCGGAGGCCGCGTACATCGCCTCCAGGACGGTACGGGCCGTGTCGACGCCGACCAGGTCGAGCAGCGCCAGCGGGCCCATCGGCAGCCCGCAGCCCAGCCGCATCGCGGCGTCGATGTCCTCGCGCGCCGCGTACTTCGCCTCGTACATCGCGGCGGCCTGGTTGAGATAGCCGAACAGCAGCCCGTCGGCGACGAACCCCGGCCGGTCACCGAGCGCGACCGGCTCCTTGCCCAGGTCGCGGGCCAGCGCCGTGACCGCGGCGACGGCCGCGGGCGAGGTCAGCACGCTGGAGACGATCTCGACCAGCCTCATGGCGGGCGCCGGATGGAAGAAGTGCAGGCCCAGGACGCGCTCGGGGCGGGCGGAGTCGGCGGCCAGCCGGGTCACGGACAGCGCGTTGGTGCCGGTGGCGAGGATGGTCTCGGGCCGGACGACGGCGTCCAGGGCGGTGAAGACCTCCAGCTTGATGTCGTAGCTCTCGGGCACGACCTCGATCACCAGATCCGCGTCGGCCGCGGCCCGCAGATCGGTGGAGACGCGGAAGCGGGCCAGCGCCTCCTCCCGCTCCCGCTCGGTCATCCGCTCGCGGCGCACGGCGCGGGCGGTGGCGGTCTCCAGCGCGGCGACGGCCCGGCGCGCGGCGCTCTCGCTGATGTCGACGCCGATGACCTCGCGCACCCCGCGGCCCGCCCTGGCCAGCAGTTCGGCGATGCCGGTGCCCATGGTGCCGAGCCCGATGACGGCGACAGTAGTGAGCGGGCCCCGGGAGGGGGAGATATCAGGGGTGGGCGTTTCAGGGCGCGGCGCGGGGTCGGACGACGTGGGACTGGCGTCGGTGGTCGGAAGACGGTCCATCGCGGACTCCAGAGGGTGTTCCCCGGATATGGGGATGAAGTGACGACTGAGAGGAGCTTTCGGTCATGCGCGGAGGGCTGACACGAAACTCCTGCGGAAGGGCTTGCACGCTCCCTTACGGACGGCGCCGCACGGAGGAGACTGCCCGTGGGGGAGACACACGGCCGGCCCTGTCCCGGGGCCACGCCGTACCAAACTGCCGAACCGACTTCACGACTTCACACGGCGGCTGCGTCACCAGGCCGCCAGAGCAGGGGTGCTGCTCGTGTCGCCAGTTTAACTGGCGGGTAACCAAGACGCCAGAGCACATTTTGTGACCCGCGCGCCGGGGCGCCGGTCACCGGGGAGGGGAGACCACCACATGGACGAAGAATTCCGCGTACTGACCGACCGGGTGCGGGCCTCGCTCTCGTCCCCGGAGGAGGCAAGGGCCCACGCCTCGCTGCTCGCGCTCGTACGGCAGGGCACCCCCGCCGCGCGCGAGCAGCTCGCCCGCATCCTCGTCGCGCCCGAGCAGCCGCTGTGGGCGCGGGAGACCGCCGCGTTCGTGCTCGGCAGCGCGGGGGACCGGCGGGCCTTCGAGACCCTCGTCCTCCTTCTCAACTACCGAGAACAGGCCCGCTGCGCGACCGCCGCCCGCGTGCTGGCCCGCCTGGCCGACCCGCGCACCGCCCGCGCGGCGGCCGCCCTGGCCACGAACCCGCTGCGCACCGCCTACTCGCTCCACCCCATCCGGCTGCTCGTCGAGCTGCGCGCCCCCGAGTCCGTCCCGGCCCTCGTCGCCGCCCTGGAACGCCAACTGGCGGCCCGGGACCGGCATTGGCCGATCGCGCGCGCCTGCGTCGAGGGCCTCGGGGCGATCGGGGACGAACGCGCCGTCCCGGCCCTGACGTCCGCGGCCCGCCACCCCCGCCTCAGCGCGGCCGCGGCGGCGGCGCTGGCCCGCATCAGCGGCGGAGGCGCCCCTCTCGGGCCCCGCCGCCCGGCCCCGGACAAGCCGGGCCGCGCACGGGTGCGTTGACCCGCCCCCGCGCCGCCCCCGCCCCGCGCGCGCCCGTGCGCGCGCGGGGCGAATGGGGTCAGGCCGCTATGGGGGCGAGGGGGCGGGCGTAGCGGACTTCGGGGACGGGGACGCCGTCCACCTCGTAGTCCTCCTGACCGCCGTCGGGCGCGAAGCCGGCGCGCTCGTAGAAGTGCCGGGCGCGGGCGTTGCCCTCCAGCACCCACAGCCGCAGCCGCGGGAAGCCCCGCTCGGCGGCGCGGCTGACGGACTCCGTCAGCAGGGCGCGCCCGATGCCGCCGCCGAACAGGTCGGGGCGCACATAGATCGCGTACAACTCCGCGTCCCCCGAGGGCAGATCGCGGTCCCGGTACGGGCCGAAGCACGCCCAGCCGACCACCTCGCCGACCGGGCCGTCGGCCACGAGGTTGACCACGTCCCCCACCCCTCTGGAGAAGAACTCCCGCCGCCGCCGCGCGTCCTTCTCCACGCTCATGTCGTCCAGGTGCGCCTGCGGTATTAGCCCCCGGTACGCGGCCTGCCAGCCGCGCACCCGCACCGCCGCCACGGCGTCGATGTCCGCTTCCGTCATCTCCCTCACATGTACGCCGTCCATGCGCCCACCGTAGGCCGCTTGACCCTGCCATTGGCGGCAGGCTCGCAGGATCCCGTCCATGGACCACAGCAACGACATAAACACCTTCGACGGCAGGGTCGCCGTCGTCACCGGCGCGGGCACCGGGATCGGCCGGGCGACCGCCCGGGCGCTGGCCGGGCTGGGGGCGCGGGTGGTGGCGGTCGGGCGGCGGCCCGGGCCGCTGGACGAGACGGCGGCGGGGCACCCGCGGATCGAGCCCTTCCCGGCGGACATCACGGCGGAGGGCGCCGCCGAGGACATCGTGCGGCACGCCGTCGAGGCGCACGGCCGGCTGGACGTGCTGGTCAACAACGCGGCGATTGTGCGCGCCGCGCCGCTGGGCGACAGCACCCGCGAGCTGTCCGCCCCGCTCCTGGCCACCAACCTCCTCGCGCCCGTGCTGCTGACGCGGGCGGCCCTGGGCCCGCTGGAGGAGAGCGGCGGTGGCGTGGTGGTGAACGTCAGCACGTCCATCGGCCAGCGCGGCTGGGCGGGCAACTCCGTCTACGCGGCGACGAAGGCGGCCCTGGACACGCTGACCCGCAGCTGGGCGGTGGAGCTGGCGCCGCGCGGGGTGCGGGTGGTGGCCGTCGCGCCCGGCGCGATCGAGACCCCGATCGGGAAGCACCAGGGGCTGACGCCCGAGCAGCGCGCGAAGGTACGGGCCTGGCAGCTGGCCCACACCCCGCTGGGGCGGATCGGGCGTCCGGAGGAGGTGGCGTGGGCGATCACCCAACTGGCCTCGCCCGAGGCGGCTTTCGTGACGGGCGTGGTCCTGCCGGTGGACGGCGGGGCCGTGGTCGGCTGAGCGCGGGTGGTGGACGGCTGGTAGAACGGGCACCGGAGGTGGGACCGGTGCGGATCGGGGAGCTGGCGGAGGCCACGGGCGCGACGCCGCGCGCGCTGCGCCACTACGAGCAGGCGGGGCTGATCACGTCCGCGCGCGAGCCCAACGGCTACCGCGACTACGACGAGCGGGCGGTCGTCCGCGTGCGCAACATCCGCGAATTGCTCGCGGTGGGCCTCACGCTGGACGACGTCCGCTGCTTTCTGCCGTGCCTGGACGGCGATGTGACGAGCGTGCGGCCCGCCGCCGAGGGGCTGAGGATCGCCCGCGACCGGCTCGCCGTCCTCGACGCCCGCATCGCCGCCCAGACCGAGGCCCGCGACCGGCTGGCGGCCGCGGTGAGCCGGGCGGCCGCGAGCGCATGACGACGGCGGGGACGGCGGCGGGCCGTCCGCCGGAACCGGCCCCGTCCCGGGGGCGGCTGGTTCGCCCGGCGTCGCGCCGAGCACCGCGCGCCGGGCCTGCGGCGGCGCGTGGCCGCGCCGGCCGGGGCGCGGGCCCCGTCCGCCGGAGGGCCCCGCGCGGATCGCCGGGCTTCTTCCCCTCCCCGCCCCTTCCCGAAACTGGGGGCTCCGCCCCCAGACCCCCCAGGGTCTGGGGGCGGAGTCCCTGCGCGGCGGAGTCCCTGCGCGGCGGAGTCCCTGCGCGGCGGAGTCCCTGCGCGGCGGAGTCCCTGCGCGGCGGAGTCCCTGCGCGGCGGAGTCCCTGCGCGGCGGAGTCCCTGCGCGGCGGGGGCCCTGCGCGGCGGGGGCCGGGAAGGAGCCCGCCGCAGGCGTCACGGTGCGGCGGACGCCCCCTAGAGCAGCGTCAGCTGGTCGGGCGCCTCGCTGGCGGGGGCGGTATCCGTGGCCGACGGCGCGGTGCCGCGGTGTGCGCCCGCGCGGTACGGGCCGATGCCGTACTCGTCGGCGAACTCGTGGACCATCCCGGTGATCCGCCGCTGATACCACCGCGGCGCATACGCCCCGCCGCCGTACAGCGCGTCGTAGCGGGGCAGCAGCCGCGGATGGTGGCGGGACAGCCAGGCCGTGAACCACTCGCGGGCGCCGGGCCGCAGATGCAGCACGAGCGGCGTGACGGACGTGGCCCCGGCCGCCGCGATGGCCCGTACGGTCGCGCGCAGCTGCTCGGGGGAGTCGCCCAGGTAGGGGATCACCGGGGCCATCAGCACCCCGCACGGGATGCCGTGGTCGGTCAGGGTGCGCACCGCCTCCAGGCGCCGCTCGGGTGAGGGCGTGCCCGGCTCGACGGTGCGCCACAGCCCGGGGTCGGTGAAGCCGACCGAGACGGAGACGCCGACATCGGTGACGCGGGACGCCCGCCGCAGCAGCTCCAGGTCGCGCAGGATCAGGGTGCCCTTGGTGAGGATGGAGAAGGGGTTGGCGCGCTCGGTCAGGGCGGTGAGGATGCCGGGCATCAGCCGGTAGCGGCCCTCGGCCCGCTGGTAGCAGTCGACGTTGGTGCCCATGGCGATGTGCTCGCCGCGCCAGCGGCGGGAGGCCAGCTCGCGGCGGAGCAGCTCGGCGGCGTTGATCTTCACCACGATCTGGGTGTCGAAATCGAGGCCGGTGTCGAGGTCGAGATAGCTGTGCGTCTTGCGCGCGAAGCAGTAGACGCAGGCGTGGGAGCAGCCGCGGTACGGGTTGACCGTCCATTCGAACGGCATCCGGGAGGCACCGGGCACCCGGTTGACGATCGAGCGGGCGCGGATCTCGTGGAAGGTGATCCCGCGGAATTCGGGGGTGTCGAAGGTGCGGGTCGTCACCGCGTCCGCCGCGAAGAGGGCGGGCGCGGCCGCCCCGTCGCCGTCGGTCAGGTTGTCCCAGCGCATGGCTCGCACCTCCGGGGGTCTCGCTCGTCCCAGAATTAGAACACATGTTTCATTCATGGGTCAGCCCCCGGAGGCGCTCCGGTCAGGTCCCTGCCTGTGTCCCGGTCAGCCTCGGGCGCTCGGCGCCGTGGCCCGGGGCTCGGCGACCGCCGGGCCGCCGGCGGCGCGGAGCGAGCCGGCCGTGCGGCGGGCGCGGCCCGCCGGGACGAGCAGCGCCGCGAGGGCGGCGGCGAGGCAGAGCAGGGTCAGCAGGGCGAAGCCGTGGGTGTAGCCGGATTCGTACGGCAGCCCGGAGGGCTGGAGGCGGCTGGTGACCAGCACGCTGGTGACGGAGGCGCCGATGGAGCCGCCGATGGTGCGGATGTTGGCGTTCATGCCGGTCGCGGCGCCGGTCTGCTCGGCGGGGACGCTGCCCACGATGAGGTTGGCCATCGAGGCGAAGGCCAGGCCGATGCCGAGGCCGAAGATCCCGGCGACGAACGCCACCTGCCACTGCCGGTCGTGCCACAGCGTGAGGAAGCCGCAGGCGACGGCGCCGAGCGCGGCGCCCGCCACCAGCAGCCGCTTCGCGCCGAGGCGCGGCTCGAGGCGGCCGCTGAGCACGCCCGCGCCGAACATGGCGATCAGCATGGGGAGCATCAGCAGCCCGGCCCCGGTGACGGAGGCGCCGAAGCCGTAGCCCGCGGCGGACGGGGTCTGCGCGAAGCCGGGGAGGAAGGACCAGATCGCGTACATGCCCGCGCCGAACAGGAGCGCCGCGGCGTTGGTGGTCCATACGGCGGGCAGCCGCATGACGCGCAGGTCGATCAGCGGGTTGGCGGAGCGGGCCTCGGCGAGCAGCCACAGGGCGAACAGCAGCGCGGCGGCCACGAAGAGCGTGATCACCCGGGCCGAGCCCCAGCCCCAGACGGCCGCCTGGCTGAGCGGCAGCAGCAGCGCGACCAGCCAGCCCGAGAGCAGCACGGCGCCGAGCCAGTTGACGCGTCCGGAGGCGCGGGTGGGGGATTCGGGGATGAAGCGCAGGGCGATCAGCGCGGTGGCGGCGACGATGCCGACGGGCAGCCAGAACAGCCAGCGGTAGTCGAGCGCGGAGACAATGGGCCCGGCGGCGACCATGCCGACGCCGCCGCCCGCGGCGATGACCGCCGAGAGGTTGCTGATGCTGGGGCTCACCTCCTCGGCGGCGAACTCGTCGCGGATGATGCCGAAGGAGAGCGGGAAGAGCGCGCCGCCGATGCCCTGGATGACTCGGGCGACGATGAGGACGCCGATCGTGGGCGCGAGCGCCGCGAGCAGACAGCCGACGGTCAGCGTGACGAGCACCGCGACCAGGGTGCGCTTCTTGCCGATCAGATCGCCGACGCGGCCGAGGATCGGGGTGAAGATCGAGGCGGAGAGCAGATACGCGGTCATCACCCAGGTCGCGGTCGACTGCGAGGTGTGCAGGGCGTGCTGCACGGTCGGCAGGGCCGGGGCGATCAGTGACTGGAGCATGGAGAACACGCCGGCGCCTGTCGCGAGGACCGCGAAGGTGAGGCGGGCGGAGTTGCGGGGCATGGGTGGCCTCTCCAAATGGGACAAGGGGACGGGGCGGCCCGCGCCGGGGCAGGGCCGACCAGGGGCACGGCACTGTGGAACGGTGGGCGCACGAGGGTGCGCGACCGGCAGTGCACGGCCCCTACTGATAAAGTGGAGGTGTACCTCCACTCTAGCGGAGGTCAACCTCCACTTTCAAACGACTACCTCGATCCGTTTCCACCCGGAGGCCCCCGTGACCGTCCCGCAGCTCCCCGTCGACGAGATCGTCGCGGCCCAGCGCCCGCACCGCCGGGACGCCGCCCGCAACTACGACGCGCTGCTCTCCGCCGCGCGCGAGGTCTTCGCCGAGAGCGGCGCGGAGGCGCCGCTGGAGGACGTCGCCCGCCGCGCGGGGGTCGGCATCGCCACGCTCTACCGGAACTTCCCGACCCGCCGCCATCTCTTCGAGAGCGTCTACGCCGACGAGGTCGCCGCGCTCTGCCGGGTGGCCGAGGAGGCCGCCGCGCTGGAGCCCTGGGAGGCGCTGGCCTCGTGGCTGCGCCGCTTCGTCGACTACAGCGTCACCAAGCGGGCGATCCGCGAGGCCATGGACGGTGAGTCGGACATCTTCGCCGCCTGCCGCGAGTCGATGTACCGGGCGGGCGGCCCGCTCTTCGAACGGGCGCTCCAGGCCGGTCAGGTCCGCACCGATATCGGCTTCGACGACCTGCTGCGCATGGTGGCCGGTATCACCGCGACGAATTTCCTCGACGACGCCCAGCGCGACCGCGTCCTCGGCGTGGCCCTCGACGGGGTCCGCGCGGTGCGCTGATCCGGCCGCCGAGGCCTTACCGGTGGCGGCCTCCAATTAGGCAAAGTCCCAGCAAAAATGGTTGGCTTGCCGCAGTCGAGAGCGCCGCATGACGGGGCGCCGTTCCACGAGTGGAGGAGAGCAATGGGCCAAGTCGAGGCCACCACCGAACGGATCGTCACGGGCAGCCCCGAGGACGTGTTCGACGCGCTCGCCGACTACAGCGGCGTGCGCGGCCGGCTGCTGCCGGAGCAGTTCAGCGAGTACGAGGTACGCGAGGGCGGCGACGGTGAGGGCACGCTGGTCCACTGGAAGCTCCAGGCCACCAGCAAGCGCGTGCGCGACTGTCTGCTGGAGGTGACCGAGCCGACCGACGGCGAGCTGATCGAGAAGGACCGCAACTCCTCGATGGTCACCACCTGGGTCGTGACCCCGGCGGGCGAGGGCAGGGCGCGCGTGGTCGTCACCTCGACCTGGCAGGGCGCGGGCGGTATCGGCGGCTTCTTCGAGCGGATGTTCGCGCCCAAGGGGCTGGCCCGGATCTACGACGCGGTGCTCGCCAACCTCGCGGCCGAGGTCGAGAAGTAGCCGGTCGCGAGGCAACCGGAGGATTCACCGGATCGGGTGGTTTTCCTTGCGGCGTGCCTCGCCGCCGTACACCCTCCCACCGGGGCGAAAGCCTCTGAACGTCCCTCTCCCCACCCGTCATCGGCGATTCGTCGCGCTTGCTCACAGTTGTCGCGTAATGCGAGAAAAGGGCGGCGGTGCAGGCGCGACGAAGGGGAGATGGACGTGGGCGGGATCACCTGGACCCCCCTGGCCAAGGGGGACGAGCCGGGACGCGCCACCGCTCCCGTGCCCGCATGGGCCCGGACGGCGCACGAGGCCGCGCAACAAGCGCAGCAGCAACAAGCACAGCAGCAACAAGCAGAGCGGACGGCAACACAGAGCGCGCCTCCCGCGGAGCCGGAGACGGCGCCGGAGGCCGCCTGGGAGGCGCAGGCGCAGGCGCACGCGCCGGACCCCGGGCCGCCGGGCGGCGCCCCCACCCCGCTCAGCCCGGCCCGAGTGCGGATGATCTTCTTCGGGCTGGTGCTCACCCTCCTGCTGGCCGCCCTCGACCAGACCATCGTGGCCACCGCCCTGCCGAAGGTGGTCGGTGAACTGCACGGCCTGGACAAGATGTCCTGGACCGTCACCGCCTACCTCCTCACCTCGACCATCGTGCTCCCGGTCTACGGCAAGCTGGGCGACCTGATGGGGCGCAAGAGCGTCTTCCTCTTCGCCATCGCCGTCTTCGTGGCCGGCTCCGCCCTGGCGGGCTGGTCGCGCACCATGGACGAGCTGATCGCCTTCCGGGCGGTCCAGGGCGTGGGCGCCGGGGGCCTGATGATCGGCATTCAGGCGATCATGGCGGACATCGTTCCGCCCCGCGAACGCGGCCGCTACATGGGGCTCATCGGCGCCTCGTTCGGCCTCGCGTCGGTCGCCGGGCCGCTGCTCGGCGGCTATCTCACCGACCATCTGTCCTGGCGCTGGTGCTTCTACATCAACGTGCCCTTCGGCCTGGCCACCATGGCCGTCGTGACCGTCGCGCTCAAGCTCCCCAGGGTCGCCCGGCGGGGCCGCTTCGACTATCTGGGCGCGCTGCTCCTGGGCGTGTCCTCGACCTGCCTGGTGCTGCTGACGAGTTGGGGCGGCACCGAGTACCCGTGGAAGTCCCGCGTCATCGTCGGGCTCGCGCTCGGGGCGCTGGGCAGCGCGATCCTCTTCGCCGTCGTCGAGGCCGTGGCGCCCGAACCGATCATGCCGCTGCGGCTGTTCCGCGACTCGGTCTTCTGCGTCACCGGGCTCATCGGCGCGGTCATCGGCCTGGGCCTCTTCGGGGCCGCCAGCTATCTGCCCACCTTTCTCCAGATGGTCGACGGCGTCAGCGCCACCGAGTCGGGGCTGCTGATGCTCCCCATGATGGCCGGGACGGTCGTGGCCTCCATCGCCTCCGGCCAGCTCATCAGCATGACCGGCCGGTACCGGATCTACCCCATCTTCGGCAGCGCGCTGGCCGCCATCGGCATGTGGCTGCTCTCCCGGATGGAGGTGGGCACCTCCCGCCTGGACTACAGCCTGTGGATGGGGGTCTTCGGGCTCGGCCTCGGGCTGGTCCTGCCGGTGCTGGTGCTCGCCGTCCAGAACTCCGTACGCCCCGCCGACATCGGCTCCGCCACCAGCGCCAACAACTACTTCCGGCAGATGGGCGGCAGCGTCGGCGCGGCCGTCTTCGGCACCCTGTTCGCCCATCGCCTCGCCGACCGGCTCGCGGTCGAACTCCCCGCCGCCGGCTCCGATCCGGGGGCCTCCGGCACCGGGATCTCCGACCCCCAGTCGGTCACCCCGGAGCTGGTGCACTCGCTGCCCGGCGCGCTGCGCGACGGCTACATCGCGGCGTACGCCGACGCCATGCCGCGGATCTTCCTCTATCTCGTGCCGGTGCTCGTCCTGGGCTTCCTGCTCGCCTTCCTCCTGAAAGAGAAACCTCTGGTGTCCACCACCGACTTCGCCGTCCAGCAAGACCCCGTCGTCCCGGCCGCGCGCACCGTGCCCCGGACCGCCCCGGCCCCCACCATCGCGGGCATTCCGGTGTGCGGCACCGTCCAGCACCACGACGGCACCACGGTTCCGCGCGCGGCGCTCACCCTTATCGACATCGCGGGGCGCCAGATCGGACGCGGGGCCACCGGCGAGGACGGTCGGTACGCGCTGAGCACGCCGGGCGCGGGCTCGTACGTCCTGATCGCCTCGGCCGGCGGCCATCAGCCGCGGGCGGTCAGCGTCACGGTCGGCGAGCGCCCGGTCGACCTGGACGTGGTGCTTGGCGGGGCCGGGCGGCTGGCCGGGATGGTGTGCACGGCGGACGGCGCTCCCGTGCGGGATGCCACCGTCACCCTCACCGATGTGCGCGGCGAGGTCGTCGCCACCACTCGCAGCGGGCTCGACGGGGGCTATGTGATCACGGAGTTGGTGGCGGGCGAGTACACCCTCGCCTCCAGCGCCCCCGCCTTCCGCCCGGCCGCGCTGCCGGTCACCGTCCAGGCCGCCCGGGAGACCCGGCAGGACATCGAGCTGGCGGGCGGCGCGGTGCTGCGCGGCGTGGTGCGGGCGGGCGGCGGACGGCTCGTCGAGGACGCGCGCGTCACGCTGCTCGACGCGGCCGGAAACGTCGTTGACACGGCGACGACCACGGTGGACGGCGCCTTCCGCTTCGTCGATCTCTCGGCGGGCGAGTACACGGTGATCGCGGCCGGCTATCCGCCGGTCGCGACGGTCCTCCAGGTCGCGGGCGGCGGCCGCACCGAGCGCGACCTGCAACTCGGCCACGAGGACTGAGCCCTCCGGGGCACCTGGCAAGTTTGCCTCCGTGCCCTAGACTTCCCGGCCACCGGCGAGTACGCGACGTCGAAGGCGTGGGCGAGGAGGAGCCAGCATGGCAACGGGGGGATGGGGTCCGCCGAACGGCCCCGGGCAGGGAAACAACCGCTGGGGACCGCAGCCCCCGGCACCCGATCCGTACGCGCCGCCGCCGCCGACGCCCGATCCGTACGGACCCCCGCCGCCGAACCCCTACGGGCCGCCGCCGCCCCCGCCGCCCGGGCCCTACCGGCCGGCGCCCACGGGCCGGCGCTGGTACCGGCGAGTGCCCTTCCTCTCCTTCCTCGTCCCGCTGTTCCGCCTCTCGCAACGGCCCGCGCGGCGACTGTTCGACCAGGACGGCGGCGGGCGCGTGCACGACCCCGTGGTGGACCGCGTCCAGATCGCCCGCACGCTGCTCGGCGTCCTCGCGACGGTCGCGCTCTACTACCTGTACGGGGAGGACGGCGACCTGGAGGACCAGGCCAGCGAAAGCGCCGGCCAGCTCATCCTGACCCCCGTCCTGCTCATCATCGTCGTACCGGTGGTGATCGCCCTCTTCATCCGCTACGCGCCCGCGGAGCGGCGGCGGTTGCTGCGCTCGCGGCTCGGCGTCCCGCTCAAGACCGTCGGCTTGTACGTCCTGACCGTGGCCGTCATCGCGGGCCTGTCGTACGCGATCTTGAAAACCCCGGTGCTGCACGACCTGCACGGGGTATGGCTGTTCGTGGCCGCCGTCCCGGCGCTCTGGTTCCTGCTGTGGCTGCTGCCGTTCGCCGTCCTGGCCTCGGCCTACATCGCCCGCTCCGCCTTCAACACCGCCTATGTGCACGCCGCGCTGCCCGCCGTGATCACCGTGGTGATGGTGTGGATCATCGCCATCCTGAACGCGACCGGGGGCGGTATGCCGGGCGGGCCGCTGTGGGCCCAGTTCTGTGCCCTGTTCGGCGGCCCCTTGTCGGTGACCGCGATCTCCCTGTGGGAGCTGCGCCGACTGCGCACGCGCCACGGCGTGACCATACGCGGCTGAGACAACCCCCTATTCGGGTATTGGGGCGCGCGGCGGCCCGCGGCGGTCGTACCGTGGGTAGCGGTGGCGCAGATCTTGCCTGGTTAAGGAGTCTTCCGGCGATGGACCGTGGCACGTCGCACGGCGACGATGAGCTGGGCGGGGTGCCCCGGGTGCCGGCGCAGCGGGGCGGCAGCGGCGGGCCCGGGCGGATGCCGCTCGCGGTGGTGGTCATCGACGTCGACGGGCTGGTGACGCACTGGAGTTCGGGTGCGCGCAGGCTCTTCGGGCGCAGCCGTGAGGAGGCCGTGGGCTGCCGGGCCGTCGATCTGATGCCGGTCTCGGGCGCGCTGGGCGGCGCGGAATGGCGATACGAAGAGCAGGAGTCCGAGCCCGACTTGGACGCCGCGCCGGCCGGGGCGCCGCCGTATCCCACGGCCGGGCGGGCCCGGATGGCCGATCAGGCGCACGGCCAGGTCGATGTGTTGTGGTGGGCGTATCCGCTGGTCGGGTCGGGGCCGGAGCGGCTGCTGGTGCTCGCGGCGGACGCCTCGGGGCTGGCCGAGGCGGAGCGCGCGGGCGGCGGGGAGCGGGAGCGGTTCTCGCCCGGCTTCGCGCTGCACACCGAGTTCCCCGGCGCGGACCGGCTCGCCGGGCGGCTGCCGGACATCCTGCCCAACATGGGCCCGGCCAGGGCCGGCCGGATCGTCGCGCAGATCCTCGAACTCGGCTATCCGGTGCTGGAGATCAGCAGGAACGAGCGGGTGCCGGTGACCCCGGACTGGGGCATGCCCCGCTACCGGGAGCGCCAGGCCCGCCAGGAGGCCGCACGGCGCGCCGCATCCGCCGGGGGCGGGGCTGGGGCCGGGGTCGGGTCCGGGGGCGCGCAGGGAGCGCCGAGCGCCCCCGGAGTGCCGTACGCAACTGAGGACATCGACCTCGAATACGCCGCCGTCCGCGAGCGCCTGGAATTCCTCAACGAGGTCAGCGGGCGCATCGGCAGCTCGCTCGACCTCGCCCGCACCATCCGCGAGGTCACCAGCGCCGCCGTGCCCCGCTTCGCCGACTTCGCCGGCACCCATCTGCGCGCCCAGGTGCTGGCCGGCGAGGGATTCCCCGACGGCCCGCCCGACGTCACCACCATCTGGCACCGGGTGTGGGTCGAGCACAACGACGAACCCGGCCGCTGGGACGACACCGTGCCGGTCGGCGAGGCCATCGCGTTTCCCGAACACACGCCGTTCTTCCAGTGCATGGTCACCGGCGAGCCCGTGCTGATCCCGTACATCGACGACGCGCTGGGCGACCGGATCTCAGGGGAGTTCGAAAAGCGGGACCTGCGGCCGCTGATCAACGGGCGGTCGCTGCTGATCGTGCCGCTCAAGGCGCGCGATGTGGTGCTGGGCTTCATGGTGCTGATGCGCCGCGCGGGGCGGGAGCGGTTCCATGACATGGACCGCACGACCGGCGCCGAACTCGCCGCCCGCGCGGGCCTGGTGCTCGACAACTCCCGCATGTACACGTACCAGGAGAACGTCGCCGAGACGCTCCAGGACAGCATGCTGCCCCAGGTCACCCCGCGCATGGCCGGATGCGACACCGCCACCCGCTATCTGCCCGGCACCCGGCTCGGCCGGGTCGGCGGCGACTGGTTCGACTGCGTCAAGCTGTCCGGCTCGCGCACCGCCCTCGTCGTCGGCGACGTCATGGGACACGGCCTGAACTCGGCCGCGATGATGGGCCAGTTACGGATCGCCGTACAGACCATGGCGGCCCTCGACCTGCCGCCCGCGCAGCTCATGCGCGGCCTCGACGACCTGGCGCAGCGGCTCGGCGAGCACTACCTGGCCACCTGCCTCTACGCGGTCTACGACCCCATCCGCTCCGAGCTGCTGATCTCCAACGCGGGCCATATCCCGCCCGTGCTGGTGCGTGCCGAGGACGGCCGCAGCGAGCTGCTCGACCTGCCGACCGGGGCGCCCATCGGGGTCGGCGGGGTGCCCTTCGAGACCGCCCGGATACGGGTGTCGCCCGGCGACCGCCTGGTGCTGTGCACGGACGGCCTGGTGGAGGTGCGCGGCCAGGACATAGGCGACGGGCTCGCCGCGCTGTGCGCGTCCGCCGCACACCCGGCGGCGTCGATGGACGACGCCTGCGACACCATCATCCGCGCCCTCAACACCCGCGGCGGCCGCAAGGACGACGTGGCGCTGCTGATGGCCCGGCTCAACGGCATCCCGGCCGCCGACGTGGCCCAGTGGCGGCTCGCGCTGGAGCCGCGCGAAGTGGGCCGGGCGCGGCGGCTGGTGGGGGAGCGTCTGCTCCAATGGGGGCTCCCGGAGGCCGTGGAGACCGCGCAGCTGCTGGTCAGCGAGGTCGTCACCAACGCGATCCGGCACGCCCACACCCACCACGTCGTGCTGCGCCTGGTGCGTACGGACGCGCTGCTGTGGGAGGTGTTCGACGACGACCACGAGCTGCCGGTGCTGCTGAGCGCGGGCCGGAACGACGAGACGGGGCGCGGGCTGCGGGTGGTCGACGCGCTGGCCCGGGAGTGGGGCGGCAGCCGGTCGGCGGACGGCAAGACGGTCTGGTTCGAACAGACACTTCCCCGCCCGGAGCGCCCTGAGCGCGCGGCGCGCGCGGGCGCGAATTTCGCGTGAAGGAACGCGCCCGGCTCTTGTCCATGGCTGGTGAGTGGCGATAGTCACCTTGATCGTATGGGTGGCCTCTACTCCGGGGAGCGGCGGATGAGCGTGTCGGAGCGCTACAGGCAGGCGTGGGAGAGCTACTGGCAGAACACCTCGGACGGGCCGGGGGAGGCCATCTGGGACGCCGACCCCTCACTGTCCGCGGTCCCGCACCTCGAACTGCTCGCCCCGCACGCGGACACCGGGCTGCCGATCGCCGACCTCGGCTGCGGCAACGGCACCCAGACCCGCTATCTGGCCGCCCACTTCCCCCGCGCCATCGGCGTCGACCTCTCCCATGCGGCCATCGAACACGCGCGGCGCGCCGACACGGAGAAGGTGGCCGAGTACGAGCAGCTCAACCTGACCGACGCGGCGCGCGTAGGCGAACTCCACGAGCGGCTCGGCGACACCAACGTCTATATGCGCGCCGTCATCCACCAGAGCGACCCGCCCGACCGGCGGCCCGTCGCCGAGGCGGTGGCCACCCTGCTGGGGCGGCGCGGGCGGGCCTTCGTCGCCGAGCTGACCGAGGAGTCCAAGACCGTACTGCGCGAGGCCGCACAGGACCCCGGCGGCCCGCCGCCCAAACTCCGCCGGGTGTTCGACCACGGCCTGCGCCCCGCCGATGCGCGCACCGTGGAGGTGCCGGAGCTGCTGCGCGAGGCGGGGCTGACGGTGCTGGACCACGGGCTCACCACCCTGCCGCAGACCGAGTACCGGGCCGACGGGACGCGGATCGATCTCCCGGCCCAGTGGTTCGTGGTGGCGCCCGCGTAGGCCGAGCGGGCCGGGGACCCAAACCCAAGCTGGTCGACCAGATCCGCAGCGACAGCGCCCGTCGGCGCCGCGAGGACACCTTCGCCCTGGCCACTCCGCGTCCGGCACCCCCCGGTCTTGCCCGAGGGCGCCGACCTCACTGAGCGGGCCGGCCGAGGTGCGGCACGTGCTCTCCCTCGTCTTCAACGAGGGGCACAGCACCCCCGGCGGTACCGACGGCACCGGCCTGACCGCGCCGGAACCGTCCGACGAAGCGATCCGGCTCGCCCGGATGCCGCACCGCCTGGTGCCCGACGACACCGAGACCGCGGGCGCGGGCCGTCTCGCCGGACCGACCCTCCGGAAGGCCGCCGCCGGGTGTCTGTAGGATGGGCGGCTGCGAAGGGGAGTAGCCCCGCGAACCGGTCGTCGACACACTGGAGCCCTCGGGTTCCCGGTGGCCGGGCCTGTTGTCAGTGATGACGCGGGCGGGCGAGACCTTCGGCCCTTTGTCGACGACATCTGTGTGCGCGTCGGCGGGGTCGAAGCCGTGCCGCCGCCTCCCGCGCCGCTCGTCCTTTGAGCCCCCGCCGGTGCGGGAAGGCTGGACGAGTCCCGTGATCCATTTCGTACTGCTCATCGTCTGCGCGGTGGCGATCTACCTCTCCTGTGAGTGGTTCGTCAACGCCGTGGAGTGGCTGGGCGAACGCCTCAACGTCGGGAAGATGGCGGTCGGCACGATCCTGGCCGCCTTCGGCACCGCCCTCCCGGAGTCCGTGGTGACCCTGGT
Source organism: Streptomyces sp. NPDC097640 (assembly GCF_040302705.1). Taxonomy (NCBI): domain Bacteria; kingdom Bacillati; phylum Actinomycetota; class Actinomycetes; order Kitasatosporales; family Streptomycetaceae; genus Streptomyces; species Streptomyces sp. NPDC097640. Next base: position 314,741 of record NZ_JBEOSB010000005.1, read on the forward strand.
CGCGGTGACCACCGGCGCCACCGAGGAGGCCAAGAACATCGGCGTCGGCGCCGCCATGGGCGGCCCCCTCGCCCTGGCCACCGTCGCCTACGGCGTCACCGGCGCCATGCTCATGCTCAAGCGCCGCAAGGAGCGTGCTGCTGCCGCCCTCACCGGGGTAGGGGCTGCGCGCAGTGTCGACGTTTCCCTGCCCGGCGGTGAGGCCCTGGGGGACGCTAAGGACATGAAGCGGCTGGCCAAGGACCAGAAGTGGTTCCTGCCGATCTTCCTCGTCAAGGTCTCTCTCGGCCTGGTCGCGTTCGCCTTCAAGCCCACGCTGGGCCTCCTGTTCTTCGCCGCCTACGCGGTGTACTTCTGGCGCGAGATCCGGAGCAGCCGGACCGCCCAGGACGACGGCGAGGACGAGGAGCTGGAGCCGCTGAAGTTCCAGCCGAAGAAGGCGTCCCCGGCCACCTGGGCCGTCGTGGCGCAGACCCTCGCCACCCTCGTGGTGATCTTCTTCGCAGCGCACTACTTCGTCGCCCAGCTCGACGTCATCGGCCCCATGCTGGGCCTGTCCGCCACCGTCACGGCGTTGCTGCTGTCCCCGATCGCCACCGAACTCCCCGAGATCATGAACGCGGTGATCTGGGTGCGGCAGGGCAAGACGAAGCTGGCGCTGGCGAACATTTCCGGCGCGATGATGATCCAGGCCACCGTGCCCAGCGGTATCGGCCTGCTGTTCACGAAGTGGCACTTTGACGACGCCCTTCTGTGGTCCGGGATCATCACCATGGCAGCGATCGTCTACCTTCTGCTGACCATGCGCGCCCACAAGCTCACCGCGGCCCGCCTCGCTGTCGCCGCCGGCTTCTACGGGATCTTCGCGATCGGGCTGGTCCCCATCCTGGCCTGAGTCAGACTCTGCCGTGGGAGCCGCCGGCGGGCGGCCCCCACGGCACCGAGGGCGAGCCGGAGCGCCACGGGTCAGCTGTCAGCTTCTCGCGCGCAGCGTGATGACCGTGGCCGTGCCGAGGGAGCCTTCGGTGGGGATCGTCCGGGTCGTGGTGGCACGCCCGTCGATGAGACGGCGCAGGGACGCGGGGCCGGGCTGCAACCGCCCCCGTTCGAAGAGGACCAGACTCACCTCGACCCCGGCGGGCGGCGCCATCCGCCGGTACTGGCCGTAGGTGACCGCGTCGCAGCCGGAGTACCAGCCGAGGTCGGGCTCGTAGCCGGTGACCAGCAGGCATGGCCGGTCACCGGCTGCGAACTGCCGGGCCACGGCGAGAGTCGACACGCGCTGGGCGGTCGGGCCCGGCATCGCGTCGTGCGCCACGTACTGCGCGGTGGCGGGCACGGTGACGGCGGCCAGCGCGGCGACGGCGGTGAGCACGGTCGCGGACCAGCGCCCGGCCGACTCGGCGAGGGTCTGCACACCGAGCACGGTCAGCAGGACGACGGGCAGATAGACGAAGCGGGGCTCGCCGTCCGTGGCCACGCCCAGCACGATGAAGGTGAGGACCGCGGTCATGCCGAGAAACACGTGGCGGCGGTCGCTGCGACGCCGGTCGCCACGGCGGCGCCTGATCGCGGCGCCCAGGCCCCACAGCCCCGCGGCCATGACGACGCCGCCGAGGTCACCGGCCAGCCGGTACGGGAAAATGGACAGGTAGTACACGAGACCGTCGCCCACATACGCCCGGCCCGCGTGCTCCGTCGCGGAGAAGATCAGGCCGAGGGGGTCGCCGGTGACCTCGGTGGCGTAGACGAAGTGCGGTATCAGCCCGGCGAGGAAGAAGCCCGCGCACAGCGCCAGTCGGCGCCCCTGCGCCAGCCAGGCCCGGGGCCCGTAGGCCAGGACGGCGGCGGCCACGACGGCCGCGAGGGTGCCCACCACGCCGTACCGCAGATAGAAGGCCGCGAGGGCCGGGATGGGCAGGACGAGGAGTGCCCGTGAACCGGGCTTCTCCTGCGCGCGGACCAGCAGGTACACCACGATCAGGAGCAGGCCGCTGGCGCCGATGTCATTGAGGAACAGCGGCACGCGGCGCAGGAAGCCCAGCCCGCTGAGCAGCAGAAGTGTCACCACCACGGCCCGGCGTGGAGTGGTCAGCCGGGCGGCGACCAGATAGGTCGTGGTGAGCGTGAACAGGGTCAGCAGCAGGGCCACCACGCGCAGCGCCCCGACGTCGTCGTGCACGGCCAGGGCGATCCGGCCGAGCGCGGGAAGCCCCACCGGGCGGTAGGTGCCCCAGCCCGCGTCCGGGGTGCCGTCGTCAAGCCAGGAGCGGGCCTTGTTGCCGTACACCGCCTCCTCGTGGCCGATCAGCGGCTCGTGGTCCTGAAGCGCGGCCCACGCGGCGGCGGCCATGGCCAGCACCCCGGCGACCCACGCCCACACGGGTATTCGCCCCAGCCGCTCCACGGCCCGGACGACCACGGGCGGCGGGTCGGGCACCGCCCGCGAGCCCCTCACGGCGAGCAGCCACGCCGGGGCGGCGACCAGCAGGAAGGGCCACGGCTGCCCCCCGACGACCCCCACCGCGTGCAGCACCTGCTGTACGACGGCGGCGAGCGTCGCCACGACGGCCACCACCAGAGCCACCCGTATCCCCCGCGGCGCCCTTTCCGGGGCGCGGTGGACGGGGTCGTGGGTGAGGACGGGGGCGGCGGTCACTGGTCACCTCAAGGGCCGGAGGGCAGGCGGGGAACGGGCCCCGATGCTCACCCGGAGCTGCTGAGACGACGCTGAAGGATCCTGAAGGCCTCTTCAGGGACCACGGAAACGGCTGTGGATACTTACGGTCGTGCGGCTACTGGTGGTGGAAGACGAGGAAGGGCTCGCGGTCGCCCTGAAAAGAGGCCTGGAAGCGGCCGGATACGCGGTGGACGTGGCCCATGACGGCCTGGTCGGCCTGCACATGGCGCGCCAGAACCCGTATCAGGCGATCGTGCTCGACATCATGCTCCCCGGCCTGAACGGCTACCGGGTCTGCGCCCGGCTCCGGGCGGCGGACATCGAGACGCCGATCCTGATGCTGACCGCCAAGAACGGCGAGTACGACGAGGCCGAGGCGCTGGACACCGGCGCCGACGACTTCCTCGCCAAGCCCTTCTCGTATGTGGTGCTCGAAGCCCGGCTGCGGGCCCTGCTCCGCCGCGGCGGTGCCCGGACCCGCACCGTGCTGCGCATCGGCGACCTGTGGGTCGACCCCGCCAACCGGACCAGCGGCCGCGGCGACGTCCAGATCCGACTGACCGCCAAGGAGTTCGCGGTGCTCGAATGCCTTGCCATGCGGGCCGGTGAAGTCGTCCCCAAGATCGACATCGTCGACCAGGTCTGGTCGGCGGACTTCGAAGGCGACCTGAACATCGTCGAGGTGTACGTGAGCGCCCTGCGTCGAAAGATCGACACGCCCTTCGGCCGCGCGTCGATCGAGACGGTCCGGGGCATCGGCTACCGGATGACCGGCCATGCCGCCTGAAACGCGCAAGTCGAGCACCATCCGGGTCGGCCTCACCGTGGCCTGGCTGCTCATCGCGGGCGCCGTGTTCCTCCCGTACGCGGCTGTCGCGGAGCCGCTACGGCAACCCGAGGTCGCGGCCCCGGCCATCATGCTGCTCACCGGCGCCACGGTGTGGGCGTTCTCTCGCTCCGTCCGACGGGCGCTGTCCCTGCGTCTGCGCTTCGCGTTCGTGGTCGGCGCCGGTACGGCCCTGCTCTTCGTCGGCGAACTCTGGTGGTCGTACCAGACCGGCGGATCCGCGTTCGGCTACCTGCCCAGCCTCGGCTGGCGCCTGGCGTACTGGGCACCCCTCGTCGTCGTGATCCTCGCCGCCACCGCGTGGATCGCGGCAAACCGGGTGTTGCGCCCTGTCGAGGCCATCCGCCGCGAACTGGAGGACATCACGGCCCGGTCGCTGGGCCGTCGAGTGCCGGTGTCGTCCTCGGCCCCGGCCGACGAGATCGCCCGGCTCGCACGCACCATCAACACGACCCTGGACCGGCTGGAGCGGTCGGCCGAACTCCAGCAGCGATTCATCGCCGACGCCTCCCACGAGCTGCGCAGCCCCCTCGCCGGGCTGCGGGCCTCACTCGAGTCGTCACTGACGCACCCGGAAGGCGTCGACTGGGAGAGCCGTGTACGCGAGGCCCTGCGGGACATCGTGCGGCTCCAGAACCTCAGCCACGACCTGCTGCTCCTGGCCCAACTGGACGGCGGCGCGCCCGTCGCCGACACGAGGGTGAACCTCACCGACCTCGCCCACGACCTGGCCGTGGAACACCGCCATCTGCCCCACGCCCGCCCCCTCGACATCCGCTGCACCGCCGACGACCCACCCGCCTGGGTCCGCGGCAGCGACGTCCAGCTCGAACGGCTGCTCCGCAACCTGCTCGGCAACGCCTGCCGTTACGCCCACACCACGGTCGAGGTCACGGTGCGCAGCGAGCGCCACGGGGAGGGGGCCACCGTCGTGTTCGAGGTCCGCGACGACGGCCCCGGCATCCTTGTGGCGGACCGGGAACGGGTCTTCAAGCGCTTCAGCCGCCTGGAGGACGCCCGCACGCGGAAGTCCGGCGGTGCGGGGCTGGGCTTGGCCATCGCCCGCGAGATCGCCGCCCGCCACGGCGGCACGCTCCACTTCGCGGACACGGTGTCCGGGACGCGTGCGGTGGGGCGACTGCCGCTATCGCGTGGCGAAGACGAGGAAGTCCGACCAGGCGTCGGCGGGTATGTGGAGGTTCGGGCCGTCCGGGATCTTTGAGTCGCGGACGTGGACGGTGGCGGGGGTGGTGGCGACCTCGACGCAGTCGCCCCCGCTGGAGTCGCTGTGGCTGGACTTGTGCCAGTCGGTGGCGACTTCGACGCAGTCGCCGCCCGTGTTGTCGCTGTGGCTGGACTTGTGCCAGTCCAGGGCCACCTCGACGCAGTCGCCTCCGCCAGAGTCGCTGTAGCTGCTCTTGAACCATACGAGTTCGCTCATAGCTCACCCATCAACTGCTCGACGAAGCTTACGGATTCCTCCGGCCTGAGGGCCTGCGCCCGGATCATCGCATAGCGTCGGACAAGTGTGCCCACCTTGGCGGGCTTGGAGACCAGCATGCTCTCCCCGTGGCTCTCCATGTAAGCCAGGGAAGTCTCGTCGGGCATCACGATCAGCTTCATGGGCCCGCGCAGTCCCGCGTGTTCGGCGCAACTCGCTGGCATGACCTGGAGCGTTACGTTGGGGCGAGCCGCCTTGGTGAGGAGGTGCGCGTACTGGCGGCCCATGGCCTCCGGGCCGCCGATCTGTCGCCGCAGTGTGGCTTCTTCGATCACGGTGTGAATCAGTGCCATCGGCTTGCGGTCGAACAGTGCCTTGCGATCCATGCGGGCCGTGACGAGCTGTTCCAATTCGTCCTCTTCGAACGGCGGGTAGTTGCTGCGAAGCAGTGCGCGGGCGTACTCCTCCGTCTGCAAGAGTCCGTCGATCACTTGCGTGCAGTACGACGACACACTCAGCGCCTCTTGCTCCATTTGCACGAAACCCTGGAAGTACTCCGGATACCGCTCCAACCGCAAGAACGCGATCGCCGAGCGCAGCAACCCACTGGCGTCCAGTGCTTTCTCGGCCGCTTCGACGAACTCATCCGTCGGCGGCTTCGCACACGTCTCCACCGCGCTCACCGCCGAGCCCGTGTAGTTCATCAGCTCGCCCAGCTGCTCCTGCGTCAACCCCGCGGCCTCGCGAAGAATCCGCAGCACAGCTGCGAAGTACCTCATGGTCGGCGGCGCGGAGTCCTTCTTCTTGGGCATCGCCATCCCATCCACCCCCTCAACGCGGCTAAACGCTGATCAACATCCGTTCGAGCGGAGTTGGCGCCAGCCGCGGTCGACGTTCTGTTACTGGTCACGCTAGTCACGTGCACTGACAGTGGGGGCATGAACGCACAAAGTCACGGCGTCATTCCGCTTCATGGCTGGAAGCAGAGGTTTACGCCCGTCCCCCTCTCTGTCCATCGCGCTCGCCAGACGGCCGCGGCCGTTCTCTGCGCGTGGAGGGTGGAGCCGGGCTCCGCGCAGGTCGCGTTGCTCGTGCTGTCGGAGCTGGCGGCCAACGCGGTGCGGCATGGGCGCGTACCGGGGAGGTACTACGAGGTGCGGATCGCCTACGACGCCGAGAAGCTGATCGGCATCGAGGTGACCGACCCCGGAGATGGGCTGCCGGTCATCACCGACGCGACGCCGGAGGCCGAGTCCGGGCGCGGGCTGGCGATCGTGGCCGCGTTCGCCGAGGCGTGGGGCGTGCGGGAGCGGGTGGTCGGGAAGACCGTCTGGGCCCGGGTTCGTCTCTAAGGGAGGCGTGGCTACTCGAAGGCTCCCAGCCGGTGCGCGATGGCCGCGGCCTCCCCTCGGCCTGAAGCGCCCAGCTTCGCCAGGATGTTGGAGACATGCACGCTCGCTGTCTTCCGCGAGATGAACAGCTCCTCCGCGATCTGCCGGTTGCTCCGCCCGGCGGCGACCAGGCGCAGCACGTCCCGCTCCCGGGCGGTCAGGCCCAGCGCCGCCGCCGGTGTCGGGGGCGGGGCCGTCTCCCCGTCGGCCTGCCGCAGCGGGATCCGGGCGCGGCCGGCCAGCGTGGCGATCTCCGCCTCGAGTGGCGCCGCGCCCAGCTCGCGCGCCACCGCCTCGGCCTGCCGCAGCAGCTCACCGGCCGTTTGGCGGGACCCGTCGCCGCCCTGGGAGATCAGGGCGTGCGCGAGCCGCAACCGGGCGGTGGCGAGCAGTGGCGGGGACTCCAACTGCTCGGCGGCGGCCACGGCCCGCGTCCAGTGGGCGGTGGCGTCCCGGCCCTCGGCAGTGAGCAGTTCGGCCTGGATCATCAGGGCCTGCGCGACCCACAGCGGTGCGAATTCGGGCTGGCCCCGCATCGCCTTGCGGATCCGCTCCACCGCCGCCGCACGCCCCGGCTCGGCCACCGCGAGTGCACGGGCCCGCGCCTCCGCCGCCGCGGCCTCGTACAACAGCGGCCAGCCGTAGCGTTGATGGCCGGGCGGGATGGCCTCGCCGACCGCCGTATCCAGCAGGGAGCGGACATCGAGGATCCGGCCGTCGGCGGCCGCCAGCGCGATCGCCACGCGGCTCACGGCCAGGGTGTGCTGCGGCTCCGGGTAGGGGCCGGTGGTGCTGCTCTCGGACTCCTCCAGTCGACGCCGGGTCTCGTCGTACGCGCCCCGGACCAGGGCGAGTTCGGCCCTCCGCTCAGCGATCAGCGCCCGGATGCGGACGCTCACCCCGCGGCGGCCGAGGCCCCGCTCGAGCGCTTCGCCGGCGTCGGCCCAGCGGCCGAGCTGGATGAGGGATTCGGCGAGGTTGGCGTCGATGTACGAGGCGGTGTCCGGCAGCCCGTGCCGATCGGCGAGCCCGCTGCCACGCTCGGCGGTCTCGACCGCCTCGGCGTAGCGGCCGATGCCGTGCAGGGCCGTGGACAGGTTGCCGTGGCCGCGCAGCAGGACGATGGCGTTGCCCGGCTCCAGATCGCGGGCGCACACGGCGCGGGCCTGCTCGAGCCCGGTCTCGACGTCGCCCGAGTGGATGGTGAGCCAGGCCAGGGTGAGCTGCGCGGTAAGGCCGGTGATCTCCGCGCCCGTCGCCCGGCAGAGCTCCACCGCCTGCTGCGCGGTCTCGATCACCGTTGTCGTCGGCTGGTGCACGGCGTACCAGTGCGCCGCCAGCGTCAGCGCTTTGGCGTGGACGAAGGACGGCGGCTGGTCCTGCATGAGTTTCCGGGCGTGGGTGATCTCGTCCCAGCCGTCGGAACGGGCGAGGTCGCGCACCAACTGGTAGCGCTCGAGCCAGAACCAGGCCGCTCGCAGAGGCTCACCCTCCAGCTTGCGCAGCGCCCGCTTGCAGAGGGCGAGCGCTCGCTCCTGCTCTCCCGCGAGGCGCGCGGCGACGGTGATCGCGGCGAGCAGGTCCAGGAAGTCCCCGGGTGCGTCTGGGGAGATGGCCATGTACAGGCCGTCCTCGACGCCTTGCCGCATCGCCTGACGGCGCAGCTCCTCGGGGGTGTCGTCCCACAGTTCCAGCGCCCGCTCCAGCAGATGGTGCTGCTCGGCGAACGCGTGCCGGCCGCGGGCAGCGGCCGCCGCGGCGATCACGGCGGGCAGCGCCCTGGCGGGGTCGCGGGCGTCGAACCAGTAGCCGGCCAGCCGCCCGGCCCGCTCCTCGGGCCGTACGAGCGTGGGGTCGGCCTCCAGCGCCTCGGCGTAGCGGCGGCTGAGCCGGGAGCGCTCGCTGGGCAGCAGGTCGCCGGCCACGGCCTCGCGCATCAGGGCGTGCCGGAAGCGGAAGGACTCGCCCTCCTCGGAGGGCTGGAGGACGGCGGCGCCCACGGCGGTACGCAGGGTCTCGATCAGCTCGTCCTCGGCGAGGCGCGTGACGGTGGCCAGCAGCCGGAATTCCACCTCGGAGCCGCCCTCGGCGGCGATCCGCACCACGCGCTGCACCTCGTCAGGCAGCGCCTCGACCCGGACCAGCAGGAGGTCGCGAAGGGAGTCGCTGATGCCGCCCGGTGAGCCTTCGAGGATGCTACAGGCCAGCTCCTCGACGAAGAACGCGTTGCCCTCGGAGCGTTCGAAGACCCGGTCGAGCACCTGCTCGGGCGGGGCCTCGCCGCGGATGGCGGCGAGCTGGCGGCGGACCTCGGCGCGCTCGAAGCGGGGAAGTTCGAGGCGGGTGACGGTGCGCAGCCGCTCGTACTCGGCGAGGGCGGGGCGCAGCGGGTGGCGGCGGTGCAGGTCGTCGGCGCGGTAGGTGGCGACGATGAGCAGGCGGCTGCGGGTGAGGGCGCGCAGCAGATAGCTGAGCAGCTCGCGGGTGGAGCGGTCGGCCCAGTGCAGGTCCTCCAGGGCCAGCACGAGGGTCCGGTCCGCGGCGAGGCGCTCGAGGAGGCGGACGGTCAGCTCGAAGAGCCGGGCACGGCCCTCGGCTTCGGGGCGTCCCCGGTCCATCTCGCCCAGCTCGGGCAGCAGCCGGGCCAGCTCGCCTTCCTGGCCGGCGATGGCGGCGTCGAGCTCCGCGCCGAGCCGGCGGCGCAGGGAGCGCAGGGCGGTCGAGACGGGGTGGTAGGGCAGGGCGTCGGCGCCGGTTTCCACACAGCCGCCCAGGGCGACGACGGCCCCGTCCGCGACGGCCCGGCCGAGGAACTCCTGCATCAGCCGGGTCTTGCCGACGCCGGCCTCGCCGCCCACGAAGAGGGCGCTGGGCTCCCCGGCGTCCGCCCGGGACAGGGCCTCGTCGAGAGCGGCGAGTTCGGCGCTGCGGCCTACGAAAACAGGGCTTATGTGACTGCTGTGCACGGTGCCGAGCATCGCATGGCGTATGAGGTGAGGGACAGGGGTCTCGTCGTCGGCGAGGGCCGGCGGCGGGCGTTTCACGCGTGTCGTGAGCGTAGGAAGTGGCGCTTGCGGCTGTCGGCGGTGGTACGGACCGCCGCCTTCGCGCTCCGCTCGGCTTCGCGGACCAGACGGCGCTGCTCGGCGCGGGCCAGGATGGCGGCCTGGCGGGCGGCCTGGAACTCGTGGTGCAACATGACGGTCTCCTTGGACGAGCTGGTCTCTTGCTGTGCTTCCAGCGTCGTGTCCAAGGTGGGGGCGCCACATGGGGAGGCTTGCGCATCTTGCCGCCCCGGGGGTGCCTTAGGTCTGGGGTAAGGAGACCTCAGGAGTTCCAGGCCCTGGCGCGGCGGTCAGCTCGGGGCCGGAGTGGGCGTGTTGTCGGCCTTGACGTCGAAGTTGATTTTGTTGCCGTCGACGCCGGTCACCGTGACCGTGACGCCCAGGGTGCTGCCGTCGGCCGCGGTGAGCTTGCACCGGGTGGTTGTGTCGACCTTGCCCTCAAGGGCGTCGGGGCAGGTGATGTCCGGCTTGGCCTGGCCGGTCGTGGCGGCGAGCTTTTCGGCGACCGTGGTGGCGAGCTTGTCCGCGGACAGTTTCGGCGTGGCCTTATCGACGCTGACCGACGCCGAGCAGCCGACGAGCAGCGCGCCGGCGGCTGCGGCCGTGAGGAGCGACGTTGTTGTCGACGTTATTGCGGACAACCGGATGAGGGGCATGGGGGAAACTCCGGTCTGGGTGGTCATGACAAGAAGACACAGGAAGCATAGTTGGCGGCGTGCTCCGGGCATGTTGGGGGGCAGGTGAGAAGGTGTCCACAGTGACCTGGGAGGAGCGGGGACAGTCGTGAAGATCCTCATCAGTGCCGATATGGAAGGTGCCACGGGCGTGACCTGGCCCGCGGATGTGCTGCCCGGCACGCCACAGTGGGAGCGGTGCCGCCATCTGTTCACCTCCGACGTGAGCGCGGCGGTCACCGGGTTCTTCGACGGGGGCGCGGACGAGGTGCTGATCAACGAGGCGCACTGGTCGATGCGCAATCTGCTGCTGGAGGAGCTGGACGAGCGGGCCGCCATGCTCACGGGCAAGCACAAGAGCCTGAGCATGGTGGAGGGCGTGCAGCACGGGGACGTGGACGGGATCGCGTTCGTCGGCTATCACACCGGCGCCGGGACCGAGGGCGTCCTCGCGCACACCTATCTCGCCAACTCCATCACCGGCGTGTGGGTGGACGGGGTGCCCGCGAGCGAGGGGCGGCTGAACTCACTGGTCGTCGCCGAGTACGGGGTGCCCGTGGTGCTGGTCACCGGGGACGACCGGACCTGCGAGGACGCCAAGGGGTACGCGCCCGAGGCGCGGTCGGTCGCGGTGAAGGACTACGTGTCGCGGTACGCGGCGGTGTGCCGCACCCCGGCCCGTACGGCGGCGGACATCCGGGCGGCGGCCCGGGAAGCGGCGGCGCTGGCGGTGCGGCATGAGCCCGTCCAGGCCGGGCCGTTCACCGTGGAGCTGGAGTTCGACGCGGAGCACCTGGTGGGTGCGGCCACCGCCGTGCCGGGGGTGGAGCACAGCGGGGTGCGGCGGGTGGCGTACACCTCGCCGGACATGTACGAGGGCATCCGCTGCTTCAAGGCGGTCACCACCCTCGTCTCGGCCGCGGTGGAGGAGCAGTATGGCTGAGCCTGAGCCCGCCGAGGCGATCGACGCGCTGGCGCTGGAGGAGGTGGTGCGGTTCACCTCCGAGCTGATCCGCATCGACACCACCAACCGCGGCGGCGGCGACTGCACCGAGCGCCCCGCCGCCGAGTACGTCGCGGAGCGGCTGGGCGAGGTGGACATCGACGCCACGCTGCTGGAGCGCGACCCGGGGCGGACGAACGTCGTCGCGCGGATCGAGGGCACCGACCCGTCCGCCCCCGCGCTGCTGGTCCACGGCCATCTGGACGTGGTGCCCGCCGAGCCCGCCGACTGGAGCGTGCACCCGTTCTCGGGGGAGGTGCGCGACGGCGTGGTGTGGGGCCGGGGCGCCATCGACATGAAGAACATGGACGCCATGGTGCTCGCGGCCGTCCGCGCCTGGGCCCGCGCGGGCGTGCGGCCGCGCCGAGACATCGTGCTGGCCTTCACCGCCGACGAGGAGGACAGCGCGGAGCCGGGCTCCGGCTTCCTCGCCGACGAGCACCCCGAGTTCTTCGAGGGCTGCACGGAGGGCATCAGCGAATCCGGCGCCTTCACCTTCCACGCGGGGAACGGGACGCGGCTGTACCCCATCGCGGCGGGGGAGCGTGGCACGGCCTGGCTCAAGCTCACAGCCCGGGGCCGGGCGGGGCACGGGTCGAGGGTCAACCGCGACAACGCGGTCAGCCGGCTGGCCGCCGCCGTGGCGCGGATCGGCGAACACCGCTGGCCGGTGCGGCTGACGCCGACCGTGAAGGCCGCACTGACCGAGATCGCGCCGCTGCGCGGGCTCAAGGCCGACGTGGACGCGCCCGACTTCGACGTCGACGCGCTGCTCGCCGAGCTGGGGCCCGCCGCGGCCCTGCTCGAGCCGACCGTTCGCAACACCGCCAACCCGACCGTCCTGGAGGCCGGTTACAAGGTCAACGTCATCCCCGGCAGCGCCACGGCGTACGTGGACGGCCGGATCCTGCCGGGCGGCGAGGAGGAGTTCCGCGCGACCCTCGACCGGCTCACCGGGCCGGACGTCGACTGGGAGTTCCACCACCGCTCGCCGGCCCTCCAGGCCCCGGTCGACGGCCCGGCCTTCGCGGCCATGCGGGCGGCGCTCGAACACTTCGATCCGGACGGACACGCGGTGCCGTACTGCATGTCCGGCGGCACGGACGCCAAGCAGTTCTCCCGGCTCGGCATCGTCGGATACGGCTTCTCGCCGCTGCGGCTGCCCGAGGGCTTCGACTACCAGGCGCTCTTCCACGGCGTGGACGAGCGGGTGCCGGTGGACGCCCTGCACTTCGGCGTCCGGGTGCTCGACCACTTCCTGCGGAGGGCTTGAGGATGAGCGACAGCACGGTGACCACGACCACCCCGTACGGCGCCTGGCGGTCCCCGATCGACGCCGCGCTCGCCGCCTCGCACGACGGCCACCCGGAGTACGTGGGCACGGTCGGCGACGAGGTGTGGTGGACCGCGCCGCGCCCTGCCGAGGGCGGCCGTCGCACGCTGATGCGGCGCCGGCCCGGCGCCGCCGAGGTCAGCGCGCTGCCCGCGCCGTGGAACGTACGCAGCAGGGTCATCGAGTACGGCGGCCTGCCGTGGGCCGCCGTGCCCCGCCCGGCGGGCGGCCCGCTCGTCGTCTTCGCGCACCACGCCGACCAGCGGCTGTACGCGTACGAGCCGGACGACCCGACCGGCGCCCCGCCGCGCCCGCTGACCCCGGTGTCGGACCTCGGCGGCGGGCTGCGCTGGGCGGATCTGCGACTGCACGCCGGCCGCGGCGAAGTGGGCGAAGTGTGGGGCGTGCTGGAGGAGTTCACCGGCGCGGGGCCGACCGACGTACGCCGCGTGATCGCGGCGGTGCCGCTGGACGGCTCGGCCGCCGAGGACCGTACGGCGGTGCGCGAGCTGTCCGACGACCGCCACCGCTTCGTCACCGGGCCCCAGCTCTCCCCGGACGGGCGGCGGGTGGCCTGGATCGCCTGGAACCACCCGCAGATGCCGTGGGACGGCACGGTCGTGATGGTGGCGGACGTGACGGAGGACGGCCGCTTCCAGGGCACGCGCCCGGTGGTGGGGGAGACCGACGAGTCGGTGGTGCAGGTCGAGTGGGACACCGACGGCACCCTGCTGTTCGTCTCCGACCTCAGCGGCTGGTGGAAGTTGCAGCGCATCGACCCCGACACGACAGGCAATGGCGTCATCGCGAGCACCGGGCTCTGCCCCGGCCAGGAGGAGTTCGGCGGACCGCTGTGGAAGCTCGGCCTGCGCTGGTTCGCACCGCTGCCCGGCGGGCTGATCGCCGTCGTGCACGGCCGGGGCGCCGCCCGGCTCGGCATCCTCGACCCGCGCACCCGCGAGCTGGCCGACGCGCCGGGACCGTGGACCGAGTGGGACGCGACGCTCGCCGTGGACGGCAGCCGGGTCGTCGGCGTCGCCGCGAGCCCGCACAGTTCGTACGAGGTGGTCGAGCTGGACACCCGCACCGGCTACGCCCGGGTCATCGGGGCCGCGCACACCGACCCCGTCGACCCGGCGTACTACCCGCGCCCGGAGGCCCGCACCTTCACCGGGCCGGACGGCCGGGACATCCACGCCCACATCTACCCGCCGCACAACCCCGGCCACACCGCGCCCGAGGGCGAGGCGCCGCCGTATGTGGTCTGGGCCCACGGCGGGCCGACCGACCGCGCCCCGCTCGTGCTCGACCTGGAGATCGCGTACTTCACCTCGCGCGGGATAGGCGTCGCCGAGGTCAACTACGGCGGATCGACGGGCTACGGCCGCGCCTACCGGGACCGGCTGTGCGAGCAGTGGGGCGTGGTGGACGTCGAGGACTGCGCGGCCGTCGCCGAGGCGCTGGCGGAGGAGGGCAGCGCCGACCGGGCCCGGCTCGCCATCCGGGGCGGCAGCGCGGGCGGCTGGACCGCGGCCGCCTCGCTGACCTCCAAGACCACCGCCGGGCTGTACGCGTGCGGGACGGTCAAATACCCCGTCCTCGACCCCATGGACTGGGCCGGCGAGGGGACGCACGACTTCGAGTCCCGCTACCTGGAGTCCCTGATCGGGCCGCTCGCCGAGGTCCCCGACCGCTACCGCGACCGCTCGCTGACCGGCCGCGCCGACCGGGTCAGCGTCCCCTTCCTGCTGCTCCAGGGCCTGGCCGACCCGGTGTGCCCGCCCGCGCAGTGCGAGCGCTTCCTGGCGGCGGTCGCCGGGCGCGGCGTCCCGCACGCGTATCTCGCCTTCGAGGGCGAGGGCCACGGCTTCCGCCGTGCGGACACCATGATCCGCGCCGTTGAGGCCGAACTCGGCCTGTACGCACGGGTCTTCGGGCTCACCCCGCCGGGGGTTCCGGCCCTGGAGCTGGCTGACCGAACGGCGTAGCGTGATCCGCGTAGTCGTGATCCGAGCCCGCCTCACCGACCCACCTGGAGGAGCGAGTTGACACCCCCGAGGGCATCGCACGTCGTCGGCCGTGATCCGCTGCCCGCCGCCGTGGCCGGCGCGTGGCCGCCCGGCGCGCCCGAGACCTGGCTGCTCAGCGTCTCCCGGTACATGGCCGCCATGGACCAGGGCGCGCCCGGCAAGATCCTCGACGCCGAGGAGCGGGAGCGCGCCGCGAAGTTCGTGCGGACCGAGGACCAGCACCGGTACACCGCGGCGCACCTGGGGTTGCGGGAGCTGCTGGGCGCCTATCTGGACATCGAGCCCGCGGCCGTGCCGTTCACCCGGGAGGACTGCCCCGGCTGCGGCGGGCCCCACGGCCGCCCCGCGGTCGTCGGCACGCCGCTGCACTTCAACATGTCGCACGCCGGTGACCTGGTGCTGTTCGCCTTCGCGGGCTCGCCGATCGGCGCCGACGTGGAGAAGACACAGCCGGTGTCGGTCGTGGACCAGGTCGCGCAGAGCCTGCACCCGACCGAGCGCGCCGAGCTGGCTGCGCTCTCCGCGGCCGACCGCCCCGCCGCGTTCGCGCGGTGCTGGACGCGCAAGGAGGCGTATCTCAAGGGCATCGGCACGGGGCTGTCCCAGGACCCGGCGATCAGTTACGTCGGCACGGGCGAGCGGCCGGTGCCGGTCGGCCCCTGGACGCTGACCGACCTGCCCGCCGACCAGCTCGCGGCGGCCGCGGCCGACTCCGGCGACTCCGCCGGAGGCCCTGGGTACGCGGCGGCGTACGCGCTGCTGGAGAAGGCTCCCTAAGGGGTGTCCGGCGGCCGCACGGCGGAGCCGCACATCGGTGCTTTTCCCCACCCCGCCCCTTCCCGAACCAGGGGCTTCGCCCCTGGACCCCGGGGTTTGGGGCAGCGCCCCCCGCGCGGCGGAGCCGCATATCGGCAGCGTCAAGATCCGCCGGACACGGCCCAGAGTTCGCCGGGCGGGGCCGCCGGACGGGTTCGCCGGACGGGCGGCGGTACGACCGGCTTACGATGTGCGGATGCCCGACACGCCATACGCAGCCATGGGACCCCGCGTGGCCATCCGCCACATCGAGCGGAACGACCGCGCGGAGTTCACCCGGCTCTCCCGCACCAGCGCCGCCCTCCACCACCCGTGGCTGACCGCGCCCTCCACCGACGAGGCCTTCGACATCTTCATGACGAAGCTGGAGCGGGACGACCACGAGGGATTCCTGGTCTGCCTGCCCGAGACCGGCGCGATCGCCGGTTTCATCAACGTCAACAGCATCATCCGCGGCGCCTACCAGGGCGGCACCATCGGCTACGGGGCGTTCGCGCCCCAGGCCGGGCACGGCTATGTCTCCGAAGGGCTCGGGCTCGTGCTGGCCTACGCCTTCGGGCCGCTCGCGCTGCACCGCATCGAGGTCAACATCCAGCCCGGCAACCAGGCGTCGCTGGCGCTGGTGAAGCGGTACGGCTTCCGGCTGGAGGGCTTCTCGCCCGACTACCTCTATATCGAGGGCGCGTGGCGCGACCACGAGCGCTACGCCATCACCAGCGACATGTTTGAGGCCTAGGGCTGATGTCATGGGTGGCTGACGCCCCGTTGGGCTGACGCTCTGGTCAGCGGGGCCGCGCCGTTGTTCCATGGTCATCGGACGGTCGCCGCAGCCGGGGCGACCCTAGGCAGTCGGAGTGAGGCAGCCCGTGGCCACGACCGTGCGACGTACCACCCTGACCCTTCCCACCGCCCCGCTCGGGCCCGAGAACCCCCTGCCCGCGCTGCGGCTCCCGCGCGAGGTGCACCGCATCGACGAGCACACGCGGGCCACGCTGCCCGCGGAGATGGCCCGCCAGACCGCGTACGAGCCGCTGAGTTCCGTGCTGCCGGTGCGGCTGCGCGACGGGTACGGGCGCGGGCGGGCGCCCGCCGGGCTGGACGCCCTCGTCATCGAGAACGACCGCCTGCGCGCCACCGTGCTGCCCGGCCTCGGCGGCCGGGTGTACTCCCTCCACCACAAGCCGACCGGACGCGAACTCCTCTACCGCAACCCCGTGATGCAGCCCGCCGACTTCGCGCTCAACGGCGCGTGGTTCTCCGGCGGCATCGAGTGGAACGTCGGCGCCACCGGCCACACCACCCTGGCCTGCGCCCCGCTGCACGCCGCCCGCGTCCCGGCGCCCGACGGGGGCGAGATGGTGCGGCTGTGGGAGTGGGAGCGGCTGCGCGACCTGCCCTTCCAGGTCGACCTGTGGCTGCCGGACGACTCCGACTTCCTCTACGTGGGGGTGCGGATCCGCAACCCGCACCACCGGACCGCGCCCGTCTACTGGTGGTCCAACATCGCCGTCCCGGAGGGCGAGGACACCCGCGTGCTCGCGCCCGCCGACGCCGCCTGGCACTTCGGCTACAGCCGCACCCTGCGCCACGTCCCGGTCCCCGAGTGGGACGGCACCGACCGTACGTACCCGCTGCACGGCGCCTACCCCGCCGACTACTTCTACGACCTGCCCAGGGACGCGCGCCCCTGGATCGCCTCGCTCGACGGGACGGGCCACGGCCTCGTCCAGACCTCCACCGACGGGCTGCGCGGCCGCAAGCTCTTCCTGTGGGGCGCGGGGCCCGGCGGGCGGCGCTGGCAGCGGTGGCTGACCGAGCCCGGCACCGCGGGCTACGCCGAGATCCAGGCCGGGCTCGCCCGCACCCAACTGGAGCATGTGCCGCTGGAGGCGGGCGAGGAGTTCGCCTGGCTGGAGGCGTACGGACCGCTGTCCGCCGACCCGGCGGCGGTGCACGGCGAGGACTGGGCGGCGGCCCGGCGGGAGGTCGAGACCCGGCTGGAGTCGGCCGCGCCGCGCGCCGCCGTGGCGGCGGCCTACGCCGCGTGGCGCCCGTACGCCGACGCCGAGCCCGGGGAGCGGCTGGCCACCGGCTCCGGCTGGGGCGCGCTGGAGGCGGAGCGCGGCGGCTACCGGCTGCCCGGCACCCCCTTCGACCCGGACACGCTGGGCGAGCCCCAGGAGCCCTGGCGCGGGCTGCTGCGCACGGGCGCGTTCCCGGCCTGGGAGGCGGGCAAGTCCCCGGCCGACCCCGGCTGTTCCCTGGTCTCCCCGGCCTGGCGCGACCTCCTGGAGGCGGCGCCCTCCACGGCCGCCGCCGAGTACCACCTGGGCGTGGCCCAGTGGCACGCGGGCGACCGGGCGCAGGCCACCCGCAGCTGGGAGCGGTCGCTGCGGTGTATGGAGACGCCGTGGGCGCTGCGCTGCCTGGCCGTGGCGGACACCGACGCCGGTCACCGGGCGCGCGCGGCGGACCGGCTGCTGCGGGCGATGGATCTGGCCCTGGGCGCGGACGGGGTCGAGGCGGCGGTCGAGGTCGCGCTCGGGCGCGAGACGGTGGTCGCGCTGCTCGCGGCGGGGCGCGCCGAGGAGGCGCATACGCTGCTCGGGGCTCTGCGCCCGTCCCTGCGCGAGCTGGGCCGGTTCCGGCTGCTCATGGCGCAGGTGCTGCTGGCCCGGGGCGACACCGGGGCCGCCCGCGCGGTCTTCGACGAGGGCTTCGAGGTGGCGGATCTGCGCGAGGGCGACGAGACGCTGAGCGACACGTGGTACGCGATCGCCGAGCGGCTGGTCGCGGGCGACGGCGCGCCGGTGACCGACGACGTACGGGAGCGGGCGCGCGCCGAGCACCCGCTCCCGGAGCGGTACGAGTTCCGGATGCGGCCCGCGTAACCGCCGCCGTCAGGCGGCTGGGCCCTGTCCGGCGGATCTTGACGCCTGCGGCGGCCACGCTGCGGAGCAGCAAATCGACGCAGCCCCCACCCCGCCCCTTCCCGAGACTGGGGGCTCCGCCCCAGACCCCGGGGTCCAGGGGCGAAGCTCCTGGTTACGGGAAGGGGCGGGGTGGGGCGGGCCCGCCGGACACCTCTAGCCCGGGTTCCGGTCGACGTACTCGAAGACCGAGCCGTCGGGGTGACGGGCCACCAGGTTGCGGCCGATCGGGGTGGGCAGCGGACCGGCGATGATCTCCGCGCCCACCGCCTTCAGATCGGCCACCGCCTCGTCCACGTCGTTCACCGCGAGCGTCGCCGTGACCTTGCTGAGGATGGACAGCTCCGCCTCGGGGCCGCTCATCAGGAAGAAGCAGCCGACGGCCGCGACCGAGACGGCTCCGCGCTGGAAGCGGAGCGCCTCGGCGCCCGTCAGCCGTTCGTACACGGCGATCGCCGCGTCCAGATCATTGACGCACACCCGTAGCGAGGTCCCGAGAATGTCCATGCGGGCGAGCCTAGTTGACCGCCCGCGCGGGCGTCATACGCGGCAGACGAGCTCGCCGTGCAGCACGGTGAACCAGCCGTCCTGCTGCTCGCCCCACTCCCGCCACGCGTCCGCGATCCGCCGCAGCTCGTCCTCCGTGGCGTGGCCGCCCTCCACCGCCCGCCCGGCGTACGACGAGGCGACCGTGCGGTCCGCCCACAGGCCGCTCCACCACGCGCGCTCGTCGGCCGTGGCGTAACACCAGGTCCCGGCGGTCGCGGTGATGTCGGTGAAGCCCGCCCGGCGGGCCCAGGACAGCAGCCTGCGGCCGGCGTCCGGCTCGCCGCCGTTGGCCCGCGCCACCCGCTGGTACAGCCCGGCCCAGTCGTCCAGGCCGGGGACGGCCGGGTACCAGGTCATGGCGGAGTAGTCGGAGTCGCGCACCGCCACCATGCCGCCCGGCTTGCACACCCGGCGCATCTCGCGCAGCGCGGCCACCGGGTCGCCCAGGTGCTGGAGCACCTGGTGGGCGTGGACGACGCAGAACGAGTCGTCGGGGTAGTCCAGCTGGTAGACGTCGCCGACCGCGAAGTGGACATTGGACACGCCGCGCTCCGCGGCCGTCGACCGGGCCTGCTCCAGGACCCCGGCGTCCGCGTCCACGCCGATGACCTCGCCCTGGGGGACCAGCTCGGCCAGGTCGGCGGTGATGGTGCCGGGGCCGCAGCCGATGTCCAGGATCCGCATGTGCGGCTTGAGGCGGCCGGTCAGATACGCGGCGGAGTTGGCCGCGGTGCGCCAGGTGTGCGAGCGCAGCACGGACTCGTGGTGTCCGTGCGTGTAGACGGCGGTGGCGGAGTTCTCGGGCATGGCTCGGCTCCCCTTCGAGACGACCGGATGGGCTCGTCGCCACCGTACGCCGCCATCTCGCATCGCGAGAGTGGCGTCTCAATATGTGGTTGGGCGTGTTTGTGTCTCTACGTCGTGGGGTGCAGGCCCAGCCCGGCGACGACCTCCTGCACCGTGCGGAACACCCGGTCCTCGGGCAGCTCCGCCGCCAGCTCGATCAGCCGGTCCGGAGCGTGCACCTGGTGCAGGGCGTGCAGCAGCGCCCCGCGCCTGGCCGGGAACGGGGTGCGCCCCAGATGTCGGGCCAGCTCGAACCGCAGCGCCTCTGCCTCGCCGACCGCGCCCAGCGGTGCCACCGGCCCGGTGGTGACCGCGGGGTCGTCGTCGGCGCCGGGCTCCGGGTCGTACCACTCCTCGGCCCGGGTGGGGCGGCCCGAACGCATCAGCTCCTGGAGCTCATGCTTCATCTCGTCGTCCTTGTGGACACTCAGCCGGTTGCTGCCTCGTTGCATGGCATCGTCCTCACCTTCGCTTCTGGTCCTCCCCGCGTACCCGCCGCGCGGCCATCGACACGATGGTTTGACGGCGCGGGGGGAGGGGACCCGGGTGTCGGCCGAGCGGCCATTGGGAGTGAGGAACGGCACCGGGTGTGGGAGTTCAGGGGCCCGCGCCCGGTGCCGTGTCCGTGTGCCGCTGTGTCCCTGTGTTAGGTCATCCGGGGCTGGGGTACCTGTCGCATATGACCGATAAGAGCAATCCGGGCAATCCGCTGCTCGCCAGGCACGCCGAGGCGCTGAACCTCTTCACCGAGCGGGTGCACGCCATCCGGCCGGACCAGTGGGACGACCCGACACCATGCACCGAATGGACCGTGCGCGACCTGGTCAACCACCTCGCGGCCGAGCAGATGTGGGTGCCGCCGCTGGTGCGGGACGGGGGCACGGCGGCCGAGCAGGGCGACGTGTTCGAGGGCGATCTGCTGGGCGATGACCCCGTCGCCACCTGGGACGAGGCCGCCGCGGCGGCCCGCGCGGCGTTTGCCGCGCCCGGCGCGCTGGAGCGCAGCGTCGACCTCTCGTTCGGCGAGACGCCCGCCACGGACTACTGCACGCAGATGACGGCCGACGCGACGGTCCACGCGTGGGATCTGTCCCGGGCCATCGGGGCGGATGAGCGGCTTCCGAAGCCGCTGGTGGACTTCTCGGTGCGGGAGGTTGCGCCGTATGCGGCGGAGCTGGAGAAGAGCGGGATGTTCGCCGCGGCGGTTGAGGCTCCGCCGGGTGCGGATGCCCAGACGAAGCTTCTGGCTCTCCTCGGCCGCGAGGCGTAACGCCTGCGGCGCGCCGGCTTAATGTGGGGCCCCGCCACGCGGGGAGCTCCGCCCCCGGACGCCTGCGGCGGGCTCTTTCCCCCACCCCGCCCCTTCCCGAAACTGGGGCGGTGCCCCAGCCCCCTGGAGCCTCGCCCCCCCGGGGGGACGGGCTTCGCTCCAGCCCCCGGAGCGGGGCTGGAGCTGCGACCCAGCGCCCCGCCGGTCGGAGCACCTGGGCCCCGGGCACCAGGGCCCAGGTGGCCTCCGAACTCCGGGGGCGGAGCCGAGGGCGCAGCCCCCTCCGCCCCCGGCTCCGGGGTCTGGGGCGGAGCCCCAGTTTCGGGAAGGGGCGGGGTGGGGGAGGGCCCGCCGCAGGCGCCACCGCGCGCGAAGCGCGAGGGGGCGGGGTGGGGGTACGGCCCCGCCGCAGGCGCCATCGCGCGGCGGAGCCGCAAGTATCGGGCTCCGCCCCCGGAACCCTCGGGGTCCAGGGGCGGAGTCCATGGTGCGGGGGCCGCCGCGGCGGCGTCAGACGCGGAGGTGGGGGCGGGACCAGTGGCGGTGCGCGGCGACCGCGTCCGTGAAGGCCCGCGTGAACTCCTCACTCGCCGTCCCCGTCGTCGCATCCGTCACCACGCCCCGGTCCGCGCACACATGCCCGTGGCCGGACGCGATGTGCAGCCCTTCCGGCTCGAGCGCGGACACGATGCCCACGCCCGACCCCAGCGCCCCGATCGCCTTGCCGTGCCGGTACGCGTCGCGCACGAACCGCATCGCCGTCTCGTCCGACCTCAGCTCCGGGGTGCCGGTGGGGCCGCCGGGCAGGAGTACCGCGTCGTAGAGGACCGAGGCGACCGTGGGCAGCGCGCGGTCCACCGCGTAGCCGTTTCCGTCGGCGCCGCGCACCTTCCCGTCGTGTGACGCCAGTGCCTCGACGACCGCGCCCTGTGAGCTCAGCGCCTCCTGGGCCTGGGCGAGCTGGCCGGTGTCCACGCCGTCGGTGACCAGCACCGCGATCCGGCGGGTGCGGATGGAGCCGTCGCCGTGGAGGTTGGTGAGGCTCAGCGCGGGGGAGGCGAGCGGCTTGTGTTCGGTGTTCGCCACGGCGGGTGTCGCCACGCCGATGCCCTCGGCCACCGCCGTGGCCAGGCCCTGGTCGATGTGCGTCAGCTGCTCGACCGTACGCTCGCGCACCTGCACCGCGCCGACCTTGCCGAGCTCGAAGCGGAACGCGTCGACGATGTGCTGCCGCTCCCAGTCGCTCATGCTGTTCCAGAACATCGCGGCCTGGCTGTAGAAGTCCTTGAAGCTCTCGGCGCGCTTGCGGAGCTTGGCGCCGTCGACCCGCTCGGGGTAGTGGGAGAACGCGTACCCGTCCGCGCCGGCGATGGCCGGGCAGCCGCCGCCCAGCGAGTTGGGGGAGTAGCTGGTGCCGGTGTGGATCGCCGACTGGTGGTAGCCGTCGCGCTGGTTGGTGCGGACCGGGGCCACCGGCTGGTTCACGGGGAGCTGCGCGAAGTTGGGCCCGCCCAGCCGGATCAGCTGGGTGTCGAGATAC
The DNA here is from genome assembly GCF_040302705.1 of Streptomyces sp. NPDC097640. Lineage (NCBI taxonomy): Bacteria > Bacillati > Actinomycetota > Actinomycetes > Kitasatosporales > Streptomycetaceae > Streptomyces > Streptomyces sp. NPDC097640. Next base: position 337,156 of record NZ_JBEOSB010000005.1, read on the forward strand.
GAGAAGTTGCGGGCCTGGAGCAGCGGATCGTCGGTGAAGTCGATGCCGGGCACCACATTGGCCGTGTGGAAGGCCACCTGCTCGGTCTCGGCGAAGAAATTCTCCGGGTTGCGGTCGAGCACCATCCGGCCGAGGGGGCGGACCGGCACCTGCTCCTCCGGCACGATCTTCGTGGCGTCGAGCAGATCGAAGTCGAAGCCGAACTCGTCCTCCTCGGGGATCAGCTGCGCCCCCAGCTCGTACTCGGGGAACTCACCCGCCTCGATCGACTGCCACAGGTCGCGCCGGTTGAAGTCGGGGTCCCGGCCCTGGCACTCCTGTGCCTCGTCCCACACCAGCGAGTGCACCCCGAGCTTGGGCTTCCAGTGGAACTTCACCAGGGTTCCCTGGCCGCGCGCGTCCACGAAGCGGAAGGTGTGCACGCCGAACCCCTGCATCATGCGGTAGCTGCGCGGAATGGCCCGGTCGGACATCAGCCACATCATCATGTGCAGGGTCTCGGGCTGGAGGGACACGAAGTCCCACAGCGTGTCGTGCGCGGACGAGCCGGTGGGGATCTCGTTCTGCGGCTCGGGTTTGACCGCGTGCACGAAGTCCGGGAACTTGATGCCGTCCTGGATGAAGAACACCGGCATGTTGTTGCCGACCAGGTCGTAGTTGCCCTCGGAGGTGTAGAACTTCGTGGCGAAGCCGCGCACATCGCGCACGGTGTCCGCCGAGCCGCGCGGCCCCGCCACCGTCGAGAACCGCACGAACACCGGGGTGCGCACGGACGGGTCCTGGAGGAAGGCGGCCCGGGTGAACTCCGCGCAGGACTCGTACGGTTCGAAGTAGCCGTACGCGCCCGCGCCGCGCGCGTGGACCACCCGCTCCGGGATCCGCTCATGGTCGAAGTGCATCAGCTTCTCGCGGAAGTGGAAGTCCTCCAGCAGTGTCGGGCCGCGCTCCCCGACGGTGAGCGAGTCGTCGGTGTGGTCGACCGCCACCCCCTGGTCCGTGGTCAGCGGGCCCTCGGCGGGGTCGGCGGCGCGGTATCCCTCGCGCTGCCGTTCCTTGCGATCGGTCATCGGGACGCTCCCTTCTTCTCGCTCTTCCTGCCGCGGTGCGGCAGGAGCTCATGCACCCACCCCCTCAGGCCGTAGCGCGCCGGGCCCGTCCGGTGCCCGTCGCCCTTGGCGAGCACATCGCCGGTGGCCTCGAGCTGCTCCCAGGCGGCGTGCGGCGGGACGGGCGCCACGTCCGGGTCGGTGAGGAACTCGACGACCGCCGGGCCGTCCGCGTTGAGCGCTTCGCGCCACCCCTGCTCGACGTACTCGGGCTTCTCCACCCGGATGCCGGTCAGCCCCAGCGACTCGGCGAACCGCGCGTACTGCACATCGGGGAGCTGCCGCGCGGGCGGGAGGTGCGGGGCGCCGCCCGGCGCCGGCGTCTCCCAGGTCACCTGGTTCGGGTCGTGGCTGTTCCACACCCCGATCACCAGCCGCGGATCGTCCCACGCGTGCCGGTACCCGGCCGCCGTGATCAGCTCGGACATGCCGTTCCGCTGCATCGCGCCGTCCCCGACCAGCGCCACCACCGGCCGGTCGGGCCGGGCGAACTTGGCGCCGATCGCGTACGGCACCCCGCAGCCCATGGCGGCCAGCGTCCCCGACAGCGAGCCGCGCATCTGGCCGCGCATCCGCAACTGACGGCCGTACCAGTGGGCCACGGAGCCCGAGTCGCAGGTGAGGACGGCGTCGCCGGGCAGCAGCGGGTCGAGGCAGTGGGCGACGTACTCGGGGTTGATCGGGTCGGCGGTCAGCTCGGCGCGGTGCCGCATCACCTCGCGCCACCGACGTACCTCCGCGACGATCCGCTCCTGCCAGTCGCGGTCCTCCCTGGACCGCAGCAGCGGTATCAGTCGCAGCAGGGTCTCGCGGGCGTCGCCGACCAGATTGACCTCGTACGGGTAGCGCATGCCGATCATGTGCGGATCGAGGTCGATCTGCACCGCCCGGACGGTGCCGAACTCCGGCAGGAACTCGGTGTACGGGAAGTTGGAGCCGATGGTCAGCAGCGTGTCGCAGTCCCGCATCAGCTCGTACGAGGGCCGGGTGCCCAGCCCCCCGATGGCCCCGGTGACATACGGCAGTTCATCGCCGAGCACATCGAGACCCAGCAGCGCCTTGGCCACCCCCGCGCCCAGCAGCTCGGCGATCGCCTCGACCTCCGCGCGCGCGCCCGCGGCGCCCTGGCCGACCAGGATCGCCACCCTGTCGCCCGCGTTCAGCACATCCGCGGCCCGCTCCAGCGCGCTCGCGGCGGGCACCGCGGACCAGCCGCTGCGGTCCAGGCTGGAGGGCACCATGGTGAACGCCTGGACGGGCGGGGAGTAGTGCAGCTCCTGGACGTCCGCCGGGATGATCACGGCGGTGGGGGAGCGGCGGGCGTACGCGGTGCGGATCGCCCGGTCGAGCACGTTCGGAAGTTGCTCGGGGACCGTCACCGTCTCCAGGTAGTCGGACGCCACGTCCTTGAACAGGCTGTGCAGGTCCACCTCCTGCTCGTAGGAGCCGCCCATCGCGCTGCGGTGCGTCTGGCCGACCAGCGCCACCACGGGGGCGTGGTCGAGCTTCGCGTCGTACAGGCCGTTGAGCAGATGGATCGCGCCGGGGCCCGAGCCCGCCGCACAGACCCCGAGCCGCCCGCTGAACTTGGCGTATCCGACGGCCTCGAACGCGGACATCTCCTCGTGCCGGGACCGTACGAACCGTGGCTCGTCCCCGGCCCGGGCCCACGCGGCGAGCAGCCCGCCGATGCCGTCGCCGGGGCAGCCGAAGACATGCCGGACACCCCACTCGCGCAGCCGGGCGAGGACGTAGTCGGCGACTTTCTCGGTCATGGTGGTCACTCCTGTCGACCGGCTCAGCCGGTCAGCCGCGGCAGCACCTTGGTGCGGTAGAAGTCGAAGAAGCCGCGCTGTTCGGGGCCGATCTGGTTGACGTAGACGGTGTCGAATCCGGCGTCGGCGTACGCGCTGAGCGCGGCCACATGCGCGTCCGGGTCGTCGCCGCAGGTCACCTGCTGGGCCAGCCGTTCGGGGGTGACCAGCTCGCCGGCCTGCTCGAACTGGGCGGGGGTGGCCAGCTGGGTCAGCAGCGCGCCCGGCAGCGCCACGGCCGGCCACAGCCGGTGAGCGGTGCGCAGCGCGTCGTCGGCGTCCGGGCCGAAGCACACCTGGAGGCCCCCGCTGGCCGGCTTGGCGTTGCCGCCCGCGCCGCTGCCGCGCCGGAAGCGCGCGACCAGCTCGGCGTCGGGGACCATCGTGATGAAGCCGTCGCCGACCCGCCCGGCCAGCGCGGCGGCGGCCGAACCGAAGGCCGCGATGTCGATGGGCACCGGCTCCTCGGGCACCGTGTACAGGCGCGCGTTCTCCACCGTGTAGTGCTTGCCGTGGTGGCTGACCTGGCGCCCCTCGAAGAGCTGGCGCATCACCGCCACGGCCTCCTCCAGCATCTCCAGCCGGATGGCCGCCTGGGGCCAGCGGTCGCCCAGCACATGCTCGTTCAGCGCCTCCCCGGAGCCCACCCCCAGCCGGAAGCGGCCCCCCAGCAGCACCGCGCTGGTGGCGGCGGCCTGGGCGACGATCGCCGGATGGACGCGGATGATGGGGCAGGTCACCGCGGTCTGCACGGGCAGCGAGGTCGCCTGGGCGAGCGCGCCGATCACCGACCAGACGAACGAGGCCTGGCCCAGTTCCCGGTTCCAGGGGTGGTAGTGGTCGGAGATCCACAGGCGCGAGAAGCCCGCCTGCTCCGCCATCCGCGCCTGCTCGACGAGGTCGGCGGGCCCGTGTTCCTCCGCGGCCAGGAAATAGCCGTACTCGGTCATGGCGGGGCCCTCCTCGAACGCTCGTGCCCGTCATGGCGCGCCACCACTCACGGCGCTGCCGCCACTCACGGCGCTGGTGCCACGGGGTGACGGGTAACCGGGGTGCGGGGAAGGAAACACCGCGGAGCTACGGGGGCGGGACTCGGCCCAGCGCCAGGGCGATATGGCGGGACACCCGCTCCACCACGCCCGCCTCCGCCATCGCGAACGCCCCGCGCCCGCCCGTACGGAAGAGCGTGAGCGCGCCCAGCACCGGCGCCGCGGGCGCGGCGCGCAGCGGGACGCACAGCAGCGAGGTGACCTCCTCGCGGACCAGGACGGGCGCGCCCGAGGCGTCGTGGCCGAAGGCGTCCGCGTCCTGGGGCCGCACCCGCAGCGCGGCGGCCCCGTCGCGTATCGCCTCGGCCACCAGCGGACAGCCGGCCGGGTCCTGCCCGGCCACCGAGCCCGCGCGGGAGCCCGCGGCCTCCGGCGGGCCCAGCGTCACCACCCGGCGGACGGCTTCCGGCCGCGCCGGGTCCGGACACACATCGGCGATCACCCAGTCCGCGAAGCGGCCGTGCAGCACGGCGGCCGCCCGGCCGAGGACGGTCTCAGGGCCGTCGCCGTCGGGCGCCGGTGTGGCGAGCAGCGCGGTGGCCATGTCGTCGACCAGGTCGAGCAGCTCGGCGTGGCGCGTCACCTCGTCAAGGTCGGGCCGGGGTGTCCGTGGCTGGACGTCGGCCTCGTCCGGGCCGGTGGGCTGGAACACCGCCAGCACGGCGGGGTGCGGCTCGTCCGGCGGGTGCAGCGCCGTCAGGGTCGCCCGCAGCGCCCCGCCGTCGGGCCCCGGCAGCCGCACCACCAGGCCGCGCCCGCCCTCGCCGCGCGCGACGGCGGCGGCCTGGGAGCGCAGCACCGCCCGCCCGTCGGGCCGCAGCGAGTCGGTCAGCGGGCGCCCGGCGGCGTCGCCGGCGCGGGTCCGGAAGAGCTGCGCGGCCGAGGCGTTCATCCGCCGCACCACGCAGTCGCGGTCCAGCAGGGCGACGGCGGTCGGCAGCCGCTGGAACAGGGCGCGCAGCAGCCGCTGTTCCTGCGGATCGGTGCGGCCGGGGCCCGGGTCGGCGGCGGCCAGCCGCTCATACCACGGCCACAGCACCTCCGCCACATGCTGGAGTTCGATGAGGGCGGCGTCCAGTACGGAGTCCCGCTCGTGCGAGGGCAGCGCTCGCGCGGTCCGCAGTTCGGCGACGCGGGCGCGGAAATCCGCCAACTCCGCGCCGTACTCCTGTGCCCCGGACATGCGTTCACCGTAGCCCGCCCGGGGGAGGCGGATCCGCGCATCGCTCGTTTCCCCGGCCGGGCGGTGGGCAGCCGAAGAGACGGGATGAGGAAGGACTGGACCCGACCATGCCGGAGTGTCTCCCCTCGCTGGACCGCGGCCTCGCCGTGCTGGCGGAACAGGCCGCGTCGTGCACCCCCGCCGGCTGCGGGGCCACCGCCACCGCCCTCCTCGACCCCGGCCCTGTTCTACGTGATCAGCCGAGCGCGGCCACCCATCCCGATCTGTCCGCGCTGGTCGCGGTGCAGCTGGCCTCGGGCGAGGGCCCGATCCCGGCCGCCCGGGCCACCGGCCGCCCGGCCGCCGCGGACGACCTCCTGCACGACCGGAGGTGGCCGGACTACCGGGCCACGGCGCTGGACGCGGGCGTGCGCTCCAGCGCCGCCCTGCCCTTCGTCCGCGAGGGCCTGACCGTCACGATCTCCGTCTACGGGCTGCGCCCCGGCCCCCTGGCGGAGGCGGCTCGGGGCGCCATCCGGCTGCTCGGCGACCTCGCCACCGAGAGCCTGGCGCGCGATGTGCGCTACCGCGCCGCGCTGACCGAGCTGGAGAGGCTGGACGCGGCGCTGCGCTCACGCCCGGTGGTCGACCAGGCGTGCGGCATGGTGATGCATGCGCTGGACTGTGACGCGGACGCCGCCTTCGACCTGCTGCGGCGCGCCTCCCAGCGGACCAACCGCAAGCTGGCCCAGCTCGCCGAGACCGTCGTACGCACCCGTGGCCGCGACATCGAGCGGGCTCTGATCAGGCTCTGATCAGGCTCGTCAGGCCCGGCCCGGGCCGGAGAGCCACTCCCGCACCCGCTCGGCGAGCGGACGCCCCGTGCTGACCGACCCGCCGCCGGCCTGCCCGCCGCCGGCCTGCCCGCCGCCGATCTGCCCGGCCGGCGGGTCCGGGGTGGCGGCCTTGGCCTCGCCGACCCGCAGCCCGAGCGCCATCCGCTCCTCCTCGGTGAGCCGCTCGCGCAACTCGGGGAAGATCACGTCCTCCTCGCCGCGGATGTGCATGGACACCACGTCGTACAGGTCGCGGACCAGCGAGTCGAACCGCCGGTCGGCGGGGTCCAGATCCTCCAGGTCGCCCAGGATCCGCTCGGCCTCGGACAGCTCCTCGATCTCCCGCTCCGCGACCTCGTCCCCGTCGGGCAGCGCCCTGCGGACCGTCGGATACAGATACTGCTCCTCGGCGACCGAGTGCCGGACGATCTCGACGGTGATCCGCTCCACCAGCAGCCGCCGCTGCCCCGGGTCGGCGTTCGCCCGGTATCCCTCGAAGAGAACCTGGACCTCGCGGTGGTCCGCGGTGAGCAGGTCCACCACGTCGCGTTGCTGAGGCATCCCTGTCATACGGGCCGGGTGCCCGCCGCCGCCCCGGGCAAACGGCACCGGCCCACGTGTCGGCTCCGCCGCTGGATCCTTTGATCTGCGAAGGTGGACGGGGCGGGACGGAAACTCGATTCCGTCGATCCGGAGGTGTGTTTCGAATGCAGCGGGAGCTGACCGCCCCGGCTCCGGCGGACCCGGAGAGCGGCGGCCTGCCGGTCCTCCCGGAGCTGGCCGCGCGCTTCGCCGGCGCGGCCGGCCGCACCGCGCCCGAGCCGGTCGGCGGCGGCCCGGCGCTGCGCGCCGCCGCCTGCGGCTACTGGGAGCGGCGCGGCCTGTGGACGGACCCCGGGCATGTCACGGCCGCCCCCGGCGGGCAGCCGCTGCTGCTCGCGCTGCTCGCCGCGGTCGGCGGCGACGTACTGCTGACCCGGCCGAGCGCCGCCTGGTACGCACCGCTGGCCCGGCTGGTCGGCCGCCCCGCGTACCACGCGCCGGTGCCCGCCGAGTGCGGCGGCGTCCCCGACCCGTTCGCGCTGCTGGAGACCGTCCGCCGGGTCCGCGCCGAGGAGGGCGAGCCGCGCGTGCTGCTGCTGTCCGTCGCCGACGACCCGACCGGCACCACCGCGCCGCCCGAGCTGCTGCACGAGGTGTGCGAGGCGGCCGTGGCCGAGGGGCTGCTGATCGTGAGCGACGAGACCTGGCGGGACACCGTGCACCACCCGCACGGCACGGTGCTGCTCAGCCCCGCCGAGATGTGCCCCGAGGACGTGGTGGTGGTCACCGACCTGGCCGGCGCCTTCACCCCGCCCGGCTGGCCCGCCGCGGTCGCCCGGTTCCCCGCCACCGAGCGCGGCGCGGAGCTGCGCGCCCGGGTGCTGTCCACCCTGGACGCGGTGCGGGGCGCGCCGCTGCCGCCCGTGGCCGCGGCCGCCGCCCACGCCCTCGACGAGCCCGAGCCGGTCCGCGAGCGTACGGCGGCCGCGGCCCGCGCCCATGGGGCGGTGGCCGCGGCGGCCTACCGCGCGCTCACCGCCGTCGGCGCGCTGTGCCGCCCCCCGCAGGCCGGCCGTCAGCTGTACGCCGACCTCGACGAGCTGCGCGGCGACCTGGCCGCCCGCGGCATCACCGACTCGGTGGAGCTGGAGCGCGAGCTGACCCGGCGGCTGGGCCGGCCCGTACCGGGCGGGCACCGCTTCGGCGACGCCCCGCACACCCTGCGGGTGCGCCTTTCGACCCTGCCGCTGCTCGGCACCGGGGACCAGGCGCGGCTGGCCGCCCTCGCCGCCGCGGACCCGCTGCGGGTGCCGCATGTGGCCGCGGCGCTGTCCGCCTTCGAGACGGCCTTCCGCGAGCTGGCCCAGGCCGGACCGAGGCCGACCGGCACAGAAGGGAGCCCACTGCCATGACCGATCAGGCAGATCAGGCCCAGCCGGCAGATCAGGCGCAGCCGGCCGGGCGACGCCCCGCCGCGCGGACGCGCCCCGGCCAGTCGGCGGCGGCCCCGCCGCTCGCCGCCCCGCGCCCCCGCGGTGAGCTCCGCACCTGGCCGCGGTCGTTCACCCACCGCCTCACCTCCCCGCTGCCCGGTGTCCGGGCGATCGCCCGGCTGGCCCGCGAGGGCCGGCTGCGCCCGCCCGTCGAGACCCTCCGGCAGATCCCCGAACTCCCCTTCGAGCCGGGCCCGCTGCCGGTCGCCGGGCCCGGCGACACCGCGGTCACCTGGGCGGGGCACGCCAGCTGTGTGCTGCGGACCGGCGGGCTGACCGTGCTCACCGACCCCGTCTGGTCCCGCCGGATCCTCGGCACCCCGCCCCGGGTCACCCCGGTCGGGGTGCGCTGGGAGGACCTGCCGCCCGTCGACGCGGTGGTCATCAGCCACAACCACTACGACCACCTCGACGCGCCCACCCTCAAGCGGCTGCCGCGCGCCACCCCGCTGTTCGTCCCCGCCGGGCTCGCCGCCTGGTGCCGGGCGCGCCGCTTCACCGACGTCACCGAGCTGGACTGGTGGGAGGCGGCCGAACTGCCGGGCGCGGACGGGCCGGTGCGGTTCGACTTCGTGCCCGCCCACCACTGGAGCAAGCGCACCCTGACCGACACCTGCCGCTCCCTGTGGGGCGGCTGGGTCATCACCGCCCCGGGCGGGCGGCGGAGCTACTTCGCGGGCGACACCGGCTATGGGCACTGGTTCCGGGAGATCGGCCGCCGCTACCCGGGGATCGACCTGGCGCTGCTGCCCATCGGCGCGTACGAGCCGCGCTGGATGCTCCGTACGGTGCACACGGACCCGGAGGAGGCCGTACGGGCGTTCGGGGATGTGGGGGCGCGGGTGATGATGCCCATGCACTGGTCCACCTTTCTGCTCTCCGCCGAGCCCCCGTTGCAGCCGCTGCTGCGGGTCCGCGCGGCGTGGGAGGCGGCGCGGCTGCCGCGCGAGGCGCTGTGGGACCTCCCGGTCGGCTCCTCCCGCGTGCTCGCCCGCGACGCGTAACGCGCGGCGCCGCAGGCGATGCGGCAGACACCCCTTGGGCCCGGCGAGTCGGGGCGGTTAGTGCATAAGGGGGCATAAGTGGCAGGTGGCGCGCACCCTACCTAGCTTTCTGTTCATGCGCACTCGTCAGTTTCGCTATCTCGCGGTCCTCACGGCCGCCCTCGTCATCGAACTCGGTCCGCTGCCGACCGCCCACGCCAACACCCAGCACACCGTCCACCCGGGCGAGTCCATCCAGGCCGCGGTGGACGCCGCCAAGCCCGGTGACACCATCCTCGTCGAGGCCGGCACCTACCGGGAGAACGTGCTGATCACCACCTCCGGCCTGACCCTGCGCGGGGCGGGCGAGACGACCGTCATCCAGCCCCCGGAGCAGGCGGGCACCAACGCCTGCGCCATGGCCCAGACCGGCATCTGTGTCACCGGTACGGCCGAACAGCCCGTCACCGGTGTGCGGATCCGCTCGCTGAAGGTCACCGGCTTCGCCAAGGACGGCATCTGGGGGAAGCACACCGACCAGATGGACGTACGCACGGTGACCGCCGAGCAGAACGGCCGGCAGGGCATCGGCCAGGAGAAGTCCACCCGCGGTGTCTTCCGCTCCAACACCTCCAAGGACAACGGCCAGTCGGGCATCTTCATCGCCAACACCGTCGACGAGGAGGGCGCGGCCATCGACACCAAGGGCGCGGTCATCCGGGGCAACCGGCTGACCGGCAACCGGGTCGGGGTCGGCATCCGGCGCGTCAGGGTGCTCACCGTCGAGTCCAACACCCTCACCGGCAACTGCGGCGGCGTGTTCGTCGTGGGCGACGAGGGGACACCCCGCGCCGGGGACCTGTCCATCGTCGGCAACCAGGTCTACGAGAACAACAAGTACTGCCCGCCCAACCCCCGCCTCGACTTCATCCAGGGCACCGGAATCCTGCTCACCGGCGTGGAGGAGGTCCGGATCACCGGTAACACGGTGCGGGACAACGCGGGCACCTCACCGATGTCCGGCGGAATCGTGCTGTTCCCCAGCGCCGTGGGCGCCAAGAACAGCGGCAACGCCATCAAGGACAACCTGATGGCGAACAACCAGCCCGCGGACATCGCCGACCGGGACGCCGGTCCCGGCAACACCTTCGAGGGCAACACCTGCACGGTCTCCGAGCCTGTCGGACACTGCGCCAAGGAGGCGTCATGACGTCCATACGCACCACCCCCACCACAACGGCGACCGCCCCCGCCGACGGCGTTCCGCCCAAGGCCGCCGCCCCGCAGCTGCGCGAACTCGTCTTCGGCGCGGCGCGGGCGGCCGCCGTTCGCGCGGCCGCCTCCCTGGGCGTCGCCGACGCCCTGGGGGAGCGGCCCGCCACCGTCGCGGAGCTGGCCACCGCCGTGGGCGCCGAGCCCGAGCGGCTGGGCCGGCTGCTGCGCTCCCTGGCCTGCTGCGGCGTCTTCGCGGAGACCGAGGACGGCCGGATCGCGCACACCGAGATGTCCCGGCTGCTGCGCGAGGACGCCCCGGACAGCCTGAAGTACATATGCCTGTGGTGCACCGAGCCGTGGACCTGGCAGACCTGGCCGCGGCTCGACGAGGCCGTGCGCTCGGACACCTGCGTGTTCGACGAGATCCACGGCAAGGGCTTCTTCGCCTATCTGCACGAGGACGCGCCGGACTCGGCCCGCGTGTTCGACAAGGCGATGACCACCTCCAGCAGGCAGTCCGCCGCGGAGCTCGCCGCCTTCCTCGACCTCGGCGGGGCCGCGGAGGTGGCGGACATCGGCGGCGGCCAGGGACACGTCCTGGCGTCCCTGCTGGAGAAGCACCCGGCGCTGCGCGGCTCCCTGCTCGACCTCCCGCAGGTGGTGGCGAACGCGGATCCGCGGCTGCGCGACGGCGGGCCGCTGGCCTCGCGCGCCCGGCTGGTGCCCGGCGACTGCCGGCAGGAGATCCCCGTGCGGGCCGACCTGTACATCATCAAGAACATCCTGGAGTGGGACGACGAGTCCACCCGCCGGACCCTGGCCAACGTGGTGGCGGCGGCCCCGCCCGGCGCCCGGGTCCTGGTGATCGAGAACCTGATCGACAACAGCCCCTCGATGAGGTTCACCACCGCCATGGACCTGTTCCTGCTCCTCAACGTGGGGGGCCGGAAACACTCCTCGGACAGCCTGGTGACGCGCATGACCGAGGCCGGGCTGAGCGTCACCGGCATCGCCCCCGTCAACCCCTATCTGCACGCGTTCGACAGCCGGGTGCCCGGGTAAACAACGACAGCCCAGCCGGGTGCCCGCGTGGCGGTGTTCACGCGGGCACCCGGCTGATCGGGGGGCATTCCCGGACGGTGGCTCAGGCCCACCGGAAGGACTCGAGATGGGCGAACACCACGACATTGTCGGTGTAGTCGCGGACGGTGCGGTCGTATGAACCCCCGCAGGTGATCAGGCGCAGCTGCGCGTCGGGGGTCTGCCCGTACACCCGGTCGTCGGGGAAGTTCGCCTTGCTGAACGTCTCCACCGAGTCGACGACGAAGGTCGCGACGATTCCATCGGCGCGGGTGATGGTCACCCGGCCCCCTCGCTTCAGCGTGCTGAGCGGATAGAACACCGCCGGGCCCGTCTTGGTGTCCACATGCCCCGCCACGATGGCGTTGCCCCGCTCTCCGGGGGACGGGCCGCCGTTGAACCAGCCGGCCAGGTTGTTGTTGTCGGAGGGCGGCGGGATCAGCACCCCCGACCGGTCGAGCGTCAGCTCGGTGAACGGCGCGCTCACCCCGATGGAGGGGATGTCCAGATGTCTGGCGGGCGAGCGCGGCAGCGCCGGCCCGAGCCGGACCTCCTGGGGGGCGGCCGTCTCCGGGCGGGGGGTGAGCACCGGCCCGCTGGCCGCCGGTTTCTTCGGCGATGGCGATGGCTGGGTGGAGGCCGCGTCGACCGAGTTGTAGATCAGGAAGACGCCGATGAGGGCCGACGCGGCGGCCCAGCGGAGAGCGCGGGTGTTGCCGTCGGCCCCGCCCTGCTTGCCCATGGGGAAACTGCCTTTCTTCGCCGGCGGAGAGCGGCGCTGCCGTGGCCGACCGCGACAAGCGGTGCCGGCCACGGCAGCGGGGCTATGAAAAGAGTTCGTTCACCCTCAGATCGCGGTGCCGGTGGGCTTGCGGCGACGCAGGGCGTAGGCTCCGGCGCCGAGGCCGCCGAGGAGCAGGAGCGAGCCGGCGGCCATGCCGCCACCGGTCGTGGCCATGCCACCGCCACCGGTGTGGACGCCACCGTGGGGCTTGCCGTGCTCGCCCTCCTTCTCCTTCTCCTTCTCCTTCCAGGAGCTGCTGCCGCCCCAGCCCCCCTCCTCCTTCTTCTCCTCTTCCTTGCCCTTGCCGCCGCCCCAGCTGTCTTCCTTCTCCTTGCCGAACTCTTCCTTGCGGAAGTCCTCTTCCTTCTCCTTGCCGAACTCTTCCTTGCCCTTGCCGAACTCTTCCTTGCCGAAGTCCTCTTCCTTGCTCTTGCCGCTCCAGTCCCCCTCCTCCTTGCCCTCCTTGTTCTCCTTCTCCTTCCAGGAGCTGCCGGAGCCGTATTCGTCGGACTCCTGACCGCTGGAGTAGCCGCCTTGGCCGCCCGGGTCGGAGACGTCAGCGGCGAACGCGGCGGCAGGTGCGCCCAGGGACACGGATGCGGCGAGCGCCGCCCCGGCGATGAGTGCGCGAGTAGATCGCATGAGTCATTCCTTCCGGCACCTGCGCGATTACTGACATTTGCCAGATAAAGGGATCGTGTAGGTGTCTTATCAACCGTCAGCGACGGGGGGCCCCGCTGCCACTTGACGCGGCCTGTCGTCGGGCCGGTTGTAAGCCCTCCGGGTGGAGATATCCGTCGACTTCACTCGTTCGCCGCGCGAATGGGCTGACGCCGAATCATCTTTTCGGCCCATCGTTCCGATCAGCCCCGTGGTGTGCGTCGCCGACCGGAACTCCGGGCGCGCCAGAACCCGCCGCAGAAAGCCCAGCGTGGTCCGTACGCCACCGCCGCCGACCCGGAACTCGCCCAGGGCCCGGTCCATGCGGGCGAGCGCCTGCTCGCGGTCGGGCGCCCAGACCACGGCCTTCGCCAGCAGCGAGTCGTAGTCCGGGCCCACCCGCCACCCCGGGAAGGCATGGGTGTCCACCCGCACGAAAGGCCCCCCGGGCGGTGTGAACTCCGTCAGCGTGCCGGGTGTGGGCGCGAAGCCGCGGTCCGGGTCCTCGGCGTTGACCCGGCACTCGATCGCCGTTCCGCGCCGCACCACATCGCTCTGACCGAACGTCAGGGGCTGCCCGGCGGCGACGAGGATCTGCTCCCGGACGATGTCGATCCCGGTCACCATCTCGGTGACCGGGTGCTCGACCTGAAGCCGGCAGTTGATCTCCATCAGATAGAACTCGTGGTCGGGCGTGAGCACGAACTCGAAGGTGCCCGCCCCGACATAGCCCACCGCCGCCGCGCCGCGCACCGCCGCCGCGCACATCGCGGTGCGCCGCTCCTGGGGCAGATTCGGCGCGGGCGCCTCCTCCACCATCTTCTGGTGGCGCCGCTGTACGGAGCAGTCGCGCTCGCCGAGGTGGACCACCTTGCCGTGCCGGTCCGCGAGGACCTGCACCTCCACATGGCGCGCGTCCTCCACGAACCGCTCCATGTAGAGGCGCTCGTCGCCGAACACCGCGCGGGCGTGGGCGCGCGTCTCGTTGAACGCGGGCACCAGCGCGTCCGGTTCGCGGACCACCGCCATGCCGCGCCCGCCGCCGCCCGCCACCGCCTTGAGGATCAGCGGATAGCCGATCCGCCCGGCGATGTCCCTGGCCTCCGCGGGCGTGGCCACCGCTCCGGTACTGCCCGGCAGCACCGGCAGGCCCGCCTCCGCCATCAGCGCGCGGGCCGCCGCCTTGTCGCCGAGGCGCTGCATCACCTCGGCCGGCGGGCCGATGAAGGTGATCCCGGAGTCCTCGCACACCTCCGCGAAGTCCGGGTCCTCGGACAGGAATCCGTATCCGGGGTGGATGGCCTGCGCCCCGGTGCGGCGCGCCGCCTCGATGATCGCCGGGACGCTGAGATAGCTGGCCTTCGACTGCGGCGGGCCGATGTGCACGGCCTCGTCCGCGAGCCTGACCTGGGCCGAGTCGCGGTCGGCGGTGGAGTACACCGCGACGGTGCGCATGCCGAGCTCCCGGCAGGCGCGCAGCACACGCACCGCGATCTCGCCGCGGTTCGCCACGAGTACGGTGGAGAACACGCGGATCACACCGGCCCGGCGGCGGGCCCGGGCTCCACCGCGATGAGGGGCTGCTGGTACTCCACGGGCTGCCCGTTGGGCACCAGGATCTCCACCACCCGCCCGGCCACGTCCGACTCGACGGTGCTCATCATCTTCATGACCTCGAGCACACCGATCGGCTGCCCCGGCTTGACCGTGTCCCCGACCGAGATGAACGGCGGGGATCCCGGCTCGGACGCGTGGTAGAACGTGCCGACCGTCGACGCGCACACGAACCGGAGCCCGGCCCCCGTCTGCCGGGTCCCGGGCTCCGGCCGCGCCCCGTCGGTCACCGCGGGGTCCGGTCCGGCTGTGTGTGTCTCCGGATGCGGTGGCGGGGCGGGGGCCGGCGGGGCGGCGGGGGCCGATGGCATGGGGACACCGGAGGACGCGTGGTCAGGACCGGCCGGATCGGGCCACTCCATTTCCACCGTCGTCTGTCCGTGCCGCAGGGTGATGCGCCGCGGCTGTTTCGCCGCGGCCTTCGCCAGCTCCGTCACGCTGCGGCACAGCGAATCCAGCGTGGTGTGCGGGGGCAGCACGACCGCGCCCGGCCGGTGCCCGTTCTCGCGATGGTCCGTGGTGTGGCTGTCCGGTGTCACGATGTACCTCTATCGGTGTGTAGCCGGCCGCCGGCGTACCCGGCGGTCACCCCCGTGTCCAGCCCGAAGTGGCCGAAGCGCTCCGCCCGCGCCCGCAGCAGCCGGCCGGGGTCCCACGGCACCAGCTCGCCGAGGGTCTCGGCGAGCGCGTCGCCGAGCAGGGCGGCGGCCTTGGCGGGGTCGCGGTGGGCGCCGTCCGGCGGCTCCGGTACGACCCCGTCGACCACCCCGAGCCGCAGCAGCTCCCTGGGGTCGAGATGCAGGGCCGCCGCGGCGGCCCTGGCCGCCTCGGGGTTCTTCCACAAGATGGCGGCGCAGCCCTCGGGGCTGATGACCGAGTAGATGCCGCCCGCGCTGATCAGCACCCGGTCGGCGACGGCCAGCGCGAGCGCGCCACCGCTGCCCCCCTCGCCGACCACCGCCGCCACCACGGGCACCGGCAGCCGCGACATCAGCCGCAGATTGTCCGCGATGGCCAGCGCCTGGCCGCCGCGCTCGGCGTCCGGGCCCGGGTGGGCGCCCGGTGTGTCGATCAGGGTGACCACCGGCAGCCCCAGCTTGGCCGCCATCCGCATCAGCCGCGCGGACTTGCGGTAGCCGCTGGGCGCGGGCATCCCGAACCGGTGCGCCTGCCGCTCCGCCAGGCTCGCCCCGCCCTTGTGCTGCCCGATCACCATCACCGGCCGCCCGCCCAGCCTTCCCGGGCCGCCGACCACGGCGGGGCAGTCCTCCAGGAGCCGGTCGCCGTGCAGCTCGTGGAAGTCGTCGAGGATCTGGCCGAAGTAGTCCATCACGGTGGGGCGTTCGGACTGCCGGGCCGTCCGCACCGCCTCCCAGGCGTCCCGCTCCGCCACCTCCTCGAGCCGCCGTACGACCGTGCCCCGCGCCGCCCGGCCCTCGGCGGCGGCCGGGCGCTGCCCCGCGGGGACGGTGTGCGGCACCTCGGCCGGCTCGGCCCCGGCCTCGATTCCGGCCCCTGCTCCGGCCTCGGACGGGGCCGGGCGGCCCAGCGCCAGCAGCCGGGCCAGGGTGGGACGGAGCGCGGAGCGCGGCACGATGTTGTCGATCATGCCGTGCTCCATCAGGAACTCCGCCGTCTGGAACCCCTCCGGCAGCCGCTCCCCGGTCGTCTGCTCGATGACCCGGGGCCCGGCGAAGCCCAGCCGCGCGCCCGGCTCGGCGACGAGCACATCGGCGAGGGTGGCGTAGGACGCCGCCACGCCCCCGTACGTCGGATCGGTGATCAGCGTGACCGTCAGAATCCCGGCCTCGTCCAGCTCGGCCATCGCCTGCGCGGTCTTGGCCATCTGCATCAGGGCCAGCGCGCCCTCCTGCATCCGGGCCCCGCCGGAGGCGGTGACCAGCAGCAGCGGGACGCGCCGCGCGAGGGCGGTCCGTGCCGCCTCGCAGATCAGCGCGCCCACCCCGCAGCCCAGGCTGCCGCCGAGAAACCGGAAGTCCATCGCCGCCACGACCACCGGCTGTTCCTCGATCCGGCCCAGGGCACAGATCACCGCCTCCCGCAGCCCCGTCTTCGCCCGCGCGTCCGCCAGCCGCTCCGCGTACGGCCGGGTGTCCGTGAACTCCAGCGGATCGTGCAGCGGCTGGACCTCACCGACCGGCGCCGCGGAGCCGGCGTCGAGCAGTTGGTCCAGCCGCTGCCGCGCGGTCAGCGGGCTGTGCCAGCCGCAGTCCGGACATACGCGCAGGGTGCGCGCGAACCTCTTGCCGTAGATCAGGTCGGCGCAGCGCTCGCAGCGCACCCATTCCGCGACCACAGTGGTGCTCCCTTCCCGCCTCCTTTCCGGCCCTGGTCAGGCGCGGTCGCGCTCCCAGCGGTAGAACTCGTGGGCCATGGCGTCCTTCGGCTCCCGCCAGGTCTCCGGGTCGTACGCCTGGACGAACGGCTGGAGCCGCTCGCTGACGTCACGGAACTCCGGGTGCTTGACGTACCGGGCGACCTGCTCCGCCGGCGGCCGCTCGGCCTCGATCAGATGCAGATACACATCGCCGAACTGGAACAGGCTGCGGCCGGTGACCCCGATCAGCTGCGGCAGTTCGCCCTGGTCGGAGTGGGCGAAGACCTTGGCGATGTCGGGCCCCGCGTCCCGGTTCATCTTGGCGACGATCATGGTGCGATACATCGTCAGGCCTCCACCGTCGCGCGGGCGCGCTGCTCGATCTTGTCCCGGATGAGCTCCATCTGGACCTTGGAGTTGCGGTTGATGAGGTCCGTCATCCCGGCGTCGTCGACCGGCGCGTCGGGCCTCATCTCGAAGTCCTGGGTCCAGCGCATCCGGGTGCCCTTGGGCGTCTCTTCGTACTCCCACCGGATGTTCATGAAGGCGAACGGGCCGGTCTCGACCCGGCGCGCCCACACGGTGTGCACATCGCGGGCGGTCTCCCGCTCGGACACCCAGCTCCAGACCTTGCCGTTCTCGTCGGGGTGCATGGTCAGCCGGAAGGTGGTGGTGTCCCCCTCCCGCCGCAGCACCTCGACCGAGGCGTACTCGCTGAACAGGTCGGGCCAGCGCTCGATGTCGTTGGTCATGTCCCAGACGAGGTCCATCGGTGCCGCGATCGTGATCTCGTTGTCGGTGTGCCCGGGCATCTCATGCTCCTGCGGTGATTGAGACGTTGATGACGTCGATGAAGTCATTGGGGGTCTTGCAGCTCTCGGCGCCCGGCTCGATGGGCATGCCGTAGTGGTTCTCCAGCTCGCCGACGATGGCGAGCAGGCCGAGCGAGTCGAGGCCGAACTCGGTGAAGGTCATCTCGGGCGACCCGGCGAGAGCGGCCGGGTCGACGGTCAGGCCGGCGCACTTCTTCATGAGCGCGGCCAACTCGGGGTGGCTGAATTGACGGGACATCAGATATCTCCTTCCGGGCCGCGGAGCACGAGCGCCGCGTTGTAGCCCATGAGCCCCCGGCTGAGCACCAGCGCCGTCCGCAGCTCGGCGGGGCGGGGACTGCGGGTGACCAGGTCGAGGTCATGGCAGACATCGGTGACATACGGCGTGGGCGGCACCATGCGGTGTTCCATCGCGAGCACCGCGGCCGCCACATCCAGCACGGGAGCCGCGCAGTGCGCCCGGCCGAAGCCGGTCTTCGGCGCGGTGACCGGGACCCGGGAGCCGTGCTCGCCGAGGGCGTCCGCGATGGCCAGCGCCTCGGCCCGGTCCGCCTCCGGCACACCGAGCGCGTCCGCGAACACCACGTCGATCTCCTCGGGCGCGCAGTCCGCGTCCTCCAGCGCCACCCGGATCGCGCGGGCGAGCCCCTCCCGGGACCGCTCCCACCGGGACGCCCCGGTGAAGGTCGCCCCGTGGCCGCTGATGAACCCGCGGATCGGCACCCCGCGGCGGCGGGCCGCCCCCTCCTCCTCCACGACGAACATCGCCCCGCCCTC
The DNA here is from genome assembly GCF_040302705.1 of Streptomyces sp. NPDC097640. Taxonomy (NCBI): domain Bacteria; kingdom Bacillati; phylum Actinomycetota; class Actinomycetes; order Kitasatosporales; family Streptomycetaceae; genus Streptomyces; species Streptomyces sp. NPDC097640. The sequence goes on from NZ_JBEOSB010000005.1 coordinate 355,443, forward strand.
GCCGGGCGCGAAGCCGCACGCGTCGGCGGTGAACGGCAGATAGGCCCGGCCCGCCTCACGGGCCCGGCTGAGCTCCCGCCACCCCAGCTGGCACACCATCGAGTACGGGGCGAGCCCCGCCTCGGTGGCGCCCACGACGATCGCGTCCGCCCCGTGCCGGATCGACCGCCGTGCGTGAGCCAGCGCGTCCAGACCGCCGGCCTCGTCGTTGGCGAGCACCCCGCAGGGGCCCTTGAAGCCGCCGCGAATGGAGACCTGGCCGGTGCTGGCCGCGTAGAACCAGGCGATGGACTGGAACGGGCCCACATGGCGCGGCCCCTGGCTGTACAGCTGCTGGAGCTCGCGCTGGCCGAACTCGCCGCCCCCGGAACCGGCCGCGGTCACCACGCCGATGGCGAATGGCGAGAGGTCGTCCACCGGCAGCCGCGAGTCCTCGAGCGCGAGGTCGGCGGCGGCCAGCGCGACATGGGTGAAGCGGTCGGTCTGGACCAGCAGCCGCTCCTCGATCATGGTGGCCGGGTCGAAGCCGCGGATCTGGCCGGCGACCCGCACCGGGAAGTGTTCGCTGCCGGGGCGGGTGAGCCGGTCCAGGAAGCTGATCCCCTCCCGGGTCGCCTTCCAGAAGGCGTCGGTGCCGACGCCGTTCGGCGCGATGACACCGAGCCCGGTCACCACCGCCCCGCGGGCGCGGGTGAAGGCCCGCTCGCGGGGCCGGGTTCCCTGGGGCGGGGTTCCGTGGGTCCGGTTTCCGTGGGTCCGGGTTCTCATGCGGCACCTCCCGCCCGGCCCAGCACCACCGCGGACTGGAAGCCGCCGAACCCGCTGCCGACCGACAGCACATTGCGCAGCGGCAGGGCGCGCGCGGTGCGCGGGACGTAGTCCAGGTCGCACTCGGGGTCCGGGGTCTCGTAGTTCGCGGTGGGCGGGACCACGCCGTGGGCCAGCGCCAGGGCGCAGGCGGCGAGCTCGATCGCCCCGATCGCCCCGAGCGAATGCCCCACCATCGACTTGATCGAGCTCATCGGCGTCTTGTACGCGTGGTCGCCCAGCGACCGCTTCACCGCCGCCGTTTCGTGCCGGTCGTTCTGCTTGGTGCCGGAGCCGTGCGCGTTGACGTAGTCGATCTCGGTGCTGTCGATGCGGGCGTGGCCGAGCGCATGGTTGATCGCCTCGGACATCTCCAGGCCCTCCTGGGTCAGACCGGTCATGTGGTAGGCGTTGCCGTAGGTGGCGAACCCCTTGAACTCGCAGTACGCGTCGGCCCCCCGGGCCCGCGCGTGCTCCAGCTCCTCCAGGACCAGCACGGCCGCGCCCTCGCCGAGGACGAAGCCGTCGCGGTGGGCGTCGAACGGCCGGGACGCGTGGGCCGGGTCGTCGTTGTTCGTCGAGGTCGCCTTGATGGAGTCGAAGCAGGCCACCGTGAGCGGGGTGACCGGGGTGTCCGCCGCCCCCGCCACGCACACATCGGCCCGGTCCTCCTCGATCGTCTGGAAGGCGTACCCGATCGCGTCGAGCCCCGACGTACAGCCCGTCGACACGGTCTGCACCGGCCCCTGTGCTCCCGCCAGCTCCGCCACACCGGAGGCGAGCGCGCTCGGTGAGAACGCGTGGTGCAGATAAGGACCGGCCCGCCGGTGGTCCACGTCCCAGCGCGCGCCGGACTCGCTGACCTTGACGTAGTCCTGCTCCAGCCGGGTGGAGGCGGCCACCGCCGAGCCCATCGACACGCCTATCCGCCATGGGTCCTTGGCATCGGGCCCCCCGGGCGCGAGCCCGGCGTCGCTCATCGCCTCGTTGGCGGCCACCAGCCCGAACTGCACATACCGGTCCGAGCGTTCGATCTGCTCCTCCGACAGCCCGCAGGCCACGGGGTCGAAGTCGCACTCGGCGGCGATCCGCGAACGGAACCGCGCGGCGTCGAACAGGGTGATGCCGCGGGTCGCCGTGCGGCCCGCGGTGAGCATGTCCCAGAAGGCCGGGACACCCACGCCCCCGGGGGCGACGACACCGAGCCCGGTGACCACCACCCGTCGGGTCACGACGCGGCCTCGGCGGGCTCGGCGGTCTCGGTGTCCACATGGCCCAGCTCCGGCCGCGGGGCCAGCGGGCCGAGGTGGAACACCATCCGGGCCTCGGTCTCCCCCACGTTGCGGAACCGGTGGCGCATATGGGTGGGGATCAGCAGGCCCTGGTCGGCGTGGAGCGGGTGCGCGGTCCCGTCCAGGTCCACTTCCAGCTCACCGCACACCACGTACACGAACTCCTCGGAGTACGGGTGGTAGTGCTCGGTGACGCGCTCGCCGGGCTGTACGACGGCCATGCCCATGAAGCCGCTCGTGGCGCCCACCGTGGTGGGGGTGAGCATGGCGCGCACATCGCCGCCACGGCGGCGGTTGGGGGCGACCGCGGAATGGTCGACGATGAGGTGGGACTGCGTGGTCATTCTGGCCTCCAAAGAAGGCGGCGCGGCCGCCGCGCACGACGTGTCGGGGGGTACGGGAAGGGCCGGGGGTAGCGGGGCTATGGGCAGGGGGCCCGGGGGGAGGGGGAGCGGGAGCGGGAGCGTCAGTAGTCCGCCGCGCGGCGGTCGGTGACCTGGGCCATGTCGCAGTCGTCGAGGAAGCGCCGCAGCCCGGCCTCGCCGACCAGGTCGATCTTCTTCTTCCCAGGGCCGCCCGCGTCGAGGAGCCGGGTCAGCACCGCGGCCGCGCGCGGCCCGCTGACCCCGGCCGCCACCGCGGGCTCGCTGTCGAGCGGCACGCCCATGTCCACCATGCGTACGACGATGTCCTCGCGCTGGAAGACCGTGCTGCTGACGATCGTGTGCCGCCCCTTGCCCGAGGCCATCGACGACTTCGCCTTGCTCACCGCGAGGTCGTCCTGACGGGCCAGCAGGCTGGCCACCGCCGGCCCGCAGCCGGTCTTCACCGGGTACAGCAGCATGTGGCGGTGCAGATTCGGCGGACGGCCGGGGTCAGCGGTCAGATGGTGCACCACGGGCAGCGCGGCCCGCATGAAGAACGCCCGGGCGGCCTCCGGGTTGTCCAGGTCGCGGTCCTCCTCCAGATGCGGGTTGATGGCCTCCTCGACCGCCCGGACCTCCGGCTGCCTGGCCACATGGCGCAACGCCGCCACCAGGTCGCCCTTGACCTCGACCGCCCGTACGACACGGTTGCCGCTCATGAACAGCGAGGTGCGGCACAGCCGCGTGTGCTCGTCCACCCGGGCCTCGGGCGCGGCGTAGTCGGCCAGGATCTTGGCCACGCTCCCCTCGCTGCCCGGCTTGACGGTGAAGGTCAGCGCGTGCCGCACCAGGCCGTCGCCGACCCTCGGTGCCAGCTGCACGGGGGGCGCGGCGCGGCGGCCGGAGGCGCCCTTGCCCGAGAACGTCTCCCGCAACACGCTGAACCGCAGCGACCGGGTGTCCTCGACACACCCGTGGAGGGGCTTGACCATCTCCCGGTGCGCGGGGCTCTCCACCCAGCTCAGAAACGGCGGGGCGCTCTCCCACTCGCTGGTGATCAGCCACTGCGAGGGGTTCTCGATCGACTGGCACAGCTGGTCGCTGATGTGCCCCGGGACCGCGGCCACCTGTTGGGACAACTGCTCGTAGGCATGCAGAAAACGCTCTTCGGCGCCCGCGTGGACCGACACCAGCAGCACCACGCGCAGCCGGGCGTCGGTGAGCATGGATTGCCGGGGCGGGGGCTCGGCCGTCGTGGACTTCGCGGGCCGCGAAGTCTTGGGCAGGGTGCTCATAGGTTCCACTCCTCCTCCGGGGGCGTCCTTCGCCGGACGCGGCGCCCGTTAGTCGATCGTGGAGCGCTCCCACGGATGCCGCGAGATATGTGAGCCATCCGGGCGAAGGGGCCCTCCAGACGCCTGACCAGGCATGAAACCCCGGGAATAGCAGCGAGATGAATCCCCATGTCGATGAGCGTGTGCCAGTACTCGTCGTGGGCGGCTCCCTGGTGGGACTGTCCGCCTCACTTTTCCTGGGCCGTCTGGGCGTCGGACACCTGCTCGTGGAGAAACACGCGAGCACCTCCACACACCCCCGAGGGCGCGGCAACAACCTCCGCACCATGGAGCTGTTCCGCACCGCGGGGGTGGAACAGGCGATCCGCGAGGCCGCGTCCGTCCTGGACGGCAACCATGGCATCCTCCAGGCCGAATCCCTCACCGGAATGGACCACAACTGGCTGTTCCGGGAGATCGACCCGGGCGGCACCATGCGCGGGCTCAGCCCCTCCGGCTGGTGTCTGTGCAGCCAGAACGACCTCGAACCCGTCCTGCTGCGCACCGCCCAGGAGCTGGGCGGCGAGCTGCGGTTCTCCACCGAACTGATCTCCTTCGAGCAGGACGCCGAAGGGGTGACCGCGGTCGTCCAGCACCGCGAGTCGGGCCGTACCTCCGTGGTGCGCGCCGACTACCTCATCGCCGCCGACGGCCCCCGCAGCTCCGTACGGCGGCGGCTGGGCATCGGCCAGACCGGCCACGGCGAGCTGTTCCACAACGTCAGCATCACCTTCCGCGCCAAGCGCCTCGCCGACGTGGTGGGCGACCGCCGCTTCATCGCCTGCTACCTCACCAACCCGGAGGCCGACGGGGCGCTGCTCCCGGTGGACAACGTCGAACAGTGGGTCTTCCACGCCCCCTGGCACCCCGAGACCGGGGAGACCCTGGAGGACTTCACCGACGAGCGGTGCGCCGAACACATCCGCACGGCCACCGGCGTCCGCGACATGGAGGTCGAGATCACCGGCAAGGCCCCCTGGCACGCGGCCCAACGGGTGGCCGAGCGCTACCGCGAAGGCCGGATCTTCCTCGCCGGGGACTCCGCCCACGAGATGTCCCCCACCGGCGCCTTCGGCTCCAACACCGGCATCCAGGACGCGCACAACCTCGCCTGGAAACTCGCCGCCGTCCTCGGCGGCTGGGCCGGCCCCGGCCTGCTGGACACCTACGGCGCCGAACGCCAGCCGGTCGCCGTGGCCACCAGCGCCCGCGCCGCCGCGCGCTCCGCCGAACACAGCCACCCCGGCTACACCGCGCCACCGTCCACCGGCCGGCAGAGCGATGTGCTCGCGGTGGCCATGGGCTACCGCTACGCCTCCGACGCGATCCTCGGCGCCGACCCCGCCGTCCCTGTCGTCCCCGAGCGCTTCAGCGCCGTCGGCGAACCCGGCGGCCGCGCCCCGCACCTGTGGATCGACCGCGACGGCACCCGGCTGTCCACCCTCGACCTCTACGAGCGCACCTGCGTCCTGCTCACCGGCCCCGAAGGCGCCGCCTGGCACGGCGCCGCCCTGCGCGTCGCCGACCGCCTCGACATGCCGCTGGCCGCCTACCGCATCGGCCCCGACCCCACCCACGACCTGACCCCGGACCCCGGCGTCGACTGGACCGAACTCCACGGCACCACCCCCCGGGGCGCGGTCCTCATCCGCCCCGACGGCTTCATCGCCTGGCGCGCACCGGACGCCGCGCGCGAACCGGAGCGCACCCTGGCCGAAGCCCTCCGATCCGTCCTCTGCCGCTGACACTGCCGCCCCGCACCGCCCCGCCCCGCCCGGGCCCGGCCGCCCCTCGTCGGCCGGGCCCCGCACGGCCACTTACCCGGCGTCGGGGCCGGAGGTGTCCGGGAACGAATGATGCTCGTGCGCCACGAACTCAGCCCGTCGCCTCGCTGTGTGCCTCGCGGCGGGCCCGGGTGCGGCGGCGGAGGGCGGGGGCGGCGCCGACGAGGACGGTGAGGGCGATCGCGGCGGCCACGCCCTCCCAGGGCCTGGCGAAGAGCGTGCCGCCGAGGATGCCGATGAGCGCGTAGGTCGCGGCCCAGGCCAGCGCCGCCGGGATGTCCCCGCGGGCGAAGCGCCGCATGGGCATGTGGGAGAGCAGGCAGGCCAGCATCACCGGGATGCGTCCGGCCGGGAGCAGCCGGGACAGGACCAGCACCGCCACCCCGTGCTCGTCGAGCCGGGTCCGGGCCTGGGCCAGGCGTTCGGGGGCGGCGCGGGCCTGGAGTTGGGCGAGCCAGCGGGAGCCGTTCTTCGAGCGGAGGCCGCGGCCGCCGAGCCAGTACAGGGCGATGTCGCCGAGGAAAGCGGCGAAGGACGCCACGGCGAAGACGACCAGCAGCGACAGGGGCGGCACGCTCTGATGGACCGCCACCACGGCCGCCGAACTCACCACCGCGCCCGTCGGCACCACCGGCACCAGCGAGCCCAGCACCACCAGCAGGAACAGCGAGGGATAGCCCACCGCCTGCTGGGTCGACTCGGGCGGCACGCCTCGCGCGAGGTCGCCGATGCCTTCCAGTATGCGGCCGGTCATCTGGCGGTCTCCAGGCGTACGCACTCGCCGTGCCGCAGCGGGTGCACGACCGCGTCGGGGGCCAGCCGGCCGGCGTGCCGGACGAAGTCGTCGCCGGGCGCGTGGAATTCGTGCGGGCGGACCCAGTCCATGCCGATCGGCCAGAACGTGCCGTAGTGCACCGGGATCGCGGTGCGCGCGCCCAGCCGGGCCAGGGCCTCGGCGGCCCGGTGGGCGTCGAGGTGGCCGTGGCCGAGGTAGGGGCCCCAGCCGCCGACCGGCAGCAGCGCCACATCGCAGTCGCCCACCGCCCGCGGCATGCCGTCGAACAGCCCGGTGTCGCCCGCGAAGTACGTCGTGGCCTCGCCCCGCAGGACATAGCCGAGCGCGGGCACCCCGCTCGGCCCGTACGGCAGCCGTCTGCCGTCGTGCGCGGCCGGCACGGCCCGGATCCGGACCTCGCCCACCGCGATCTCCTCGCCCGGCCGCACCTCCGTGACCCGCAGCTCCCGCATCCGCGCCACCCGCCGCAGCCCCGGCACGGCCCGCCCCGCGCCGCGCGGCACCACCAGCCGGGTGCCGGGGCGCAGCCGCATCAGCGAGCCGAGGTGGAGGTGGTCGGCGTGCAGATGGGAGACCAGCGCGACATCGGCGACCACGGCGGCGGGCGGCGGCACGGGCCCGCGGCGCCGCCGCAGATGCGCCAGCCGCTGTACGAACAGCGGGTCGGTCAGCACACGCACACCGGAGTCCCGCACGGTGGTGGTGGCATGCCCCCACCACGTGATCTCCACCGACACTCGGCCCCTCCCTCGTGGCTCCGCCCGGACCAGTGGACGGCGGCGCGGACGGTTACCTGCCCCTCGATCCTCTCACCGCGCCCGGCGGCGGCCGACAGCCCCCGTCCGTTCGCCCCGACCGCTCAGCCGCCGAGCGCGATCGCCAGCACGACCGCCCCGGCCACCACCAGCAGCGCCCCCCACCACAGCAGGCTCCGCCGCCCCCGGCCGCCGGCGGCCGGGGGCGGCGGAGGAGGGGGGTTGCCGGAGCCGGACGGCCCCAGTGCCACCACGTTGAACTTCTCCACGCTCATATCCCCCAGGCGACGACGGCCATGCCCGTGGGACGGTATCGCCGGAACGGTCGATACCGGCTCATGGATGCGACGTTTCCCCCGAAAGGGTGTTGACAGCGCCGCCGCTGCCCGTCAGATATTCCGTGGCCCGGCGCCCGGCCCGTACGGCACGATGGCGAATGTGTCACCGCACCTGGAACTCCACCGCCGCGCCGTGGTCGCCGACGCCCACAACGACCTGCTGGTCGCCGTCACCGCCCGCCCACCGCGCCGCTGGGCCTCCTTCTTCCGCGACCAGTGGCTGCCCCAGCTGCGCGAGGGCGGGGTGGACCTCCAGGTGCTGCCGGTCTTCATCGAGGACTGGTTCCGCCCCGAGGGCGCGCTGCGCGAGACGCTGCGGATGATCGAGTGCGCGCACACCCTCGCCGAGGGCAACGCGGACGAGGTACGGCTGTGCCTGGACGGGGACGACATCGACCGCGCCCTGGACGACGGCAGGATCGCGCTGGTCCTGGCGCTGGAGAGCGCCCCGGGCCTGGACGCGAACGTGGAGCTGATCCCGACCCTGTACCGGCTCGGGGTGCGCATGGCGTCCATCGCCCACTGGGGACGTACCGCCCTGGCCGACGGCAGCGGCGAGGACGCCACCGGCAGCCGGCTCACCGAGGCGGGGGTGGCGGCGCTGGCCGAGATGGAGCGCCTGGGGATGCTCTTCGACGTCTCCCATCTGGGCGCCTCGGGCGTCGCCCATGTGCTGGAGCTGGCCACCCGGCCCGTGCTGGCCACGCACTCCTCCGCCCGTGCCCTGCTGGACCACCACCGCAACCTCACCGACGAACAGATCCGCGGCATCACCGCGACCGGCGGCATGGTGTGCGTGAACTTCCTCGGCGAGTTCCTGGCCACCGACCCCGCCGAGCGCACGGTGGACCGGCTGGCCGATCACGTCCTGCATGTCGTCGAGGTCGCGGGCGTGGACCGGGTGGGCCTGGGGCCCGACTTCATCAAGGAGGTCAGCGGGGACGTCAGCCCGCCGTGCTGCGAGGACCTCGAGTACGCCGAACTGGTGGTGCCCGGTCTCGAGGGCCCCCGGGGGCTGCCCCTGGTCACCGAGGCGCTGGTCCGCAGGGGCCTGCCCGAGGGCGACATCCTCAAGATCCTCGGCGGGAACGTCCTGGAGCTGTTCCGCAAGGAGCTCGGCCGCCCCGCGTGAGCCACCGCCCCGCGTGAGCCACCGCCCCGCGTGAGCCGTCACCGCTGTGGCGAGGCCCCCGTCCTGAGGTGCACGACGTTGGACCGCTCGCCGTAGCGGAAGGCCCGCACCCGGTACGTCGCCCGCTTCTCGTTCGGCAGGGTGATCAGACCGAAGGAGTTGATGTCCGGGTCCAGGACGGCGACCGGCCGGAAGCGGTCGCCGCCCCGCGGCCGGTCCTCCAGCAGATAGCCCTGCTCGTCGGAGGCGTGGTCGGTCCAGGTGAACCTGATGCCGTTGGCGTGCATGACGGTCGCCCGCAGCCCCGTGGGGGCCGCCGCCCCGGCGGCCCCGGCCGCTCCGGGTGTGACGGAGCCGGTGCGGACGGCGGTCTGGCGCAGCGTCCGGGGCGGCGCCCACTCGTGGTCGTCCTTCTGGTCCTGCTCCGTGAACTCCCCCTTCGGCAGCCGTACGTCGACCGTCCGCGAGGCGGGTCCGTAGTAGGGGCGCACGCGGTAGTAGAAGGGTGTCTCGGGCATCAGGTCGGGGTGCCGGTACGAGGTCCGGCCGAGCGGGAGGTAGTCCAGGATCGTGTACGGCCCCCCGGGCTCGGTCGCGAACTCGACGATCCGGCCGGCGGCCCCCGGCTCCGTGCCCGTCCACCTCAGGGTGATGTCCACCGGCGAGGTCAGGGTGGCCGTCAGCCTGGTGCCTGAGCCGGTGGCCGATTCGGTGGGGCGGGTGGCGGACGGCCGGGGCGAGGAGCAGCCGGCCAGGCCGGCGGCGACGAGGACCGCCGCCGCCAGGGCTCGGAGCGCGCCGCTCACTTGCGCCAGAACTTGACGTTGCTCCACACCACCGTGGCCGGGCCGTTGCCACTGCTGGTGCGGTAGGCGCCGAACTTGTCGTAGAAGCTGCCGCCGGGGCTGTCGACGGTGTGCTTCAGCGATCCGTTGATGTACGTGCGGTGTTCCTTGCCCACCTGGTGCACGGTGTTCACCCGCACCGTGGCGCCGACGGTCCCGGCGTTCGAGAGGGTGTCCCCGCCGTGCACGGCGTACAGCCGCCCGCCGCGCTCGACGGCCAGCATGAAGTACGGGCCCGCGGCGCCGTCCGTGTCGTTGAACGTCTGCTTGAGGCTGATCCGCGTGCCGCCCATGCTGGTGACCTTGAAGTACCCCTCGAACTGGCGGGTGCCGCCGGTGTACGTGTCGTACCGCCGCTCGGCGCGCTGGTCGCCGCTGGCCGTGGAACAGGTGAGGGTGAAGGTCAGGCCGTCGACCTGGCCGCAGCCCCGCTCCTGCACCTTGAACGAGGGCGACTCGGAGGTCCAGCCGCCGGGCTCGACCTCGGCGTGGGCGGCGGTCGGTACCGCCAGGAGCAGTCCGCAGGCGGCCGACGCGGCGGCGATCACACGATGCTTTCCCGACATCTCGCGCTCCTCTACTGAACCCAATAGTGGATGTTGCGGAACCGGGCCTCGGCCCGGCCACTGCCGTGGTGGTACACGCCGTTCTTGAAGTGGCGCGTCGCCGGTCCGCGGTCGTCGACGGTCAGGACCAGCTGGTCATCGGCGTAGACGCGGATCCGCCCGGCGTCGGCGTCGTGCGCGACCTTCAGGTTCCACCACTTGTTGTAGACCCCGGTCTTGACGACCTGGTCCGTGTAGCGCTTGACGGTGCCGCCGTTCTCACCGGACACCCGCAGCATGATGTCGGTCGCGGGGGTGCCGGACGGGTGCTTGACCCGCAGGATCTGCATGAAGTCCGCGCCGTTGGTGCCGGACGGGATGTACACGTCGGCGTCCCACATGCGCTTGCCCGAGGTGTACTCCTGGTTCCACCGCATCTCGGTGCGCGGATCGGTCGAGCTGCCCTCTTCCAGGGGCTCGTCGGTGGAGTACACCCACATGGTGTGTGTCTTGGAGCCGGAGTCGTATGTGTAGCGCTCGCTCAGGTCCAGGTTCCACGGCTTGTGCATGGCGTAGGTGAAGGACTTCTGCTGCCAGCCGTCCGTCGGCGACTGTACGGCGGGCGCGGGTGTCCCCGGAGCCACGCCCGTCAGCGCCGCCGCGAGCGCGGCGACGGCGAGGAGCGTCCTGATGCGTAACGCGGGCATGTGATCATCACCTCCAGTCAAGGGATCATGGTCTAGACCAAGAGTCACGGTAGGCCCGCCCGCATGGCGTGTCCATATCAATGAACGAAATTCTTATAGAGAGACGGCGACGGGCGGGAAAACGGCACCGGCCGGGCCCGAAATCCGCTGTGACAGGCTGGGGGACGGCCCGCGCGTGTCGAGCGGGCCAGGAACACGAGGTTGGTGCGGCGTGCAGATGCCCCGATGGAAAACCGTGGGCGCGGCCCTGCTGCGAGTGATCGCGGTATGGGCGGTGTCCACGCTCACCATGCTGGCGCTCGCGGCGATCCTGCCCGACTTCCGGCTCCAGTCCGCCGACGGTGACAGCGCGACCCGTGTCGCGATCACCGCCGCGAGCGGAGCGGGGGCCTTCGGCCTGCTCAGCGCGCTGGTGTGGCCGCTGCTCGTGCGGGCCCTGCTGCTGGTGCCCGCCTTCGTGCTCGGCCTGCTGGTGTTCGTGCTCAACGGCTCACTGCTGCTGATCGCGCTGAGCCTGATCCCGGACGGGCGCGGCGCGGCCGAGCCCGAGACCGCCGTGGTGGTCGCGGCCGTGATGTCCGCCGCGTCCTCGGCGACCAGCACCTTCCTGGCCGTACGGGACGACGGCGCCTACCGCCGCCGGCTCGCGCGGCTCGCGGACCGCCGACGCCGCCGGCTGGGTGGTCCTGGCGGCGGGCCGCAGCCGCCCGGGACGGTGTTCCTCCAGATAGACGGCGTGGGACACGATGTGCTGCGGGACGCGGTGTGCGACCGCGGAAACCGGCCGCCGCTCATGCCGACCCTCGCGAGCTGGGTGGACACCACCCATACGCTCACCCCCTGGCGCACCGACTGGTCCAGCCAGACCGGCGCCAGCCAGCTCGGCATTCTGCACGGCTCCAACGAGGACGTGCCCGCCTTCCGCTGGTACGAGAAGCAGACCCGCCAGGTGATGGTCAGCAACCGGCCGACCAGCGCGGCCGAGTTGCAGCGCCGGGCCGCGGCCCGCACCGGCGACGGGGGGCTGCTCACCGTCGACGGGGCCAGCCGCGGCAACCTGTTCACCGGCGGCGCCGAGGAGCTGGCGCTGGTGCTCTCGGTGGCGGCCCGCCGCGGCAGGCACAACCGCTCCCGGAGCGGCTACTTCGCGTACTTCAGGGACCCCGCGAACGCGACCCGCACCGCCGGCTCCTTCCTCGCCGAGGTCTTCCGCGAGCTCGGCCAGGCGGCGCGCGCCAGGCTGAGACGCTCGGCGCCGCGCGTGGGACGCGGCGGGCTGTACCCCTTGATCCGCGCCTTCGCCACCGTCGTGGAGCGGGATGTGGTGGTCGCCGCGGTGATGGGCGACATCCTGTCCGGGCGCACCGCCATCTACGCCGACCTGGTGGCCTACGACGAGGTGGCCCACCACTCCGGGCCGCGCAGCCGCGACACCCACCAGGTGCTGCGCCGCCTCGACCGCTGTGTCGCGCTGATCGCCAAGGTCGTCGAGCACGCGCCGCGCGACTACCGCATCGTGCTGCTCTCCGACCACGGGCAGAGCCCCGGCGCGACCTTCGCCGGCGCCTACGGCCTCACCCTGGAGGACCTGGTGCGGGCCGGCTGCGGACTGACCGTGCCCCGGCAGGCCGGGCGTACGCCCACCGGTGCGGAGGCGCGCGAGGCGGCGCGCGCCGCGCTGCGCCGGCCCGAGCCGGACGGCGACGCGTGCGGTCCCTCCGACCCGGTGGTGCTGGCCTCCGGCAACCTGGGTCTTGTGTCCTTCCCCGACGTACCGGGCCGGATGAGCCGCGAGGAGATGGACCGCCGCCACCCCGCGCTGCTGGGCACCCTCGCCGACCACCCCGGGGTGGGCTTTCTGCTCGTACGGTCCGAGCGGCACGGCGCGGTGGTGCTGGGCGCCGACGGCGCCGAGCACCATCTCGACACCGGCCGCATCGTGGGACGCAGCCCGCTCGCGGCCTTCGGGGACGGCGCCGCGGCCGCCGTGCGGCGCACCGCGCGCTTCCCGAACGCCCCCGACATCATGGTCAACTCCGCGTACGACCCGGCCACCGGCGAGGTGCACGCCTTCGAGGGACAGATCGGCTCGCACGGCGGGCTCGGCGGGGCGCAGAGCCACCCCTTTCTGCTGTGGCCCATCGAGCTCAGCCCGCCCACCCGGCCGGGGGAGGAGCTGGTGGGCGCCGAGCGGGTGCACACCGTGCTGCGGCGCTGGCTGCGGGAGGCGGACGGGCCGCAGATCCCGCGCCAGGCGGGCGAGGAATCACGGCGGTCCGGGGGCGTCACCGCAGCATCTCCGGCGGCCCCGCCGCCCATGCCGGACAAAACCCGGTGATTTTGCGCATCGTGCGCATTCCCCGACCATGGCGGAATGCATGACCCGCACCCCGCCCGCCGCTTCGGCCTGCCCACGGCGACCGCGCTCGTCATGGGCAACATCATCGGTGGCGGCATCTTTCTGCTGCCCGCCTCCGTCGCCCCGTACGGCACCGTCAGCCTGCTCGCCTTCGTCGTCCTGACCGTCGGCGCGGTCGCGCTCGCGCTCGTCTTCGGCCGGCTGGCGGAGCGCGATCCGCGCACCGGCGGGCCGTATGTCTACGCGCGCGCGGCGTTCGGTGACTTCGCGGGGTTTCTGTCCGCCTGGTCGTACTGGACCATGACCTGGGTGAGCAACGCGGCGCTCGCGGTGGCGGCCGTCGGCTACGTCCATGTGCTGGCCCCCGGGCACCAGTCCAAGGGCGTGGACCTGGCCGTGGCGCTGCTCGCGCTGTGGCTCCCGGCGCTCGCGAACCTGGCGGGCACCCGCTGGGTCGGCGCGGTGCAGATCGTCTCGACGGTGCTGAAGTTCGTGCCGCTGCTCTTCGTCGCCGTCGCCGGGCTGTTCTTCTTCGACCCGCACAACCTCGGCCCGTTCAACGCGGGCGGCGGCAGCGCGGTCGGCGGGCTCTCGGCGGCGGCCGCGATCCTGCTCTACAGCTATGTGGGCGTCGAGTCGGCGTCGATGAGCGCGGGCGAGGTGCACGACCCGGAGCGCAACGTCGGGCGGGCCAGCGTGCTGGGCACCGTGGGCGCCGCCGTGGTCTACCTCGTCGGCACGCTGTCGGTCTTCGGCACCGTGGCCCACCGGGACCTGGTGAACTCGACCGCCCCCTTCTCCGACGCCGTCGACGCCATGTTCGGCGGCACCTGGGGCGGCACCCTGATCGCGCTGGCCGCCGTGGTGTCCATCGTCGGCGCGCTCAACGGCTGGATCCTGATGAGCGCCCAGGCCCCGTACGCCGCCGCCCGCGACGGGCTCTTCCCCGCCGCGTTCGCCGCCAAGCGGCGCGGGGTGCCGACCTTCGGGGTGCTCGTCGGCACCGCCCTCGCCTCGCTGCTCACCGTGGTCAACTACACCTCGGGCTCGGACGGGGTCTTCGAGACCCTCGTCCTGATCACCACCTTCTCGGCCACCGTCCCGTATCTGCTGGCCGCCGGCGCCCAGGTCCACTTCCTGCTGACCGGGCGCCGGGACGAGGTGCGCCCCGGCCGCTTCGCCCGGGACCTGCTACTCGCGCTGCTCGGCTTCGGCTTCTCCTTCTGGCTGGTCGCGGGCGCCGGATACGCCGCCGTCTACCAGGGCACGCTCTTCCTCTTCGCCGGTGTGCTGGTCTACGTGCTGATGGCCGCCCGCCGCGCCGCCGGCCGGACCGGCTCCCAGGCCCCCGCGGAGACCGCCCGCGCGGACGGCGGGCCCCCGGCCGGCGGGAGCGCCGCCGGCTCGGCCGCCTGACCGGGGCAGCCCGGCGGCGAGCAGCGCCCCGGCCGCGGCGACGGCCGCCAGGACCGACAGCGCGGCGCCCATCGTCGTGAGCGCCATGAGCATGGTGGCCGCGGCGACGCCCAGCGCCGGGCCGATGTTCATCGCGGTCTGCTGAAGCCCGCCCGCCACCCCGGCGTGCTCCGCCGGAGCCTGGCGGACGACCACGGCCGTCGCGGTGACCATCACCGCGGCGAATCCGGCGCCGATCGCGAGAAAGCAGCCGCCGATCGCCAGGGCCGTGGGCTCCGGGCCGAGCCGGGAGAACAGCAGCACGCCGAGGGCGAGCAGCGCCATCCCCGCCACGGCCGTCGGGCGGGGCCCGTACCGGCGCAGCAGCAGGGCACAGACCGGCGCGCCCAGCACCATCATGGCGGGCAGCGGCAGCGCCCTGACCCCGCTGGCCAGCGGGTCGAGCGCGAGCACGTCCTGGAGGAAGTACGTGGCGACGAACAGGGTCCCGAACACCGCGGCCGACGCCGCCACCAGGATCCCGAGCGCCGGGGCGACGGCCGCCGCCCGCAGCACGCCCGGCGGCAGCAGGGGGTGCGCGGCGCGCCGCCCGTGCCGGACGAACGCGGCTCCCGCCGCCGCCGTGGCGAGGGCCCCGAGCGCGGTGGCCGCCGTCCAGCCGGCCTCCGGCAGCGCGACGAGCGTATGCACCAGGGATGCCAGGGCCACCGCGAGGAGGAGGGCGCCGGGCAGATCGAGCGGCAGCCGGGACGTTTTCTCCCCGGCGGCCCGCTTCGGCTCCGGGATCCGGACGACGAGCGCCAGGACGCCGATCAGCAGCGCCGGCGCCACGGTCAGGAAGAAGACGGAGCGCCAGCCCAATTGATCCGTCAGCGCCCCGCCGACCAGCGGGCCGGCGGCGGCCGCCACCCCGATGGCGCTGGTGCGCAGGGCGATGGGCATGCCGATCCGGTCCGGCGGATACGCGGCCCGCAGCATCCCGAGCGTGGCCGGTTGCAGCAGCGCCCCGAACACCCCCTGGGCGACCCGCAGGCCGATCACCCAGCCGACCCCGGGCGCCAGGCCGATGCCCGCCGACGTGGCGGCGAAGCCCAGCGTGCCGACCGCGAACAGCCGCTGGTGGCCGTAGCGGTCGCCCAGGCGCCCGGCGAAGACGAGCAGGCCGGCCACCGCGATGAGATAGCCGGTGCTGGTCCACTGCACCGCGGTGAACGAGGCGTGCAGATCCCGCCGCATGGCGGGCTGCGCGATGGTCAGCACGGTGCCGTCCAGGGCCACGATCGCGGCCCCGGCGACACTGCCGACGAGCGTGAAGAGGCGGTGCCGTGAGGCGTTCACGACCGCTCAGGCCCCAGGTGTGCGTCCAGCGCGGCGCGCAGCAGCGGCTCGACGTCGTCGGCGCCCGTGGCGAGTTGGAGGCTGCCCCAGCCCCACAGCTGGACGATGCCGTGCAGATTGGCCCACAGCGCGCCCGCGACGACCTGGGGCGCCGCGTCGGCCGCCGGCCGCGCCCGGGCGACCAGGTCGACCAGCACCTCGAAGAGCGGCAGGCTGGTGTCCCGGAGGCCGAGGTGGTCGCTCTCCAGCAGGTCATGGCGGAACATCAGCTCGAACATGCCGCGGTTGGTGAGCGCGAAGTCGAGGTAGACCCGGCTCAGCGCCATCAGTTGGGCGCGCGGCGCGGCCTTGCCGTCCCCGACCGCCTCGGCGACCTGCGCGGCCAGCGCGCCGAAGCCCTGCCGGGCGATCGCGGACAACAGCGCCAGGTGGGTGGGGAAGTAGCGGCGCGGGGCGCCGTGGGACACCCCGGCTCTGCGGGCGATCTCCCGCAGCGACAGGGACGCCATCCCCTCCCTGGTCACCAGATCGACGCCGACCTCGATCAGACGGGATCGCAGCCCCGTGTCGTGTTCGCTCATAGACACTGTCTACCAGGAAGAGTAGACAGTGTCTACCAGGCTCAAGATCCGGTCGGCTGGGCCAGAATGATGGACCGACACATAGGTGACGACTCGTGAGAAACCTTGAGGCCGACATGACTGAGCACCAGCCGCCGACGCCCCCTCAGCCCCAGGGACTTCCCCCGCAGCCCGCGGGCTTCCCGCCGCAGCCGATACCGCACCCGGCCCTCGCCCCCGCCGCGGCCCCCGCCGCGGCCCCGGCCCCGGTTCCGGTCCCGCGACAGGGACGGTTCTCGCTGCGCAATCCGCTGGTCACCGCGGCCATCGGCCTCGTGGTCGGGCTCGCCGCGGCCGGCATACCCGCGCTGCTCTCGGACGACGACGGCGGGGGCTTCGGCGGCGGGGGCGGCGGGGGCGAGCTCAGCGCCCCCGCGAAGCTCGACGGGCTCAGACCCCTCGTGGACGCCCAGCGCGAGTCCAACGGCGCCAAGGGCGAGAAGACGGCCGAACAGCTCGCCGAGGAGGCGCGCCTGAGCGGTGAGCGGGTGTCCAAGGCGTACGGCGGTGCCGCCGCCGTGGTGAAGCAGTATGTCGACAAGGACTTCCAGACGACCGCGACGCTGATCGCGGTCCGCAGCCGCGCCCCCGAGCCGTACGTCCTCTACGCGGACCCGAAGCGGCTCGGTCTGGCCAAGGCGCCCGACGAGCTCAAGACCATCGGCGATGTCTCGTGCGTGCTCTACAACCAGCCCACCATGGAGGGATCCGAACCCACCGCGGACTCCGTGCACGTCACCTACTGCCAGCGCACCGGCGCCGGGCTGACCGTCCAGGTCCGTACGGCCGGCAGCGGCGTGTCCAACCAGCCGAACAAGGTCGCGGACCTGGTCGAGGAGGCATGGTCGGCGCTGTCCTGAGCCGGGCCGTCGTCATTACCTGGCGGGTAATCGACCGGGCGAGCCGTCGGCGGCAGGGTGGAGGCATCGGGTTCCGGGCCGGCGCACTCCGGCTCGGGACCCGGCCCACCAGTGGAATTCACACAATGAGGAGCGCCCTGCCATGACCGCCCAGTCGCAGTACGAGACCGCCGTCGCCCGCTACTTCGAGGCGTGGAACGCGACCGGCGCCGAGGCCCGCGCCAAGGCCGTCGCCGCCGCCTGGACCGAGGACGGCGGCTACACCGACCCGCTCGCCGCCGTCAGCGGCCACGACCAGCTCGCGGCGGTCATCGCCGGGGCCCAGGAGCAGTTCCCCGGCTTTGTCTTCCAGCACACCGGGACCGTCGACGGCCACCACGACACCGCCCGCTTCACCTGGGAGCTGGTGTCCACGGCCGACGGCTCCGCGCCGGTCGCCGGGTCCGATGTGATCACCCTGGCCGAGGACGGCCGGATCCGCTCCGTCCTCGGCTTCCTGGACCGGGTCCCGGCGGCCCCTACGGCATGAGCCGCCGCAGGGCCTGCGCCGTCTCCGGGTCGGCCGGGAGCAGGGTCTCGATGGCCAGCTCGGAGACGGTGACGTCCATGGGGGTGTTGAAGGTCGTGATCGTGGACACGAACGACAGCACCTCTCCCGCGTGCTCGATCACCATCGGCAGCGCGAACGGCGCCTGGTCCCCGCCCACGGCCGCCTCCTCCCGGCCCCCCGCGCCCACCGGATAGGCGCTGACCTCCTCGTACAGCTCCCGCAGCGGCGAGGAGCGCATCAGCGCCAGCTGCCGCTCCATCTGCTCCAGCAGATGGCCGCGCCACTCGCGCAGATTGCGGATCCGCGGGGCCAGCCCGTCCGGGTGCAGGGTGATGCGCATCGCGTTCATCGGCGGCTGGAGAAGGTGCTCCGCGACCCCCTCGAGCACCGCGGCCATGGCCCGGTTCGCCGCCACCACGTGATACGTGCCGTCCACGACGATCGCGGGGTACGGGTCGTAGGCCGTCAGCAGCCGCTCCATCCCCTCGCGCAGCGGGCCCATCAAGGGGTCGTCCAACGAGGTCTCCGAGTAGTGCGGTGCGTAACCCGCCGCGATCAGCAGGGCGTTGCGCTCGCGTACGGGCACGTCCAGGTGTTCGGCGAGGCGCAGCACCATCTCCTGGCTGGGCCTGGCCCGCCCGGTCTCGATGAAGCTGATGTGGCGGGCGGAGGAGTCGGCGCGCAGCGCGAGTTCGAGCTGGCTGATGCGCCGCCGGTCCCGCCATTCGCGCAGCAGCGAGCCCACCCCCGGGGCAGTCACGGCAGTCGTCATACCCCGACCGTAACCGAACACGTGCCGCCGGCCTCGCGGGTGGTCGGAGGGGCGCGTGGGAGGGTGGGACCAGTCGCGACGAAAGGGAGGCGCCATGGCCGTCGAGCCGCTGTCGAACGAGGAGATCGAGCGGGGCCTCGCGGACCTCCCCGGCTGGTCGCTGCGGGACGACCTGCTGGTGCGCGGCTACTCCTTCCCGGGCCACCCGGCCGCGGCCCGCCTGGTGGCCGAGGTCGCCGAGGCGCAGGAGGAGCTGGGACACCACTCCGATCTGACCCTCGGCTACAACAAGGTCGGCGTCTCGGTGAACACCCACAGCGTCGGCGGCAAGGTGACCGAACTCGACCTCCGGCTCGCCCACCGCATCGAGGACATCGCCCGCGCACAGGGCGTCGCCTAGCCGGTGCGCGGCGGGCCTGATTGCCGAACCGGCAAGTATGTTTGCCGGTGGCTCGGGGGCGGGGGCAGGCTCCTCGTATGACCCGACACCCGCACACCCACGACGACCACGCCCACCACCAGCCCGGCGGCCACGCCCACGGCGACGCCTCGCACGCCGTCGACTGGGCCGTCTTCGGAACGCTCCTCGAAAAGAACGCGGACCTCAACACCCCCGCCCTCGAGGAGACCGCCGAGTGGCTGCGCGGGCTCCTCGCCGTGCCCGTGCGCCGCGCGCTCGACGTGGGCAGCGGGCCCGGCGGCGCCACCTGCCTGTTCGCCCGCGCCTTCCCCGACGCCGAGGTCGTGGCCGTCGACGGCACCCCGGAGCTGCTGGAGCGCGCCCATGCCCGCGCCGAGCGGCTCGGGGTCGCCGACCGCGTACGGACCCACCTGGCCGAGCTGCCCGACGGGCTGGCCGACATGGGCGAGGCGGATCTGATCTGGTCCAGCAAGGCGGTGCACCACCTGGGGGACCAGCAGGGAGCCCTCGACGGGCTCGCCGCCGCGCTGCGCCCCGGCGGGGTGCTGGCCGTGTCCGAGGGCGGGCTGCCGCTGCGCGCGCTGCCCCGCGACATCGGCATCGGCCGCCCCGGCCTGCTGGCCCGGATCGACGCCGTGCAGGACGAGGGGTTCACCGAGATGCGGGCGGAGCTGCCCGGCGCCAAGGAGATCGTCGAGGACTGGCCCGCCATGCTCGGGGCGGCCGGGCTGACCGGGGCCCGCAGCCGTACCTTCCTGGTCGACCACCCCGCACCGCTGGACGCCCCGGCCCGCGAGATGCTGCACATCGAGCTGGCCCGCCTGCACGAGCGGCTGGCCGACCGCCTCGACGCGACCGACCGCGCCACGCTCGGGCGGCTCATCGACCCCGACGACGAGGCGGGCGTGCTGCGCCGGCCGGATGTGTTCTGGCTGAGCGCGTTCACCGTCCACGCGGCCGTCAAGCCCCGGTGACCGGGCACCGCCCGGGTCCGTCGCCGCATACGAGCGGACACGGACCCGGGCGGACCGCCGGACGGGGGCGGGGCCTCAACCCGTGGTGAGGGCGAGGCCGTACGCCGAGAGGATCGGGTTCACCGGCTGGAAGTACGTGGTGCCGCCGGCCGTGCAGTCGCCGGAGCCGCCGGAGGTGACGCCCTGGGCCTGGCTGCCGGAGATGTACGAGCCGCCGGAGTCGCCGGGCTCGGCGCACACCGTGGTCCGGGACAACCCGCTGACCAGCCCCTCGGCGTAGCGCACGCTGGTGTCGAGCTGCTCGATCGTGCCGCAGTGCCAGCCGGTCGTCGAGCCGGAGCGGCAGACGGAGGAGCCCGCCGGCGCCTGCTGGGAGCCGGCGACCGTGACGATCGCGCCGCCGGGGCCGAGCACCGCGGGGGTGGGCTTCCAGTCGGTGTTGACCGACACCCAGGCGTAGTCGTTGCCGGGGAAGCGGGAGGCCTGGAAGGTGCCCTGGGCGGTGCGGTTGACGCCGGTGGTGGTGGCGCCCGCCTCGCCGCAGTGGCCCGCGGTGACAAAGCCGCCCTGGGAGCCCTTCGTCACCGAGAACCCGATCGAGCAGCGCGCGGTGCCGTTGATGTAGTACGCCTCGCCGCCGCGCACATCGTCCAGCGGCTGCGGCTGCTCGTCGGACTCCACGATCCGTACGACGCCGGGGGCCACGCCGCTGGCGGCGACGAAGTCGGAGGCCCTGGCGAGGTCGGTCGACTGGACCACGACGCTGTTGGTCTTCACATCGACGTACCAGACGGAGGCGGCCGTCGAGGCGCGCTGCTCGGCCGTGCGGTCCAGGGCGTCCTTCGCGGCGGTCAGGTCGTCCAGGCTGTGGCTGACCGTCACGGCCTTGGCGCCGGCGGCGGTGATGACGCCGTGCCGGCCCTGATCGGTGGTGGCGACCGTGAGCTCGGCGGTCTTGCCGGTCACCCACGCGCCGCCGAAGGCGGTCCCGAGGCTCTGGCGGAGGGCCGGGGTGGCCGTGCCCGCCCGGTACTCGTTGGTGATCCGGGCCCTCGCCTCGTCGGCCGTGAGGCCGAGGTCGCGCCGCATCGAGTCGAGCATTTCGGCGGGGACTTCGGCGGGGACTCCGGCGGTGGTCTCGGCGGTGGGGCCGGGGGCCGCGGCGGCGGGTATGGCGGTCAGGGAGAGAGCGGCGATGGCGATGGCACAACCAGCGGTCAGGGCAGGTCTGTGACTGCGGAGCATCGGGGTGTCTCCTCGTGTCGTGGGGGCTTGCGTCAACGTAAGCCGGTACGACACGGGCCGCGCGCCCGTCCGGTCTCCCCGGTTGCGCCGCGCGGAAACACCCGGCACGACCACCCCCGGGCCCGCCCCCGGGCCCGCCGCCGGAGGGGCCCGGCGCCCGGCCCCGCAGGCCGCGGCGGCGGGCGGCGGGCGCGGATCCCACCCGAACAGCCGCCGCCAACGGGAGGTTGCGCGAACGCCCCCGTCCGCACTCGGAGAGGACGGGGGCGGGGGCGCTCGGGGCGGCGCGGGGGCGGGGCGTCACACCAGGTTGAAGGTCTCCGGGTCGGGGCCGAGGCGGTTGCCGGAGTCCATCGCGTCGATCGCGGCGAGGTCCTGGGCGTCCAGCTCGAAGTCGAACACGTCGATGTTCTCCTGTATGCGGGACGGCGTGACCGACTTGGGGATCACCACATTGCCCAGGTCCAGATGCCAGCGGAGCACCACCTGCGCCGGGGACTTGCCGTGCTTCTCGGCGATGGCCGCGAGCCGGGCGTCCTCCAGCAGGCCCTTGCCCTGGCCGAGCGGGGACCACGCCTCGGTGGCGATGTTGTGCCGGGCGTTGAAGGCGCGCAGCTCCGACTGCTGGAGCTGCGGGTGCAGCTCGACCTGGTCGATCACCGGGGCGACCTCGGTCTCCGAGAGCAGCCGCTGGATGTGGGACGGGTGGAAGTTGGAGAGCCCGATGGCCCTGGCGCGGCCCTCGGCGTGGATCTTCTCGATCGCCTTCCAGCTGTCCACGTACTTGTCGACCGCCGGCCGCGGCCAGTGGATCAGATACAGGTCGACCTGGTCGAGGCCGAGCTTGGACAGCGAGGCGTCGAAGGCGCGCAGGGTGGAGTCGTAGCCCTGGTCGGCGTTCCAGAGCTTGGTGGTCACGAACAGCTCGTCGCGCGCGATGCCCGACTCCGCGATGGCCCTTCCCGTGCCCTCCTCGTTGCCGTAGATCGCGGCGGTGTCGATGCTGCGATACCCGGCCTCGAGGGCCGTGCTGACGGCAACGGCCGCCTCGTCGTCCGGGACCTGCCAGACGCCGAAGCCGAGCTGGGGCATCCGGACGCCGTTGCTGAGGGTGATGAAGGGGACCTGGCTCACGAGCGGTCGATCCTTACGTCGAATACGGGTGGGTACGTCTTCAGAGTGAACGAGCGACGGCCGAGTCGCATTCCCGTTCGGCCGCTACGACCGTTGCTTCCCGGCGCGCCCCCGCGCCACACTCCCAGCCGCCTCCGGTGTTCCCGTGTTCCCGCTCAGGCTCGGCCGCGAAGGCCACCGCCGAGGCCGGACACCGGTCCACCGTGCAGCGCGCCGCGCGCGGCGCGCTGCACGGCGCGTAAGCCGCGGCCGGCACCCGCAGCGGGCCGTCCCCGGCCCGCGCGTCACATCGGGCCCGGCCCCGTCACACCGCGCTCAGCAGCAGCGGCTCCGGGAGCTCCGCCCGGAACCGCCGCAGCACATGCCCTTCGCGGACGGTCGCGCCCACCTCGACCGCCGCCCGGCTGACCGTGGCGCGCGGCGCCCGCACCACCATGGCCAGCCGGTAGGTGCCGCCGATTCCGGCCGTGGGGGTGCGGCGGATCTCCCAGCCCGGGTCGGACCGCAGCTCGCGCCGCGCCTCCAGCCAGACCCGGGCGCCCGGCGCGGTCCGGTCCTGTCGCACGAACCCCAGCCGCGGCCCGAGGTGGGCCGGTCCGCCGGCCCGGACCGCCGCGCTGAGCTGGAGCGGTGTCATGGACCAGGCCACCGGCTGAAAGGCGGCCCGGCGGTTTCCGGCCGGATCGGCCGAGAGTGTCAGATCGAGATTGACCGTATGAAGTTGAGGATTGGCTGTTTCTTGTGCGCAGCTGACCGAAAAATGCACTAAGTGGTAGGCCGCGCTGCCTGCCTTGTCGGTCTTGTTGGCCTCCGATTCCACATAGGCTTTCAGCTCCGGCACCCGGCCGACGAGTTCCGTCGTCACCGGTACGGACAGTGGCCCGCCCAGCGCGACCCGCCCCGTCAGGGCGGGGGCCGCGGCGGCCCGGGGCGGGACATGGCCCGAAGGCCGGGAGAATTCCTCGGATACCAGTGCCAGCTCGCGCTCGGGAAGTTCGGGGAGAATGATGTCGATCATTTCCGTGCCCCCTTTGCGGCTCAGGAATGGTAGAGCGCCTCGATTTCTACGGCATACGCCTGCTCGATCGCCTTCCGCTTCAATTTCAGTGAAGGCGTCAGGAGACCATGCTCCTCCGAGAACTGAGCGGCAAGTATCCGGAACGTACGAATCGACTCGGCCTGCGAAACCAGCGTGTTGGCGGCGATCACGGCCCGCCGGATCTCCAACTCCAGATCCGGCTCGCGGACCAGCTCCTTCGCGGGCAGCTCCGGCCGTCCCCGCATCGCCAGCCAGTGCGCGACCGCCTCGGCGTCCAGCGTCACCAGCGCCGCCACATACGGCCGGTCATTGCCCACGACGATGCACTGCGCGACCAGCGGATGCGCTCTGACCCGCTCCTCCAGCACCACCGGCGAGACGGTCTTGCCACTGGAGGTCACCAGGACCTCCTTCTTCCGCCCGGTGATGGTCAGATAGCCGTCGTCGTCCAGGGTGCCCAGGTCACCGGTGGCGAGCCAGCCGTCCCGCAGCACGGCGTCGGTCGCCTTGCGGTCGGTGAGATAGCCCTCGAAGACCTGGTCGCCGGAGAGCAGCACCTCGCCGTCGTCCGCGATATGCACGGTGGTGCCCGGCAGCGGCACGCCCACCGTGCCGAAGCGTGGCCGGTCCGGCGGATTGGCCACGGCCGCCGCGGTGGTCTCGGTCAGCCCGTACCCCTCGAAGATCATGACGCCCGCGCCCGCGAAGAACAGTCCGAGCCGCCGCTCCATCGCCGAGCCGCCCGAGAAGGCGTGCCGGACCCGGCCGCCCATCGCCGCTCGCACCTTGCTGTAGACCACCTTGTCGAAGAACTGGTGCTGCATGCGCAGCGAGGCGCTCGGCCCCGGACCGATGCCGAACGCCCGGGCCTCCTGCGCCTCCGCGTACCGCACCGCGACGTCCACGGCCTTGTCGAAGGGGCCGAGCCTCCCCTCCAGCTCGGCCTTTCTGCGCGCCGCCGCGAAGACCTTCTCGAAGATGTACGGCACGGCCAGGAAGAACGTCGGCCGGAACGACTGGAGATCGGGCAGCAGCGCGGCCGCGGTGAGGCTCGGCTGGTGGGCCAGTTTCACCCGGCCGCGGATCGCGGCGACCCCGACCATCCGGCCGAAGACATGCGCGAGCGGCAGAAACAGCAGCGTCGCGGCCTCGTCGCCCCGCTTGGAGTGGAAGACCTCCTCGTAGCGGGCGACCACGTTGTCGCACTCGGCCATCAGATTGGCGTGGCTGATGACACAGCCCTTGGGACGGCCCGTGGTGCCCGAGGTGTAGACGATGGTCGCCGGGTTCTCGGGCTGGAGCGCCTTGCGGTGGCGGTGCACCACCTCGTCGTCCATCGACGCCCCGGCCGCGGTCAGCTGGTCCACCGCGCCCGCGTCCAGCTGCCACAGCCGGGTCAGCATCGGCAGCCGCCCGATCACCGAGCCGACCGTCATCGCGTGGTCCTCGTGCTCCACGACACAGGCGGAGACCTCCGCGTCGTACAGCATCCAGAAGACCTGCTCGGCGGAGGAGGTGGGGTACATCGGCACGCTCTGCGCCCCCAGGGACCACAGCGCGAAGTCGAACAGCGTCCACTCGTAGCGGGTGCGGGACATGATGGCGACGCGGTCGCCGAAGCGCACGCCCTGGGCCAGCAGCCCCTTGGCGAGCCCCAGCACCTGGTCACGGAACTCGCCCGCGGACACATCGAGCCACTGGCCGTCGGCGGTTCTGCGCCCCAGAGCCACCCGGTCCGGATCCGTCTCGGCATGCTCGAAGACAGCATCCGCCAGTCCTCCGGCCTGCGGAGGGCTCGTCAACGGGGGGACGGTGAACTCGCGCAATGACTGGCTCCTTGAAGCTCTCCGCACAGCGCCGCGACCGTATCTGATCTGGGGCTATCAGCCCGTTGTGCGGCTCATGTGTGACGGCTATCTCCACCGAATCTCTCCCATCGGGGCACAGATGGGAGGGTCGTCAGGGCACCGGCCCCGCCAGGATCGCGGCGGCCAGCCGGTCGGCCGCGGCATGGGCCGCGGAGTCCCGCTGCCGCTCCCCGTCCAGCAGCACGAACTCCACCGGCCCCAGATCGGGCAGCCCGGCCCGGTCCGGGATCCGCGCCAGCCCCGGCGGGATCAGACCGCGGGTGTGCGCCATGACCCCCAGGCCCGCGCGCGCCGCGGCGACCAGCCCGTTGAGACTGCCGCTCGTGCATACGATCCGCCAGGGCCTGCCGTGCCGCTCCAGCACCTCCAGCGCACGGGCGCGGGTGAGGCCCGGCGGCGGAAAGACGATCAGCGGCAGCGGGCGGTCGGGGTCGAGCCGCAGCCGCTCCGCGCCGATCCACACCAGCTTGTCCCGCCACACCAGCCGGCCGCCCGGCCGCTCCTCGGACCGCTTGGCCAGCACCAGATCCAGCTTCCCCGCCGCCAGCCGCTGGTGCAGCGTGCCCGACAGCTCGACGGTCAGCTCCAGGTCCACCTCGGGGTGGTCGCGGCGGAAGCCTTCCAGGATCTGGGGCAGCCGGGTCAGGACGAAGTCCTCCGACGCGCCGAAGCGCAGCCGCCCGCGCAGCCGGGTGCCCCGGAACCAGTCCGCCGCCCGCTCGTTCGCCTCCAGGATCGTCCGGGCGAAGCCCAGCATCGCCTCGCCGTCCTCGGTCAGCTCCACCCCATGGGTGTCCCGCGCGAACAGCGGCCGGCCGACCGCGTCCTCGAGCTTGCGCACATGCTGGCTCACGGTGGACTGGCGCAGGCCGAGGCGGTGGCCGGCCTGGGTGAAGCTCAGCGTCTGGGCCACCGTGAGGAAGGTGCGCAGCTGGGACGGGTCGTACACACCGCAAGTGTAAGCCGCGGTCATCACGGAATGCGATGACAGTCAGAGCGGTCAGTGGGATTCCCGATAGTCGTGATCAAGAGGATGCTGGGGAGGGCACCGTCCGGAAAGAGAGCACATGCGCCGCCGTAAGATCACGCTTCCGTCCTGGCTCCCTCTGGACTGGTTCATCCTCACCCTGATCGGCACCGTCGGCCTCGCCGCGCTGCTGCCCGCGAGCGGGCGGGCCGCGACCGTCGCGGACGGGGCGACCACCGTCGCCATCGCCTTTCTCTTCTTCCTGTACGGCGCGCGGCTCTCCACCCGCGAGGCGCTGGACGGAATGCGCCACTGGCGCCTCCATCTGACCGTGCTGGCCTGCACCTTCGTCATCTTCCCGGTGCTCGGTATCGCCGCCCGCGGACTGGTGCCGTATGTGCTGACGCATCCGCTCTACACCGGGCTGCTCTTCCTGTGCCTGGTGCCCTCCACAGTCCAGTCCTCGATCGCCTTCACCTCGATCGCCCGCGGCAATGTCCCGGCCGCCATCTGCGCCGGCTCCTTCTCCAGCCTGGTCGGCATCGTCGTCACCCCGCTGCTGGCCGCGCTGCTGCTGGGCAGCGCGGGCGGCGGAATCTCGGCGGACTCGATCTTGAAGATCGCCCTCCAGCTGCTGGCGCCCTTCCTCGCCGGGCAACTGCTCCGCCCCTGGG
Source organism: Streptomyces sp. NPDC097640 (assembly GCF_040302705.1). NCBI lineage: Bacteria > Bacillati > Actinomycetota > Actinomycetes > Kitasatosporales > Streptomycetaceae > Streptomyces > Streptomyces sp. NPDC097640. The sequence continues at coordinate 382,380 of NZ_JBEOSB010000005.1, forward strand.
TCGGCGGCTTCATCGCCCGCCACCGCAAGGTCCTCGGCTACTTCGACCGCACCTCGGTCCTGCTGGTCGTCTACGCCGCCTTCAGCGAGGGCATGGTCCGGGGCATCTGGCACACGGTGACCCCGGCGCGGCTGGGCGCGCTGCTGGCCGTCGAGGCGGTGCTGCTCGCGGCGATGCTCACGCTCACCTGGCACGGCTCCCGGCGGCTCGGCTTCAACCGCGAGGACCGGATCGCGATCGTCTTCGCCGGGTCGAAGAAGAGCCTGGCGTCCGGGCTGCCGATGGCGAGCGTGCTGTTCGGGGCGCAGGCGAGCCTGGCGGTGCTGCCGCTGATGGTCTTCCACCAGATGCAGCTGATGGTCTGCGCGGTGCTGGCCCGGCGCTTCGCCGCGACGGCACCCGAGGCGGCACCCGAGGCGGCGCCTGAATCCCCCGCGACGGCGGCCGCCCCCGTGGGGCAGCGTGAGGCGAAGGCGCCCATCGGCGCCTGAGAGGGGCCCGCGACGCCCCGGCTCCCAGGCGAGTCGGCGACGGCGCATGCGCGCGGGCTCACCCCAGAATGCCGCGGTCGTACGCCACCGCCACCGCGGCCGCCCGGTCCCTCACCCCCAACTTGCCGTACAGATGGGTCAGATGGGTCTTGACCGTCGCCTCGCTGATGAAGAGCTCCCGGGCGATCTCACGGTTCGACGTGCCCTTGGCGACCAGCGCGAGTACCTCGCGCTCGCGGGCGGAGAGCACCTCGCCCGCGGGCACGGCGGGCTTCCTGACGGCGGAGACGAGGCGGGACGCGACGGCGGGCGACAGGACGGTACGCCCCTCGGCGGCCGCGCGGACCGCCGCGAACAGCTCCTCGCGCGGCGCGTCCTTGAGCAGATATCCGGTGGCGCCCGCCTCGATCGCGGGGATCGTGTCGGAGTCCGTGTCGTACGTCGTGAGGACGAGGACCTGGGCGCGGGCGCCGCGCCGGGTGAGTTCGGCGATCGCCTCGACCCCGCTGCCGGCGGGCATGCGCAGGTCCATGAGGACGACGTCCGGATCGAGGGACAGGGCGAGGTCGACTCCCTCGACGCCGCCCGCGGCCTCGCCGAGGACGTCGAAGCCTGGATCGGAGGCGAACATGCCGTGCAGACCGTCCCGTACGACGGGGTGGTCGTCGACGATCAGCAGGGTGATTCTCTGGTCAGCCATGGCGAACCAACGGTACGCGAGCACTGATCGCGGTGCCCTGGCCGGGCTCCGACTCGATGGCGACGGTGCCCGCGATGCGTTCGGCCCGGGCGCGCATCCCGCCGAGGCCGAAGCCGCCGGTGCTCGTGCCGGTGCGCGGCGCGACGGCCAGGGGGTCGAAGCCGTGTCCGTCGTCCCGTACGTCCAGGGTGACTTCGTCATCCATGTAGGAGAGGGTGACGCCCGCGCGAGTGGCCCGGGCGTGCTTGGCCGTGTTGGCGAGGGCTTCCTGCGCGATCCGCAGGAGGGTGGCGGCGACCTCGCCGTGCAGCGGCTCGGTGGTGCCGGTCACGGTGAACCGGGCGGTGACACCGGTGCGTTCGGACCACTCGGCGACGGTCTTCTTCAGTGCCTCCTGAAGCGTGTCGTGTTCCAGAGCGGCCGGAGAGAGGTTCTGCACGGAGCGCCGGGCCTCGCTCAAGGAGTGGCGGGCCAGTGCTTGGGCACGGCCCAGGTGTTTGCGGGCCACGTCCGGGTCGGCGGTGAAGTCGACCACCTGGAGCTGGGCGATGATGCCGGTCAGGCCCTGGGCGATGGTGTCGTGGATCTCGGCGGCGAGGCGGCGGCGCTCGTCGGCGATGCCCGCCTCCCTTGCCTGGACGACGAGTTGGGCGTGCAGGGCGGCGTTCTCGGCGAGGGCCTTCTCCAGGGCGGCGATGGTCTCGGCGCGCTCCTGGGCCCTCTCGCCCTCCTTGGAGCCGAGATGACTGAAGACGATGGCGAGCGCCGCGTTCAGGATGAACAGCACGCCGAAGGCGACCCAGTTCAGCGGCGAGGGGGGCGGCAGGCCGCCGGACTGGGAGCCCCCCATGATGACGGCGGTGACCACCAACCCGGCCCGGGCGGCGCGTGGCGGCAGCAGCCGCACGGCATCGAAGTAGCTGAGGCAGGCGTAGATCGCGAAGAAGGGGTTGAGCCAGGTGAGGACGAAGGCGAGGGCGGTCCGCAGCGCGAAGTAGACCCGCCCCGCGGTCGTCCCCTCAGGCAGCCCCCGGGCGCCGAAGCTCTCACCGGCGCCGGTTACGCCGACGGCGTTCTCGGCCGGGGCGCGGCCGTCGGCGGAGTCCGCCGCGGTGAGCGCCGTGGTGTTCGCCGCGGACAGCCGCCGCTCGGTCCGGGTCCACCACACCTGGAGGGCCAGCGCGGCCAGGAGCAGAGCTCCTCCGGCGTACATCTCCCGCCGGGTCATCATCAGGTCGGCCGCCGCGGCCCCGATGAGTGTGGCGAGGCCCAGCAGGGCGTAGGGGCCGTACCGGAAGAACTGCGTCCAGCGCTCCTCGACCGTCGTCGTCATGTGGTGCGCACTACTCCCATCTGAACCAGCGCCGGGCCGCGGCGATCAGCAGCACCGTCCACAGCGCCGTGACCCCGAGGTGTGTCCAACTCGGCCAGTGTCCCGCGGCCGCCTCGTCGAGGGCCTGCGCCGCGGCGCCCAAGGGGGTCAGGCTCACGATGCGCTGAAGAGCGTCGGGCATGGCCGCCACCGGCAGCCAGACACCGGCGGTGAACATCGAAGGGAAGAACACTACTGTGCCCACCGTTTGAGTGATCTTGACTGTACGGCTGACGGCGGAGACGGTGGCGCCGAGCGCCAGGATGGCGAGTGTGGCGAGCACGAAGGCCACGAGGTATCCGAGGAGCTGGCGGGGCAGGGCCACATGGAAGACGATCCGGCCCACGGCGAGGGAGAGCGACGCGGAGACCGCCACGGCGGCACCGTGCAGCACGATCTGCGCGCCGATGACGGAGCCCGCCCGCACGGGGGTGGTGGACATGCGCCGCAGGATGCCCCGCTCGCGGTAGCCGGTGAGGACGGGCGGCATGGTCTGGATACCGGACGTGATCATGGCGAGCAGGACGGCGATGGGGACGTACAGGTCCACGACACGCAGGCCGTCGATATCGGTCGAGGGCTCCCGGAAGGAGGGGATGGCTCCCAGGATGCACAGCAGGATCGTGGGAAAGCCGAGCATCCAGAAGAAGGAGACGGGTTCACGCAGGAAGAGACGTGCCTCGGCCCGCAGGACGGCTGTGGCGCTGCCCTTGACGGCGGACGGGCGGGTGCGGGTGATGGTGCTCATGCGTCCGCTCCGGTCAGGTTGAGGTAGGCGTCGTCCAGGCTCGCTTCGACGACGCGGAGCTGGTGGGCGGTGATGCCCTGTCCGGCGAGCAGCGAAAGCACGGCGCTGACGGTCTCGTCGGTGCCCTTGACGACGACCCGCCCGTCCTTCTCCGTCACCGACGCGGCCGCGGGCAGCGCCGTCAACCGCCGCAGATCCAGCGCCGTGGAGGGCCTGAAGGAGATCTCCGTGCCGCTCGCCGTGCGCCCGATCAGCCCGGAGGGGGTGTCCAGTGCGGTGATCCGCCCCTTGTCGATCAAGGCGATCCGGTCACAGAGACGCTGGGCCTCCTCCATGAAGTGCGTGACCAGCAGCACGGTGACGCCGCTGTCCCGGATGTCCTCGATGAGCTGCCAGGTGTCGCGGCGGGCGCGCGGGTCGAGCCCGGTGGTCAGTTCGTCCAGGACGACGACAGTGGGGTTGCCGATCAGGGCGAGCGCGATGAACAGACGCTGCTTCTGGCCGCCGGAGAGCTTCGCGAACCGCGTGCGGAGCTTGTCGGTGATTCCGAGGCGCTCGGCCAGGACGCGCCAGTCGGCGGGGTCCGGGTAGCAGGCGGCGTACAGCTCGAGTGTCTCCTGCACGGTGATCTTCGGTTGCAGTTCGTTCTCCTGGAGCTGCGCGCCCAGAACGCGTGTGACGGAGCCGCGGTCGGCGATGGGGTCGTACCCGGCGACGAGGACACTGCCGCGGTCGGGGCGGCGCAGACCCTCCACGCACTCGACGGTGGTGGTCTTGCCTGCGCCGTTGGGGCCGAGGATCCCGAAGATCTCCCCCTTCTCGACGGCGAAGGAAACGTCGTCGACCGCCTTCTTGTCCCCGTATGCCTTGTGCAGGCCGCTCACTTCGATGATTGCCATGTGCATGAGCGTGCCGTGGCGGGGCTGGGGAGAACATCGGCCATCGCGCTCGAAGGAGCATCAGCCGATCGGTGGATGGCGGGGTACGACCTGGCCCGGCCTGGTTCTCCTCCCGCTGTTCTACGGACCCCGGCAGGAGAACCAGGCGATGAAGGGGGCTAGCGGACGCGGTCCAGGGGGAGTCGTACGAGCGCGGCGGGGTCCTTGCCGTGCCCGTCGGCCGTGGTGGCGTTGAACTCACGGACCTGCCGCAGCTCGGTGTCCGAGAGCGCGCGGCTCCAGATCCGGATCTCGTCCAGGTCGCCGGTCAGACGCGAGCGACTGTCGACCGCCTCGCCCACATGGATGCCGAACGGCGAGGTGCGGGTGACCGGCCCGGGCGCATCGGCGGTGGAGACGGGCGTGCCCCCGTCCACGGTCAGGGTCAGCCGGCCGCCGGTGCGGGTGAGCGCGGCGTGGTGCCACTGCCCGTCGTTGTACGCGGAGTCGGTGCTCACCGAGGCGCTGGTGAAGGTGGCGGTGCCGTTGACCGTGGTCATCAGCGCCCGGACCCGGCCGCTGGAGGGCTCACCGCGCAGCCACACCTGCGGCTGCTTGTTGCCGATGCCGCCCATCCACAGGAACGGCTGCTGGCCCGAGGCCGCGGTGTAGCGGAACCACAGGCTCACCGTGAAGTCGCGGGTGCCCAGGGGCAGCGAGGGCCGGAAGGGGACGTGCACGGCGTCGTCCGTGCCGTCGAACGACAGCCCCCGTCCGAACCGCCCCTCGGTCCGGGCCGGGCCGCCGAGGACGGTGGCCGGGCGGGCGCCGGGGGCCTGGTCCGAGGTGGTCGGGTCGGGGCCGCGGCGCGGGCCGAGCCAGTCCTCGGTGAAGCGGGCGAAGCGGATCTCGTCGCGGGCGTCGACCGCGCCGCCCTCGTACATCAGCCCGACCTCGTCGCGCGAGATGGCGACCATGTCCGAGTAGCCGGACCAGTCGGTGGTGACCACCTTGCCGCGGTCGACGGGGTCCCAGCCGCGCCCCTCGTTCCACGAGGAGCGGATCATCATGGTGCGGCGCCGGTCGGGGTCGGCGGGCGCGGCGAACAGCAGGCGGCTGTAGCCGTCCCGGTCCTCGCCCCGCAGCCGGAGGATGGAGCCCTGCACCTGGGGCGTGTACAGATCGGGGATGGTGCGGAACGGCCCGGTGAAGCTCTCGCCGCCGTCGCGACTGATGGCGAAGTCGCGGTGGCCGAGGTCCGTGCCGTCCTGCTCGCGCCCGTTGACGTAGACCGACCCGTCCTCGCGCTCCACCAGCGTCATCTCGGAGGGCTTCTGGCGGAATGTGCCGTCCGCGGCGACCGGCCAGCTGTCCACGGCGCCGATGCGCCAGGTGCCGCCGCCGTCGTCGCTGTACGCCAGCGCCGCGTGGTTGGCGGTGATCCGGGTGCCGTCGTGGCTCTCGGTGTTGATGGTGAACAGCAGCCGTCCCCGGTGGCGGCCGTGCGTCAGCTGGATGCCGTGCACGGGCCCGGTGGCGTACCAGGAGTTCCACGAGGCGGGCAGGAGCGAGTCGCTCAGATCGCGCGGGGCGGACCAGGTGACGCCGTCGTCGTCGCTGTACTGGAGGTGCGGGGTCCGGTCACAGGGCACACTGCAGCCCTGGGAGTCGTCGCGCCCGGTGTTGTACGTGCTGGCGAGCACGATGCGGCCGGTGCGCTGGTCCACGATGGGCGCCGGGTTGCCGTGGGTGTCCCCGGCGCCCTCGTTGATCACCTGGAGCGGGCCCCAGGTGCGGCCGCCGTCCGTGGAGCGCTTGAGGACCAGATCGATGTCGCCGGCGTCGCCGCAGTTGTTCACCCGCCCCTCGGCGAAGGCCAGCAGCGTGCCGTCCTTGGACTTGACGACGGCCGGGATCCGGAAGCACGAGTACCCGCTGTCCTGGGAAGACTTGAAGAGGACTTGCTGATCGAAGTCGGTAGGGGCCGCGGAAGCGGGGGATTCCGCCTCCGCGGCCCGTACCGGAATCGGGATCAGGGCCAGCGCCGCGGCGGCGAGGAGCACCGCCGCGCGGCGCCGCCATGGTCTGGACCGCTTGCGAGTAGCGCGAAGTTCTGACGCCATCGTCACCGACCTGCCCTTCAGTGGCATCTGGACATCACGACATCAAGACATCCCACGTCTGATCGAGTGCTGCCGGAGAAGTGTCCCGTCTCGCCCCCGCCTCCCACAAGGATTGTGCGTCAGATCGTGTGTGCGCCAGGCGGGTTGGGCCGATCGCCGCGCCGTAGCGGCGCGGCCGGATGCCGGCTCACCGGCACAGGGCGCGGTCGATGAGCGCCTTCACCGCCTTGTCGGCCCGCTCCTGCCGCGCCGTGTCGGCCTCGTCGAAGCTGTTGGTCGACACGGTCACCGCACGCCGCCCGTCCGCGGTGACCCCGTTCTCACTCGAGTAGCCCAGGGCGTTGCCCCCGTGGTGCCAGGAGAAGCCGCCGCAGCTCAGCGGGGTCGTCTCCAGGCCGAGGCCGGCGCCGCGGCCCGGCTCGTCGGGTATCGGGACGGTCCGCCGCATCTCGGCGAACTCGGCCGGGCGCAGCAGCCGGCCGGTGAGGAGGGTGGTGAAGAAGCGATTGATGTCGTGCGGGGTGGTGACCAGATCGCCGGATGCATCGGCCGCCGTGGAGTTGAAAATCGTGGTGTCGACGCGGCGCCCGTCCTCCGCGTAGGTGTGGTACCCGTGTGCGTACGGGGCGGGGAGATACGGGCGGTCGCCCGGCAGCGTCGTCCCGGTCAGTTTCAGCGGGCGGATGATCCGGTCGCGGACCTCCGCGCGCCAGGGATGTCCGGTGACCCGCTCGACGATCATGCCGACTACGACGTAGTTGGTGTTGGAATAGCGATACGCCGCCCCGGGCGTGGAGTTCGGGGGATAGCGCGTCGCGCCGGCGACCAGCTCCTCGGCGGTGTAGTGGCGGAAGCGGTTCTCGTAATAGCCGCGCGCGGAGTAGCCCGCGGGGAAGACCTCGCGGACGCTCGTATAGCCGCGCAGCCCGCTGGTGTGCTGGAGCAGCTGCCGGACGGTGATGCGGCGGCCGTCGTTGCCATGGCCGCTGACCACGCCGGGCAGCCATCTGTCCACCGTGTCGTCCAGGGACAGCCGCCCCTCGCCGACCAGCTGAAGCGCGACGGTGGCCACGAAGGTCTTCACCGTGCTGCCCGCGCGGTAGTGGGCGTCGGCGCGCATGGGCGCGCCGGTGCGCAGGTCGGCCTGTCCCGCATGGGCCGTGACCGTGCCGGACGGTGTGTCCAGCACCGCCGCGGCGCCCACCGCCCCGGCCGCGTGGACCGCCTCCGTGTCGCGCCGTAACGCCTCCGCACCGCCCCTCCCCGGGGCCGGGCCGGGTGCCGCCGCCGTCAGCGCGGCGACGGCCGCCAGGGCGGCCAGGGCCGCGGTCGCCCGGCGCCTCGCCGCTCTCATGGGCGCGGCTCCTGACCGCACATCACGCGGTCCAGCAGCGCCTGGACGGCCTTCTCGGCCCTGAGCATCCGCTCGTCGTCCGATGTCGTCCCACTGGCGCTGATCACCACCGAGCGCCGGCCGTCCGCGTCGAACGCCGTTCTGACCGTGCCGCCTTCCAGGTCACCGCCGTGGCCCCAGCGGTACCCTCCGCAGGTCAGCGGCTGCCGCATCAGCCCGAGCCCGTACCGCAGCCCGGGGAACGCCATCTCGAAGTCGGCGCTCACGGGGACCGTGCGGCGCATCTCGGCGAGCTGTTCGGTGGGCAGCAGACGACCGCCGAACAGGGCCGTGAAGAACCGGTCCAGGTCCCGCTGGCTGGTCACCAGCGATCCGGCGGCATCGGCCCACGAGATATTGCGAACGGTGGTGTCGGTCCATCGGCCGGAGCCGGTGAAGCGGTGGTAGTTATGGGCGTACGGCCGCTTCAGATACGGGTCGTCGCCGGGCTCGTAGGTGTCCTTCAGCCCCAGCGGCCGGATGATGCGGTCGCGTACCTCGTCGGCCCAGGGCCGCCCGGTGGCCTTCTTGATGATCAGGCCGGCGACCATGTAGTTGGGGTTCGAGTAGTTCCACTTCGGCTCCGGGTCGTCCGGGTCGGCGGGCGGGAAGTCGGGGCTGTGCCGCATCGCTCCGGCGATGCTCTGCTCCGGGCCGAAGTGGTAGAGCTTCGTCCGCTCGAAGTCCTCGGCCGTGCCCCCCAGGTCTTCCTCCAGGCCGTAGTTGTAGATGCCGCTGGTGTGCTGGAGCAGATTCCGGATGGTGATGCGGCGGCCGTCGTTGCCGTTGCCCGAGACCAGGCCCGGCAGCCAGGTGTCCACGGTGTCGTCCAGCGACAGCCGCCCCTCGGCGGCGAGCTGAAGCACGACCGTGGCCACAAAGGCCTTGGTGACGCTGGCGGCCCGGAAGTTCGCGCCGTACGGCACCGGGCGGCCGGAGTGCAACTCGGCCTCGCCCGCACGGGCGTGGATCCGGCGGCGGCCGTCGCGGACCTCCACGGTCATGCCGACGTACCCGGCCTCCCGGAGGGTCCTGGCCACCTCTTTCTGCAACTCGTCCTGGCCGAGGGAGGTGTCGGGGGAGGCGGCGGCCGGGACCGCCGCGACGCCGCCGACCGCGGCCGTGGCGAGCGCCACGGCCGCGGCCAGTCCTCTGAAACGGAGTTTCCTGGCAGATGTCGGGACGAAGGCCGTCATGGCGGGTGCTTTCATGCTCACCACGATCCCGGAGCCGGCGGTACCGACACCATCACGCCAGCCCTAGTCCCGGGGTCACGCCAGCCCCACCTCCCGGGTATGGCCAGCTCTACCCGGCCTGCCTGCTCAGCCCCGCCCGGCCTCGGGCCGACGGGCCGTCAGGCCGAGGCCCCGCTGTCGATGACCAGGTCCGTGCCGACCACCGCGCCCGCCGCGGACGAGGCGAGGTAGAGCACCGCGGCCGCGACCTCCTCGGCCTCCGCGACCCGGCCCAGCGGGGTGTCCCGCTTCATCCGCTCGGCCCGCTCCGCCTCCGTCTCGCCGGGCCGCAGCGACATCGAGGTGGCGGCGGGGCCCGGACTGACCGCGTTGATGCGGATGCCCTGGTGGATGTGGTCGAGGGCGGCGGCGCGGGTGAGCGCGGACACCGCCGCCTTCGAGGTGATGTACGCGGCGAGGTTGGGGATCCGGAGGTGTGCGCCCAGGTTGGAGGAGATGTTGACGATGGCGCCGCCGCCGTGGTCCTTCATGTGCGCGATCTCGTGCTTCATGGCCAGCCAGACGCCGGTGACATTGGTCCGCTGCACCGCGTCCCAGTCCTCCTCGCTCACCTCGCCGACGGGCCCCACGCCGCGCAGGATCCCGGCGTTGTTCACCGCGATGTCCAGCCCGCCGAACCGGGTCACGGCCTCCTGGACGAGCGCGCGGACCTGCTCGGAGTCGGTGACATCGGCCACGGCCGCGGCCGCCGTGCCGCCCGCGGCCTCGATGAGCCCGACGGTCTCGTTCAGCGTGGCCGCGGTGCGCCCCGCGGCGACCACGGAGGCGCCTTCGGCGGCGAAGGCGAGCGCGATCGCGCGGCCGAGGCCGGAACCCGCGCCGGTGACGAGCGCGGTCTTGCCGGGGAAGCGGTTCATGAGTGGCTCCTTGAGCGATGGATGGGTGATGCGGATGGGTCGTTCAGAAGGGGCGCCGGCTCAGCGCGGTGAGGGCCGCGAGCGCGGCCAGCGCGGCCCCCGCCGCGGCCAGGGACGAGGCGTCTCCGCCGAGCGTGAGGAGGATGGCGAACAGGACGGTCGGGCCGAACTCCATGGCGGTGTTCATCACGCCGCCCGCGAGCCCGGACTGCCCCCGCGGCACACCGTCGGTGGCGAGCACGGCGGCGCCCGCGAAGGAGGCCGCTGTACCGAGCGCCAGCAGTACAAGACCCGGCAGCAGCCCGGACGCGTACGGCGTGCCCGCGTCGAGCCCGCCGAGCGCGAGGAGGGCCAGCCCCGCCCCGCCCGTGCCGAGCCCGGCGGCGGTGACGGCCCGGGCCCCGTAGCGCCCGATGAGCGGTCCCGCCGCCCGCCCCGAGACGAGCAGCGCGATGGCGAACGGCACGAAGGCGGCCGAGGTGCGCAGCGCCGACCAGTCGCGCTCCTGCTGGAGGTGGAGCGAGAGGACCACAAAGGTCAGCGCCGTCCCACAGGCGGTCAGCGCGATCGCCGCGAGCGCCAGGGCCCGCCGCCGGTCGAGCAGGAAGCGGGGCGGCAGCAGCGGGTCGCGGGCGCGGCGCTCGGCGTACCCGAACGCGGCGAGCAGCGCGGCCCCGGCGAGCAGCGGCACCAGCACCCGGGCCGACGACCAGGGGTGGGCGTCGGTCACCACCAGTCCGTAACTGGCCAGCGTGATGCCGAAGGTGGCGAGCAGGGCGCCCGGGAGGTCGAGCGCCCGGCGCCCGCTCGGCGCGGTGTCCGGCAGCAGCCGGGGCGCGAGGACGAGGGCCGCCCCGGCGGTCAGGAGCGGTACGGCGAAGTTCCAACGCCACGACAGCAGGGTCGAGATGACGCCGGAGAGCAGATTGCCCGCCGTCGCGCCGAGGACCGAAAGACCGCCCCAGGTCGCCATCGCCCTGCCGTACGCGGCGGGGGAGGGGAAGACGGCGCGCAGTACGGCCATGGCGGCGGGCGCGGTGAGCGCCGCCCCCGCGCCCTGCGCGAAGCGCGCCGCGAGCAGGGCCTCGATCCCGGGGGCGAGCGGGGCGGCGGCCGAGGCGGCGGCGAAGATCGCGAGCCCTGTGGTGAGCACCGGCCGCCCGCCGTACCGGTCGGTGAGGCGCCCGCCGAAGAGCAGCAGCCCGGCGAAGGTCAGCCCGTAGGCGGCGCTCAGCAGGATCACATCCGAGCGCTGAAGGCCGAATTCGCGCGCGATGCGGGGGAGCGGCACGGAGATCGCGGCGAGCGTGAAGATCAGCGTGGCCTGGACGCAGCCGAGCAGGGCGAAGGCGCCGCGCTGCCGGTCGGCCGTGGCGTTCGTCTCGTCGCCGTCTACGGCGGTCATGATTCCCCTGTTTTTTGACCGAACGGTTCGTTATGAGGGCATGAGTGGGGGCGTTCGACCGGTTTCGGCCGACTCCGGCGTGGCGGGTGTGGCGGGTGTGGTGGGTGTGACAGGTACGGCTCAGTCCAGCAGGGCCAGCGCCTGCTCGGCCGCGTCCCGCACCCTGGCCGGGTCCTGGGACGCCTTGCCGACCACCCGCAGCCCCTGCATCAGCACGAACAGCATGCGGGCCAGCGCGCGCGGGTCGCGGTCCCCGGGCAGCTCGCCCTGGGCCCTGGCCCGGACCAGCGCGGCGTACAGCGGGGTCTCGACGTGCTCCCAGCTGATCTCCACCCGGCGGGCCACCGCCGGGTCGTGCGGGGCCAGCTCCGCCGCGCTGTTGGTGACGAAGCAGCCCTGGCTCCGCTCCTCCGGGGCGGCGGCCTCCGCCGCGAAGCGGCGCACCAGCGCCCGCACCGCGGGCAGCGCGGGGCCCGGCTGGGACAGCTCGTCCAGCAGGCGCGGGTCGCGTGTCTCGGCGTACCGGTCCAGCGCCTTCAGATACAGGTCGTGCTTGTTGCCGAAGGTCGCGTAGATGCTGGCGCGGCCGATGCCGAGGTGTTCGACGAGGTCGGCCATCGACGTGGCCTCGTAGCCGCGCCGCCAGAACAGCTCAAGGGCCGACTGGAGCGCCGCGTCGGGGTCGAATTCCTTGGTCCTGGCCATGGCGGAGACTCTAACTTCAATAAGAACGATCAGTCAATAAAGCCTGAGCGGCGAGAAGCAGACAGAGGCCGGGAAAGGACCGGCCGGCGCAGGGGGCGCTCCTCACCGGCCGGTCCGTCATCCGTGCGGCGGGCAGACCGGTGTCAGGTCCGGCCGGCCGCTGTCCGCAGGGCGAGCCGGTGCTCGCCCGCGTACACGTTCATGGAGGCGCCGCGCAGAAAGCCGACCAGTGTCAGCCCGGTCTCGGCCGCCAGGTCCACGGCCAGCGACGAGGGCGCCGAGACCGCCGCGAGGACCGGGATCCCCGCCATGACCGCCTTCTGCGCGAGTTCGAAGGACGCCCGGCCCGAGACCAGCAGCACCGCCCCGGACAGCGGCAGCAGCCCCTGCTGGAGCGCCCGCCCCACCAGCTTGTCCACCGCGTTGTGCCGGCCCACGTCCTCCCGTACGTCCAGCAGCTCGCCCTCCGGCGTGAACAGCGCCGCCGCGTGCAGCCCGCCCGTCCGGTCGAAGACCCGCTGCGCCGCCCGGAGCCGGTCGGGGAGGGACGCGAGCGTCTCCAGGTCGATCCGCACCGGGTGGTTCTCGTCGTCGCCCACCGGCCAGCGCGCCGTGGTGCGCACCGCGTCCAGGCTGGCCTTGCCGCACAGCCCGCACGACGACGTGGTGTAGACGTTGCGCTCCAGGGTGATGTCGGGAACGGGGACGCCGGGCGCGAGCTTCACGTCCACCACGTTGTACGTGTTCGAGCCGTCCGCCGTCGCGCCCGCGCAGTAGACGATGTTCGCCAGCTCGTCCGCCCGCCCCAGGACCCCCTCGCTCACCAGGAAACCGGCGGCGAGCGCGAAGTCGTCGCCCGGTGTGCGCATGGTGATCGCCAGCGGCTTTCCGTTAAGCCGTATCTCCAGGGGCTCCTCGGCGACGAGGGTGTCCGGACGCGTGCTGACCGCGCCGTCCCGGATGCGGATGACGCGGCGGCGCTCGGTGACCCGTCCCATAGTGATCAGTCCCGTCAGTCCCGGTTCTGTACGTGCTGGTAGCCGAAGCGACCCTTGATGCAGAGATTGCCGTGGGTCACCGGGTTGTCGTGCGGTGAGGTGACCTTCACGATCTCATTGTCCTGCACATGGAGTGTGAGGTTGCAGCCGACGCCGCAGTAGGCGCACACGGTCGTGGTCTCGGCCTGCGCCGACTCGTCCCACGTCCCGGCCGCCCGCATGTCGAACTCCGACTTGAAGCTGAGCGCGCCGGTCGGGCACACCTCGATGCAGTTGCCGCAGTAGACACAGGCCGAGTCGGTCAGCGGGGCGTCGTGCTCGGTGGAGATCCGGGCGTCGAAGCCGCGGCCCGCGACCGCGATGGCGAAGGTGTTCTGCCACTGCTCGCCACACGCGTCCACGCACTTGTAGCACAGGATGCACTTGTCGTAGTCGCGGACATAGAGGTCGTTGTCGACCTTCGGCTCCTCGTCGACCCGGGCGGCATCCGCCCCGAAGCGGCCCGGCTCGGCCCCGTACTCCTCGATCCACTCGGCGGCGCGCGGCGTCGTCGACAGATCGGTGGAGGAGGCCAGCAGCTCCAGGACCACCTTTCGGCTGTGCCGGGCCCGGTCGGTGTCCGTACGCACCTCCATGCCCGGCTCCACGCGGCGCGAGCAGGCCGGGGCGAGGGTCCGCGCGCCCTCGACCTCCACCACGCACACCCGGCAGGCGTTCTTCGGCGTGAGCGTGTCGCCCTGGCACAGCGTCGGCACGTCCTTGCCCGAGGCGCGGCACGCGTCCAGGAGCGTGGACCCCTCGGGGGCGCGCACCGGCTCCCCGTCGAGTGTGAAGTCGACCAGGCGGCGCGGTGGCTGGAGCGGGACGGTGGTCATACGGAGGTTCCCTTCCCGGCGGACGGTCGAGGGGGCTCGAAGACGCCGAGCCGGTCGATGGCGGATTCGACGGCGTTCCAGGCGGTCTGACCGAGACCGCAGATCGAGGCGTCCCGCATCGCCTGCCCGACCTCGCGCAGCAGCGCGATGTCCCCGGCCGCGGCCGCCCCCGTACGGTCCTTGATCCGGTGCAGCGCCTCCTCCTGCCGCACCGTGCCCACCCGGCAGGGCACGCACTGCCCGCAGGACTCGTCCCGGAAGAACTCGGCGATGCGCAGCAGCAGCCGCGGCAGCTCCACGCTCTCGTCCAGGACCAGCACCACCCCCGAGCCCAGCGTGGTGCCCGCCGCCCGGGTGCCCTCGAAGGTGAGCGGCACATCCAGCTCGTCGGGGCGTACGAAGCCGCCCGCCGCGCCGCCCAGCAGCACCGCGCGCAGCGCGGGCGGCGGCCCGGCGAGGTCCAGCAGCTCGCGGAGCGTGGCGCCGAACGGCAGCTCGTAGACGCCGGGGCGGTGCACGGCGCCGGAGACGCAGAAGAGTTTGGTGCCGGTGGAGGTTTCGGTGCCGACGCGCGCATAAGCCGCGGCGCCCTCGGTCAGGATCGGCAGGACGTTGACCAGCGTCTCGACGTTGTTGACCGCGGTCGGCTTGCCGAACAGGCCCTTCTCGACCGGGAACGGCGGCTTGCTGCGCGGCTCGCCGCGCCGCCCCTCGATCGAGTTGAAGATCGCGGTCTCCTCGCCGCAGATGTACGCGCCCGCGCCGCGCCGGATCTCGATGTCGAACGCGATCCCCTGGCCCAGCACATCCGGACCGAGCAGCCCGCGGGCGCGGGCCTGGCCGATGGCGTGCTCGAGGCGGGCGAGGGCGCGCGGGTACTCGCCGCGGAGGTACAGATAGCCGTGGTGGGCGCCGATCGCGTACCCGGCGATGGTCATGGCCTCGACGAGCGCGTACGGGTCGCCCTCCATCAGCACCCGGTCCTTGAACGTCCCGGGCTCGCTTTCGTCCGCGTTGCACACCAGATAGTGCGGGTGGTCGGGCTGCCGGGCGGTGGCGTCCCACTTCCGCCCGGTCGGGAACGCGGCCCCGCCCCGCCCCACCAGCCCCGCGTCGCTCACCTCGCGGATCACTCCGGCGGGCCCGAGCGCGAACGCCCGGCGCAGGGCGGCGTAGCCGCCTTGGGCGCGGTACTCGTCGAGGCTCGCCGGGTCCACGACCCCGACCCGCCGCAGCAGCCGCAGCCCGGCCGGCCCGCGCGACCCGGCCCCGGCCTGCGGCACGGCGGCCGCGGCGGGCGGCTCGGCGGGTGCGTCCGCCACGGCCTGGGCGGCCTCGGCTACGGCGGCGGGGGTGGCGGGGGCGACGACGGCGGTGGCGTGGCGGGGCTCGCGGCGGGGGTGCTCTTCCCCCACCCCGCCCCTTCCCGTAACTGGGGGCTCCGCCCCCGGACCCCGGTCCGACAGGGCTGTGCCCGACGACGACGCGGCGGGGGGTTCACCCGCGCGGATCGCCAGCGCCGCCGGAGCGCGCTCGCACAGCCCGAGACACGGGCTGCGCTGCCACACCACGCCACCTCCGTCCGAGCCCGCCGAGCCCGCCGAGCCCGCCGAGCCCGCCGAGCCCACCGGGCCCGCTGGGCTCGCCGGGTCGGCTAGGGGCACCGGTGCTGCGGGGCTCGCCGCGCCCTCCGGGCCCGCCAGGCCCACCGCGCCCGCCGGGCCCAGGGCGCGCTCCAGACCTGCGCACACCTCCGCCGAGCCGCGGGCCGCGCACGCCAGGTCCGTGCAGACGTGTACGACGGTGGCCGGGCGGGGGCGGACCGAGAACATCGCGTAGAAGGTCGCCACGCCATAGCCCTCGGCGGGCGGCACCGTCAGCCGGCGGCACAGGTAGTCCAGCGCGCCCTCGCTGATCCAGCCCACCCGGTCGTTGATCGCGTGCAGCCCCGGCAGCAGCAGATCGCGCCGCTCGCGCGCCGCCCGCCCGCCGCGCGCCCAGCGCAGATCGCCGTCCGTACGGTCGTCGGCGCCCTCCCAGGCGGACTCGGGCGGGCCGAGCAGCGCGTCGACGGCGGTCCGCTCCTCGTCCGTCGGCTTGCTGTCACCGAAGCGCAGATCCACGCTCAGCTCCTCACATCGGCGGGCACGGGAAGCTTCTCGATCCGGATCGCCGACGCCTTGAACTCGGCCGTCCCGGCGATCGGGCAGTTCGCCTCGATGGTCAGCGAGTTGGTGTCCACCTCGTCGGGGAAGTGCATGGTCATGAACGCGAGACCGGGCCGCAGCCCCGGGTCGATCCACACCGGCGCCACCACCGCGCCGCGCCGCGACGCCACGCGCACCTCATCCCCGGCCGCCACCCCGTAGCGGTTGGCGTCCTCCGGGCACAGCTCGATGTACTCGCCGCGCCGCAGCGGGGAGGCGAAACCGCCGCTCTGTACACCGGTGTTGTACGAGTCGAGGCGCCGCCCCGTGGTGAGCCGGATGGGGTAGCGGTCGTCGGTCAGATCGACCGGCGGGTCGTGCTTGACCGGCCCGAAGGCGGCGCGCGGGCCGCGCCGCGCCGGGTCGGCCTCCCACAGCCGCCCGTGCAGATAGCTGGGCTCGAGCCGCTCCGTGCTGGGGCAGGGCCACTGGATGCCGTGGTGTTCCTCGAGCCGCTCGTACGTCATCCCGAAGTGGTCGGGGGAGACGGCGCGCAGCTCGTTCCACACCTCCTCGGCGTCCGTGAACTTCCAGTCGTGGCCGAGCCGCCGCGCCAGCTCGCAGATGATGTCGATGTCCTCGCGGGCCTCGCCCGGCGGCCGGACCGCCTTGCGCACCCGCTGCACCCGCCGCTCGCTGTTGGTGGTCGTGCCGTCCGTCTCGCACCAGGCGGCGGTGGCGGGCAGCACGACATCGGCCAGCTCGGCGGTCTTCGTCAGGAAGATGTCCTGGACCACCAGGTGGTCCAGGGCCCGCAGCCGCCGTACGGCCTGCTCGCTGTCGGCCTCGGACTGGGCCGGGTTCTCGCCGACGCAGTAGACGGCGCGCAGCCGGCCGTCCTCCATCGCCTCGAACATCTCGGTGAGGTTGAGCCCGTGGCGCGGCTGGATGACCACGTCCCACGCGGCCTCGAACTTCCCCCGGCTCGCCGGGTCCAGGATGTCCTGGAAGCCGGGCAGCCGGTTGGGGATGGCGCCCATGTCGCCACCGCCCTGCACGTTGTTCTGCCCGCGCAGCGGCTGAAGCCCGGAGCCGTGGCGGCCGACGTGGCCGGTGAGCAGGGAGAGGTTGATCAGCGCCCGCACGTTGTCCGTGCCGTTGTGGTGCTCGGTGATGCCCAGTGTCCAGCACAGCTGGGCGCGTTCGGCGGTGGCGTAGGCGTGGGCGAGGTCGCGGATCGCGGCCGCCGGCACCCCGGTGACCTTCTCGGCCGCGGTGAGTGTCCACGGCTCGACCTCGGCCGCGTACTCCTCGAAACCGCTGGTCGCGCGGTCGATGAAGGCGCGGTTGGCGAGCCCGGAGTGGATGATCTCGCGGCCGACGGCGTGCGCGAGCGGGATGTCGGTGCCGACGTTGAGCCCCAGCCAGCTCTCCGCCCACTCGGCGGTGGAGGTACGGCGCGGGTCGACGGCGTACATCCGGGCGCCGTTGTGGATGCCCTTGAGCACGTGGTGGAAGAAGATGGGGTGCGCGAAGCGGGCGTTGGAGCCCCACATCACGATCAGGTCGGTGTCCTCGACCTCCGCGTACGAGGACGTGCCGCCCCCGGAGCCGAACACCGCCGACAGGCCCGCGACGCTGGGCGCGTGGCAGGTGCGGTTGCACGAGTCGACGTTGTTGGTCCCGATGACCACGCGCGTGAACTTCTGGGCCACGTAGTTCATCTCGTTGGTCGCGCGGGCGCAGGAGAACATTCCGAACGCGTCGGGCCCGTGCTCCCGGGTGGCGGCCACGAACCCGGCGGCGGCCCGCTCCAGCGCCTCCTCCCAGGTGGCGCGGCGCAGTTCGCCGCTCGCGGGGTCCCGCACGAGCGGGTGGATCAGGCGGGGGTAGCGCCTGGGCTGTCGGTTGCGGTTACGGGCCACGACGGGCTCCTTATGGCGGCTGATACATCGTCGGCAACGCCGGCATCGTCGACAGGATATTGAATACAGTATGCCTGCTGGGGCTGTGAGGGAAGGGCGCGTGACCCGCGCTCCGCGCGCATTACCCCTGACGTAATCGACCGTCCGAAATCCGCCGGGCAGAGTGGCTCTCACCAGGCCACGGGGCGGCGCACCCCGGCCCGAGGCCCTGGCAGACCATTCCCACGGGACCCCGACACCCACGGAGGCCGATCCGTCATGTCCGCTCTTCAGCTCTCCGCCCTGGCCCGCACCTCCGAGCCGCAGACCATGCTGCGCCGCTTCCTCGCCCTCGACGCCGTCGTCACCACCGGCAACGGACTCGCCTACCTCGCCGCCTCGGGCCCGCTCGGCCGGTTCCTCGGCATGGGCCAGGGGCTGCTGCTGGGCCTCGGCGCTTTCCTCACGCTCTTCGGCGCGGGCGTCGGAATCCTGGCCTCGCGCAAGAGCCCACCGGTGCTGCCGGTCCGTGCCGTCATCGAGGCGAACGTGGTCTGGGCCGTGGTCAGCCTGATCGCGCTCGCCGCCTGGCTGGCGCCGACGACGGCGGGCGCGGTGTGGATCCCGCTCCAGGCCGTCACGGTCGGCGGCTTCGCGGCCCTCCAGTACGCGGCGCTGCGCGCGACGCGGGCCTGACTCGGGCCCGGCGACGCGACGAAGAGGCCCCGGCCCGCCCTGATCGGACGGCCGGGGCCGCTGCCCATGGGTCCGCCCGGCTCAGCCGGTGAAGAGCTGGGTGGCCTTGCGGACGAGTTCGTAGACCCCGTAGCCGAACGGCAGGACCACCCAGGCCCAGACGGCGACGGTCAGAGCCGTGCGGTTCCTCATCGGTCCGTTCCCTTCTCGGCGGGGGTGGTTTCCCGGGTGTCCGCCGGCTCTCCGGCGGGCTCGTGGAAGCGCGGATCGACCGGCCGGATCAGCTCGTTGGCCACGAAGCCGACGACGAGCAGGCCGATCATGATGGACATGGAGAGCGAGTAGAGGCCGGGGCCGGTGTGTCCGGATTCCTTCTGGTGGTCGGCGACCTTGTTGACGATGAACGGGCCGAGGACCCCGGCCAGCGACCAGGCCGTCAGCAGCCGCCCGTGGATCGCGCCCACCTGGTAGGTGCCGAACAGGTCCTTCAGATACGCCGGTACGGTCGCGAACCCGCCGCCGTAGAAGGACAGGATCACCAGCGCGCAGATCACGAACACCGGCTTGGAGGAGTCCCCGAGCTGTGCGAGCGCCAGATACATCAGCGCGCCCACGCCCAGATAGATCCGGTACATGTTCTTGCGGCCGATCAGGTCGGAGGTCGACGACCACAGCAGCCGCCCCGTCATGTTCGCCGCCGACAGCAGCGCCACGAAGCCCGCGGCGGCGGAGGTGGTGACGGAGGCCGAGGTGTCCGCGAAGTAGTCCGTGATCATCGGCGCGGCCTTCTCCAGGATGCCGATGCCGGCCGTGACGTTCATGCACAGCACGACCCACAGGCACCAGAACTGCGGGGTGCGGATGGCGTTGCGGGCCGAGACGTGGGCCGTGCTGACCAGGCGGCCCGGCGCGCTCGGCGGCTGCCAGCCGGCCGGCCGCCAGCCGTCCGGCGGCACCCGCACCAGCAGCACGCCGAGCGTCATGAAGGCCCCGTAGGTGAGCCCGTGCACCAGGAAGGTGGACGCGATGCCTGAGCTGTCCGTGCCGAACTCCTCCAGCAGCCGGGTCGACCAGGGCGAGGCGATGAGCGCGCCGCCGCCGAAGCCCATGATGGCGATGCCGGTGGCCATCCCTGGTCGGTCGGGGAACCACTTCATCAGCGTCGAGACCGGAGAGATGTATCCGATGCCCAGGCCGATGCCGCCGATGAAGCCGTAGCCGAGCACCACCAGCCAGTACTGGCGGGTGGCGGCGCCCAGCGCGGCGACGAGGAAGCCGGAGGAGAAGCAGACCAGCGACACGAACATCGCCCAGCGCGGGCCGTTGCGCTCGACCAGCGTGCCGCCGAAGGCCGCCGAGAGACCCAGCATCACGATGCCCAGCTGGAAGGGGAGCGCGCTCGCGGTCCCCGACAGGTCGAGCGAGGACTCCAGCGGTGGCTTGAACACGCTCCAGGCGTATGCCTGGCCGATGGCGAGGTGGACGGAGAGCGCGGCGGGCGGAACCAGCCAGCGGCTCCAGCCCGGTGGTGCGAGGGTGCGGGAGCGGTCGAGGAAGGCGAGCCGGGGAGTGGAGGGCATGGACCGGACTTTAAGTAATTCGGCCACTGCCTGACCAGATGTCAGGCCGTCCTTGCGTGGACAGTATGGGTAAACTGTAGACAATAACCAATCGGGGAGCCTGTCTGCCGAGGGAGCCCGAGAAGCCCGGGACGACGAATCCGGACGAATCCGAAGGGGGCCCGATGCTGTCCAGAGGACTGCCGCAGGGCGCGGTGCCGAAGCTGGAGCGGCCGGGGCCGCTCCGCGAGCGCGTCTACGAGGCGCTGCTCGAGCTGATCACCACGCGCGCCCTGCGCCCCGGCCAGCACCTGGTCGAGAGTGAACTCGCCGGCCACCTCGGGGTCTCCCGCCAGCCGGTGCGCGAAGCGCTTCAGCGGCTGAACACGGAGGGCTGGGTGGATCTGCGCCCCGCCCAGGGCGCGTTCGTCCACGAGCCCACCGAGGACGAGGCCGACCAACTCCTCACCGTCCGCACCCTCCTGGAGGCCGAGGCCGCCCGGCTGGCCGCCGCGAGCGCCGGCCCGTCCGGGGTCGAGGCCCTGGAGGAGCTGTGCGCCAAGGGCGAGCGCGCGGTGCTCGCGGACGACGTGGACGGCGCGGTCGCGGCGAACGCGGAGTTCCACGCCAAGGTGATGGAGCTCGCGGGAAACGCGGTCCTGGCCGAACTGGCCGCCCAGGTGGACCGCCGGGTCCGCTGGTACTACACCCCGGTGGCCCGCCAGCGCGGCAAGCAGTCCTGGATCGAGCACCGTGAGCTGATCGCGGCCATCTCCGCCCAGGACGAGCGCCGCGCCACGGACGTCATGCGCGCCCACACCGAACACACCCGGCGCACGTACCACGAGCGCGAACGGGGCTGACGGGGCGTCGCGGAGGCGTGTCACGGAGGCGTGTCACCCCATGCGGTCGACCGCCTCCTTGGCCTCCTTGAGGTCCGCCCCGGTGAGCTCCCGGTAGGCCTTGACGGCGTGGATCTTCTTCCCCTCCGTGAGGAGGGCCCGCACCGGCGCCAGCTCCGGTTGGGGCTCCTGGATGCCCAGGTGTTCGAGGATCAGATCGACCTTGCGGGTCAACTGCGCGGTCCTGCGGTTCAGCTTGTCGACCTTGCGCTCGACGGCCGACCCCAACACCGCGATGACCATCACGACCAGGGCTATTGCTGTCAGTGTCATGCTCCGCAACCCTAACGACCATGGTGGCGGGGGGAATCCGCCCGGTGCCGGGTGGCGTGGACGGAGCCGAGGAGGCCCAGGGCCTGGGCGCTGGGGCTGCCCGGTTCGGCGTGGTAGATGATGAGTTGCTGGCCGGGGGCGTCACGTACGTCGAAGGCCTGGTAGGTGAGGGTGAGCGGGCCGACGTCCGGGTGCAGGAAGCGCTTGGGTTCCCGTGTCTTGCCGCGCACGCTGTGCGTGTTCCAGAGGCGGGTGAACTCCGGGCTGTGCTCGGTGAGGGTGGCCACGAGCTCGCGCAGCCGTGGGTCGTCCGCGTCAAAGCCAGTCGCCTCGCGCAGATTGGCCACGGTGGCCTGGGCCGTCCAGTCCCAGTCGGGGTAGAAGCCACGGGCCACGGGGTCCAGGAAGGCCATGCGGACCAGGTTGTCCGCCGCTGCGAACGGGGCGTAAAGGGCGTCGGTCAGGGCGTTGGCCGCGAGGATGTCCATCGTGCGGTTGATCACGAACGCCGGGGTGTTCGGATAGCCGTCCATCAGCTGGCGCAGCGCCGGGGACACGGTGGCGGCGGTGGCGGCAGGCCGTATGCCCGGCGCCACCCCGGCCACTCGGTGCAGATGGGCCCGGGCGTCCGGGTCGAGGCGCAGGACGCGGCCGAGGGCGTCGAGCACCTGGGGCGAGGGGTGGCGCTCGCGGCCCTGCTCCAGCCGGGTGTAGTAGTCGACGTTCATCCCGGCCAGGACCGCGACCTCCTCACGGCGCAGCCCGGCGACCCTGCGCACCCCGTGGCTCGGCATACCGACGTCCTCCGGCCGCAGGGCCGCGCGCCGCGTACGCAGAAATTCTCCCAGGTGGTTGTCAGCCATGCGTCCAGGCTAGGCGGCGGCTCCGTGGGCCGCCTGGGTGTGCCGCACCCAGGGAGTGTCCGTCCTGGTTGATGGCCGCTGACCTGCCCAGACTCGGCGTGACGGAAGTGTTCCACCGAGCAATTTACGGAGATGAAGACATGACGGACACCGCCGAGAACACCGCCAAGGTCGTCCTGATCACCGGGGCGAGCAGCGGCATCGGGGAGGCCACCGCCCGCCGCCTGGCCGCCGACGGCCATCACGTCCTGCTGGGCGCGCGGCGCGTGGACCGCCTGGAGGCGCTGGTCCAGGAGATCACCGCCGGGGGCGGCAGCGCGGCCTGCCGCTCGCTGGACGTCACGGACGCCGCCGATATGCGCGGCTTCGTCGCCGCCGCCGGCGAGCGCTGGGGACGCGTGGACGTGATGGTCAACAACGCCGGGGTGATGCCGCTCTCGCCGCTCGAGGCGCTGAAGGTCGACGAGTGGGACCGCATGATCGACGTGAACATCCGCGGTGTGCTGTACGGCATCGCGGCCGCCCTGCCGGTGATGCGGCGGCAGGGCGGCGGGCAGTTCGTGAACGTCGCCTCGGTCGGCGCGTTCGAGATGTCGCCCACCGCCGCCGTGTACTGCGCGACCAAGTTCGCCGTACGCGCGCTCTCCGAGGGGCTGCGCCAGGAATCGGGCGGCGACATCCGGGTCAGTGTCGTGTCCCCGGGTGTCACCGAGTCCGAACTCGCCGACTCGATCTCCGACGCGGATGCCCGTGATGCCATGAAGGTCTATCGCGCGGTGGCCATCCCCGCCTCGGCGGTCGCGGATGCCATCGCCTTCGCCATCAGCCGGCCCGCCGAGGTCGACGTGAACGAGATCGTGGTGCGCCCCGCCGCGAGCGCCCAGTAGCCCCGGTAGCCCTCGTAGCTCCCGGGGAAACGCGGGACGGCGGCACGCCCCTGGTGCGGGGCGTGCCGCCGTCCCGAATCCGTCACCGTACGAGGCTCAGACCGCCTCCCGGCTGATCGGCTGCGGGTTGGGTGCGATGTCGCGGACCCGTGGCCGGCCCGGCTGGCGGAGCAGCAGGGCGACCGCGGCCGCCACCATGGAGATGCCTCCGGCCAGCGCGTACGCCCCGTCGTACCCCCAGTCGTCGACGACCATGGAGCCGAGACCGCCGCCGAACAGCCCGCTGACCAGCTTTCCGCTGTACACCAGGCCGTAGTTGGTGGCGTTGTAGTTCTCGCCGAAGTAGTCCGGGGTCAGGGCGGCGAACATCGGGTAGAAGGCGCCACCGCCGAAGCCGGAGAGGAAGGCGAAGACGAGGAACAGCGCCTCGTTGTGCAGGTTTCCGGCCCAGATCACCCCGAACTGCGCGAGCCCCAGGACCACGATCACGAACACCAGGGTGGGCTTGCGCCCCCAGATGTCCGACAGCCAGCCCACGACCCCGCGCCCCACGCCGTTGATGACGGACATGACGCCCATCGACGAGGCCGCGACCAGCGGGCCGAAGCCCACGTCCTTCGCGTAGTCGACCTGGAAGGAGATGCCGAAGATGGACACCCCGGCCGTCATCACCAGCGCCAGCCACATCAGGGGCAGCATGCCCGTCCTGATGGCCTCCTTGGGCGTGTACTGCCGCACCGCGGGCGGGTTCTTCGCCAGGCTCGCCGCGGTCTTGGCGTTGCCGCTGAAGCGGATCGGGTCGATGTGCGCGGGCCACCAGTTCTTGGGCGGGTCCTTGAAGAACCAGGCGCAGACCGCCACCACGAGCAGCACATAGACACCGATGAGGTCGAGCACCTCGTTGAAGTTTCCGGTGTCGAACCAGTAGTTGAAGATGAAGATGAACGGCAGCGCGCCGTACGCGAAGCCGCCGTTGACGAACCCGGTCCTCGCGCCGCGCCGCTCCGGGAACCACTTGCCCACCATGTTGATGCAGGTGGCGTAGACGAGCCCGGAGCCAAGCCCCCCGATGACGCCGAAGCCGCAGATCGCGGCGAAGACGTGGTCGAGGTGGGAGAGGGCGAGAAAGCCCACGAGACACAGCGCCGACCCCGTGAACATCGCCCTGCGGGCGGTCAGTATCCCCCTCTCCCGCAGCCAGCCGGCGGGGAAGGCGATCCCCGCCTGGAAGAACACCCACACGCTCAGGATCCAGAAGGTGTTGCTCTGGCTCCAGCCGTGTGCGTCGGAGAGCGTGTCCTCGGCCGAGCCGTACGCGTACTCGGACACGCTGATGGCCATCATCGCGATCCATGGCAGATAGACCATTAACTTCCGGCTGTGGCCGAGAATGTCGCGGTCCGTCTCGCCGACGCGGTAGACGCGCCCCTTGCCGTCTTGCACTTCCCGGAATGGCACGGTTCCACTCCGCTGTCCCTCTGTGCTCATGACGTCCCCTTGGCTTCGAAGGAACTGGCCAGCGCCCCCTGTCCAAACTCTTCGTGCTCGGGAGAACGGTGCGCTTTTACGTGGGCGACCCCGTGAGCAACCCCGCCGACCGGGCCCAGCGGTACTTCGCGCCCAGGACGGCCACCGGCTTCTCGGTGGTGTACGGGTAGGCCACCACGCCGTGTTCGAAGAGGTACTGGCTCGCCTCCTCGACCTCGGTGTCGCCCGCGAGGGAGGCCACCACGGGCTTGTGGATGCCGCGCGCCCGGAACTCCTCGACGACCCGCGCGGTCAGCTCGGCGAACACCATCGGCGGGGTGACGATGGTGTGCCAGTAGCCGAGGACGAGCGCGTGGATGCGCGGGTCCTCCAGCCCCAGCCGGATGGTGGCCTCGTAGGTGGCCGGGGGCTCGCCGCCGGTGATGTCGACCGGGTTGCCGGCCGCGCCGAAGGGCGGGATGAAGCGGCGGAAGGCCGCGTCCAGATCCGCCGGGATCTCCATCAGCGACAGCCCGTTGTCGACGATGGCGTCGGACAGCAGCACCCCGGAGCCCCCGGCGCCGGTGATGATGACTACGTTGTCACCTTGTGGCGTGGGCAGCACGGGCAGCGCCCGCGCGTACTCCAGCATCTCGTTCAGGCCCGGGGCGCGGATCACCCCGGCCTGCCGCAGGATGTCGTCGTAGACCGCGTCGTCCCCGGCCAGCGCGCCGGTGTGGGAGCCCGCGGCCTTGGCGCCCGCCGCCGTACGGCCCGCCTTGAGCACCACGACCGGCTTCTTCGGCACGGTGGCGCGCGCGGCCTCGACGAAGGCGCGGCCGTCCTTGAGGTCCTCCAGGTGCATGGCGATGCACCGGGTGTTGGGGTCCTCGCCGAAGTAGGTGAGCAGGTCGTCCTCGTCCACGTCCGACTTGTTGCCGAGGCCGACGATCGCCGACACGCCGGTGCGGGTGGTGCGGGCGAAGCCGAGGATCGCCATCCCGATGCCGCCGGACTGCGAGGTGAGCGCCACCGGGCCCTTGACGTCGTACGGGGTGCAGAACGTGGCGCACAGGTCCTGCCAGGTGGAGTAGTAGCCGTAGATGTTCGGCCCCAGCAGCCGGGTCCCGTGCTCCTCGGCGATCGCCACGATCCGGTCCTGGAGCTCGTGTTCGCCGGTCTCGGCGAAGCCGGACGGGATGAGGACGGCGTTGGGGATGCCCTTGCGGCCGACCTCCTCCAGCGCCGCGGGGACGAACTTCGCGGGGATCGCGAAGACCGCCACATCCACCTCGCCCGGCACATCCGTCACCGACTTGTACGCCTTGCGGCCCAGGATGTCGTCGGACTTGGGGTTCACCGGGTGGATCTCGCCCGGGAAGCCGCCGTCGATGAGGTTGCGCATCACCGAGTTGCCGATCTTGCCCTGCTCGTTGGAGGCGCCGATCACGGCGACCGAGCGCGGCTGCATCAGCCGCCCCATCGCGGCCAGGATCTCCTCGCGCGAGTAGCGCCGCCGCTCGGCGGGCGGTTCGTCGCTGAGCAGGATCCGTACGTCGGCGGCCAGCACCCCGCTCGCGGAGGCGAACACCGGATTCAGATCCACCTCGGCCACCTCGGGGAAGTCGGCGGCCAGCCGGGAGACCCGGACCACCAGGTCGGCCAGCGCCTCCCGGTCCACCGCCGCCCCGCCGCGTACGCCGCGCAGCACCTCGGCGGCGCGGATGGAGTCCAGCATCGACAGCGCGTCGTCCTCGGTCGCCGGGGCCAGCCGGAAGGTGATGTCCTTGAGCACCTCCACCAGCACCCCGCCCAGGCCGAACGCGACGACCTTCCCGAAGGTCGGGTCGGTGACCGCGCCGACGATGACCTCCTGGCCGCCGGCCGGCACCATCTGCTGCACCTGCACGCCCTTGATCCGGGCGCCCGGGTCGTACCCGCGGGCGTTGGTCACGATCGCGGTGAACGCGCCGCGCACCTCGGCCGCCGAGTTCAGCCCCACCTGGACCCCGCCCGCGTCGGTCTTGTGCAGGATGTCCGGGGAGACGATCTTGAGGGCGACCGGGAAGCCGATCCGGTCGGCGAGCGCCACCGCGTCGTCCGCGGACTCCGCCAGCCCCTCGGCCGGGGTCGGAATCCCGTACGCGTCGGTGATCAGCTTGCCCTCGGGGGCCGTCAGCGCCGAGCGCCCCTCGGCGCGCGCGGCGTCGAGCACGGCCCGTACGGCCGCCGTGTCGTAAGTCGTGTCGTCGGCCACCGTCAGATCACTCCGTTCGCTTTGAGCAGCCGCAGTTCCTCGTCGCCGAGGCCCAGCTCCCCGACGTACACCTCTTCGTTGTGCTCGCCCAGCAGCGGCGAGCGCTCGACCTCGACCGGGGAGTCGGACAGCTTCAGTGGCGAGCCGACGGTGGTGAAGGTGCCGCGCTCGGGGTGGTCGACCTTCACCACCATCTCGTTGGCCACGAGCGACGCGTCCTCGACGATCTCCCTGGTGGACAGGATCGGCCCGCAGGGGATGTTGTGGGCGTTCAGCGCCTCCAGCACCTCCCACTTGGGCAGGGTGCTCGACCACTCCTCGATCAGCTGGAACATCTTGGCCAGCTTGGGCAGCCGCGCCTCGGGCGTCGCCCACTCCGGGTCCTCGGCCAGCTCCGGCCGGCCGATCAGCTCGGTGATCGGCTGCCAGCCGACGGGCTGCACGATGACGTACACATAGTCGTTGGGCCCGCCGGGCGCGCACCTGACCGCCCAGCCGGGCTGTCCGCCGCCGCTCGCGTTGCCCGAGCGCGGCACCTCGTCCCCGAAGCTGTCGTTCGGGTACTCCGCGAGCGCGCCGTGCGCCAGCCGCTGCTGGTCGCGCAGCTTGACCCGGCACAGATTCAGCACCGCGTGCTGCATGGCCACATTGACGCGCTGGCCGCGCCCGGTGCGGGTGCGCTGGTAGAGCGCGGCCAGGATGCCCGCCACACAGTGCACCCCGGTGCCCGAGTCGCCGATCTGCGCGCCGGTCGCCAGCGGCGGCCCGTCGTCGAAGCCGGTCGTGGACATCGACCCGCCCATGGCCTGCGCGACCACCTCGTACGCCTTGAAGTTGGTGTACGGGCCGTCGCCGAAGCCCTTGATCGAGGCGTAGACGATCCGCGGGTTGATCTCCTGGATGCGCTCCCAGGTGAACCCCATGCGATCCACGGCGCCGGGGCCGAAGTTCTCCACCATGACGTCGCTGCGCCGGATGAGCTCGGTGAGGAGCTCCTTGCCGCGCTCGGTCTTGGTGTTGAGGGTGATGCTCCGCTTGTTGCAGTTGAGCATCGTGAAGTAGAGGGAGTCGACGTCCGGGAGGTCGCGCAGCTGCTTGCGCGTGATGTCCCCGGTGACGGACTCCAGTTTGATGACGTCCGCGCCGAGCCAGGCCAGCAGCTGGGTGGCGGAGGGACCGGACTGTACGTGCGTCATGTCGAGGACGCGCACGCCCTCAAGAGCCTGGGTCATCTCATGGCCCCTTTACTTGTACATCGTCTGGTTCATCGTTCCGGGGGCGTACGCGTCCGGGTCGACCCATACGTTGATCAGCGACGGCTTGCCGGACTCGCGGGCGCGCCGCAGGGCCGGGGCGATGTCCGCCGGGTCGCGGACCTCCTCGCCGTAGCCGCCGAGCATCCGCGCGAACTGGTCGTACGGCACATCGCCGAGGGTGTTGCCGATCCGTTGGCGCTCCTCGCCGTACTTGGCCTTCTGGCCGTAACGGATCTGGTTCATGGAGGAGTTGTTGCCGACGATGCCGACGAAGGGCAGGTTGAAGCGGACCAGCGTCTCGAAGTCCCAGCCGGTGAGGGAGAACGCGCCGTCCCCGAAGAGGGTGACGACCTCCTTGTCGGGGCGGGCCTGCTTGGCGGCCATCACGAACGGCACACCGACCCCGAGGGTGCCCAGCGGCCCCGGGTCCATCCAGTGGCCGGGGGACTTGGGCTGCACCACCTGGCCGGAGAAGGTGACGATGTCGCCGCCGTCGCCGATGTAGATCGAGTCCTCGGTGAGGAAGTCGTTGATCTCGCTGACCAGCCGGTACGGGTGGATGGGGGAGGCGTTCGAGCGCAGCTGCGGCAGCCGCTTCTCGATCGCGGTCTGCTCGGCGGCGCGCAGCTCGTCCAGCCACTCCTTGCGCTTGCCCGCGCCCCCGTTGAGCCGGCCCGAGGCGGCCTGGGTGACGGCGGACAGGACGAGGCCGGCGTCGCCGACGATGCCCAGGTCGATGTCGCGGTTCTTGCCGACGGTGCGGTAGTCGAGGTCGATCTGGACGACCGTCGCGTCGGGGGAGAGCCGCTTGCCGTAGCCCATGCGGAAGTCGAACGGGGTGCCGACGATCACGATCAGGTCGGCGCCTGCGAAGGCGTAGCGGCGGGAGAGCTGGAAGTGGTGCGGGTCGCCGGGCGGCAGGGTGCCGCGCCCCGCGCCGTTCATGTACGCGGGCACGTTCAGCGTCCGCACCAGCTCGATGGCCGCGTCCGTGGCGCGGCAGGTCCACACCTGGCTGCCGAGCAGGATCGCCGGCTTCTCGGCCCGTACCAGCAGGTCGGCCAGTTTCTCGACGGCCTCGGGGTCCCCGGCGCTGCGGGTGGAGGCCCGGTACTTCCCGGCCTCGGGGATCCGGGCCTTCGCCACCGGGACCTTGGCGTCCAGCACATCGCGCGGGATCTCCAGAAAGGACGGGCCGGGCGCGCCGTGGTAGCACTCACGGAAGGCCATGGAGACCATGTCGGCGGCGCGGGCGGTGTCCGGGACGGTGGCGGCGAACTTGGTGATCGGCGCCATCATGTCGACGTGCGGGAGGTCCTGGAGGGACCCCATCTTGTGCTGGTTGTGGGCGCCCTGGCCGCCGATGAGCAGCATGGGGGACTCGGCGCGGAAGGCGTTGGCGACGCCGGTGACCGCGTCGGTGGTGCCGGGGCCGGCCGTGACGACGGCGCAGCCGGGCTTGCCGGTGATCCGGGCGTAGCCGTCGGCGGCGTGGGCGGCCACCTGTTCATGGCGTACGTCGATGACGTCGATGCCCTCGTCGACGCAGCCGTCGTAGATGTCGATGATGTGGCCGCCGCAGAGGGTGTAGATGACGTCGACGCCCTCGGCTTTGAGCGCCTTGGCGACCAGGTGCCCGCCGGAGATGAGTTCCTGGCTGTCGTCGGGCATGGCGATTCGCGTCCCTTCGTCGGGGGTGGGGGTGCGGTCTCGCGGTCGGTTGTGCAGATTGCATACAGTCGACGTTATGCGGTATGAACATTGTTATCCCGCATCGACTGATCGATGTCCAGGGGGCGTTCGGCAAGGGTTTGACCAAGCGCTGCGACTGGGACCAAGGAGCGGGCATGGACCTGTTCGAACATCAGGCACGGGAACTCTTCGAGCACTACGGCGTGTCGGTGCCACGGGCGGAGGTCGCCGACACGGCGCCCGCGGCCCGCGCCGCGGCCGAGCGGCTGGGCGGCCGAGTCGTCGTCAAAGCCCAGGTGAAGACCGGGGGACGGGGGAAGGCGGGCGGGGTGAAGCTCGCCGCCGACCCGGCGGCGGCGGAACTGACGGCACGTCAGATCCTCGGCATGGACATCAAGGGGCACACCGTCCACCGCGTGATGGTTGCCGAACCCGTCGACGTGGAAAGCGAGTTCTACGTCGGCTACGCCCTGGACCGGGCCAGTGGCCGCTTCCTGGCGATCGCCTCCGCCGAGGGCGGCATGGAGATCGAGGAAGTGGCGGCCCGCCACCCCGAGGCGGTGGCCCGGATCGCGGTGGACCCGGCGGAGGGCGTGACCGAGGCGAAGGCCGCCGAGATCGCCGCGGCGGGCGGGCTGCCGGGCGAGGCGGCGGGGATCCTGTGCCGCCTGTGGACCGTGCTGACCGAGCAGGACGCGCTGCTGGTCGAGGTCAACCCGCTCGTGGTGACGCGTGGCGGGGCGATCGTGGCCCTGGACGGCAAGGTGACGCTCGACGACAACGCGAGCTTCCGTAGGACGTACGCGTACGAGGCGGACCCCGGCGGTGTCGACCTGGAGGCGCAGGCGGCGGCCAAGGGCCTGAACTACGTCAAGCTCGACGGCCGGGTCGGCGTCATCGGCAACGGCGCGGGCCTGGTCATGTCCACCCTCGACGTGGTCGCGGGCTGCGGCGCCCGCCCCGCCGACTTCCTGGACATCGGCGGCGGCGCCTCGGCCGAGGTGATGGCGGGCGGCCTCGCGATCGTCCTCGGCGACCCCGACGTACGGTCCGTCCTCGTCAACGTCTTCGGCGGCATCACCGCCTGCGACGCGGTGGCCGAGGGCATCGTCCGCGCCCTGGACACCGTCACCCTCACCAAACCGCTGGTCGTCCGGCTCGACGGCAACAGCGCGGCGCGCGGCCGGGCGATCCTCGCCGAGCGCGCCCACCCGCTCGTACACCAGGCGGACACCATGGACGGCGCCGCGGCGCGGGCCGCCGAACTCGCGGCCGCCGCGGCCTAAGGAGGCTTCGCGTCATGGCAATCTTCCTCACCGAGAACAGCAAGGTCATCGTCCAGGGCATGACCGGCGCGGAGGGCGTGAAGCACACCCGCCGGATGCTCGCGGCCGGCACCGACATCGTCGGCGGGGTCAACCCGCGCAAGGCCGGGACACGGGTCGACGTCGACGGCCGTACGGTGCCGGTCTTCGGCTCCGTACGCGAGGCGATGGACGCCACCGGCGCGGATGTCACGGTCCTCTTCGTCCCGCCGCCGTTCGCCAGGGCCGCGGTCACCGAGGCCGCCGACGCCGGGATCCCGCTCGCCGTCGTGATCACCGAGGGCATCCCGGTGCACGACGCGGTCGTCTTCCAGGCCCACGCCCGGGCCCGCGCCACCCGCGTCATCGGCCCGAACTGCCCGGGGCTGATCTCCCCGGGCCGGTCGAACGCGGGCATCATCCCGTCCGACATCACCAAGCCGGGGCGGATCGGGCTGGTGTCCAAGTCCGGCACGCTGACCTACCAGCTGATGTACGAGCTGCGCGACATCGGTTTCTCGACGTGCGTGGGCATCGGCGGCGACCCGGTGATCGGCACCACCCACATCGACGCCCTGGCCGCCTTCGAGGCCGACCCCGACACCGACCTGATCGTGATGATCGGCGAGATAGGCGGCGACGCGGAGGAGCGCGCCGCGCGTTTCATCGCCGAGCGGGTGACCAAGCCGGTGATCGCCTACATAGCGGGCTTCACGGCCCCCGAGGGCAGGACCATGGGCCACGCCGGAGCCATCGTGTCCGGCTCCTCGGGAACCGCCCGAGCCAAGAAGGAGGCGCTGGAGGCGGCCGGCGTACGGGTGGGGGCCACCCCGACGGAGACCGCCGAGCTGGTGTTCGCCCTTCTGGCCGACGCGGGCGAGGCGAGCCGCGCCCGACGGGGGAAGGTGGTGTGAACGGTGACCGCGCCCGTGCCCCGAGAGCGGAGTCCACAGATGGCAGCCACCCTCACCCCGAAACCCGGCACCACCTGGGCCGACGCCTGGCAGCGCTGCCAGGACGCCGCGCCCGAGGCGTTCTGGGACGACCGCGTCCGCAACCTCTGGGACGGCCGCTGGCACACCGACGGCCACCCCCTCCCCGCCGCCACCCCGGTCGACGGCACCCCCATCGCCGGCCCGCCACGCCTGGACGCGGCCACCGCCCGCCAGGCCGTACGCGCCGCCCTCGACCAGCACCGCGCCTGGCGCCACGTACCCCTCCCGGAGCGCCGCGCCCGTGTCACCGCCGCCCTCGACGCGCTCGCCGCCCACCGCGAGCTGCTCGCCCTCCTCCTGGTCTGGGAGATCGGCAAGCCCTGGCGGCTCGCCCAGGCCGATGTGGACCGGGCCATCGACGGCGTCCGCTGGTACGCCGGCGAGATCGACCGCATGCTGGACGGCCGCTCCCCGCTCCCGGGCCCGGTCTCAAACATCGCCAGCTGGAACTACCCGATGAGCGTCCTGGCCCACGCCATGCTGGTCCAGGCCCTCGCGGGCAACGCTGTGATCGCCAAGACCCCCACCGACGGCGGCCTCGCCTGTCTCACCCTCGCCTCCGCCCTCGCCGCGCGCGAGGGCCTCCCCCTCACCCTGCTCAGCGGCAGCGGCGGCGAGCTCTCCGAGGCCCTGGTCCGCTCGCCCGAGATCGGCTGCGTCTCCTTCGTCGGCGGCCGCGACACCGGCGCCCGCGTCGCCACCGCCGTCGCCGACCTCGGCAAACGCCACATCCTGGAGCAGGAGGGGCTGAACACCTGGGGCATCTGGAACTTCACCGGCTGGGACGAGCTCGGCCCCCACCTCCGCAAGACCTTCGACTACGCCAAGCAGCGCTGCACCGCCTACCCCCGCTTCGTCGTCCAGCGCTCCTCCTTCGACGCCTTCCTCGCCGTCTACCTCCCGGCCGTGCGCGCCATCCGCCTCGGCCACCCGCTCGCCGTCGAGCACCCGGAGGACCCCCTCCCCGAGCTGGACTTCGGCCCCCTGATCAACGCCGCCAAGGCCAAGGAGCTCGGCGACCAGGTGGCCGAGGCCATCGACCGCGGCGCCGTCCCCCTCCACCGCGGCGACCTCGACGACGGCCACTTCCTCCCCGGCCAGGACCGCTCCGCCTACCTGGCCCCGGTCACCCTCCTCAACCCGCCCCCGTCCTCCCCCCTCCACCACGCCGAGCCCTTCGGCCCCGTCGACACCCTCGTCCTGGTGGACACCGAGGCCGAGCTGCTGGCCGCCATGAACGCCAGCAACGGCGCCCTCGTCGCCACCCTCTCCTGCGACGACCCCGACACCTACCAGCGCCTGGCCCCCCAGATCCGCGCCTTCAAGACCGGCCACGGCAAGCCCCGCTCCCGCGGCGACCGCGACGAGCTCTTCGGCGGCTTCGGCGCCTCCTGGCGCGGCGCCTTCGTCGGCGGCGACCTCCTCGTCCACGCCGTCACCGAAGGCCCCGACCCCGACCGCGCCCCCGGAAACTTCCCCGACTACCACCTGATGCCCGCCTGACACCGCCCGACCACCCACCGTGACTCCCAACCCGGCCCCGGGCCGCGTCACCGCAGGTCGGCGCGGCCCGGGGCCGGGTCCTTACGCAGGTGAAAGGCACTCCAAAACCTTGGTATCGTTGTCCCTGTCGCCGCGGGAAGCCGCGGAGCACACCTGGTCCGGGTGGCGGAATGGCAGACGCGCTAGCTTGAGGTGCTAGTGCCCTTTATCGGGCGTGGGGGTTCAAGTCCCCCCTCGGACACGTACTGATAGCCCACGGGCTTCGCGGGAGTGCTGGTCGAGTCTCATCTCGGCCAGCACTTTGTGTTTCCCGGAGTCGTACGTGAGTCGCACTCCGAGCTGCCGGTAGATCTCAGCCTTGTCCTGGCACTCGGCCTGCCGTACCACAGCGGCCAGATCCTTGATCGAGCGGACGAGGCGCGCGATCTCATCGCGGGACAGCCGCGTCTCCGCCCCCGTCGATGACGCGCGGAGCTCGGCTTCTGCTCTGGCCCGCCGGGCCTGGGTCTCGGTGATCCACTGGGTGACGACGGCAGGGTCGGCGCCTGCTTCGAGGGCCGCGCGGTGGGTGGCGAGCTTGGTGTCGCAGTCGGCGATCACCTTGCGGGCGGCCGCGACGGCAGCGGTCTCTTGTGCGGGGGCTGCTGCGGTCGCCATGAGGTCGATGGTGTCGTCCAGCCGGTGCGGGGAGGTGGGTGCGGTGTTCCACACCGATTCACTGGCGGACATGGCATATCCCCTTTTTTGTTATGCGCTGGTGATCGCGGACAGGACGATCAGGTCGGAGTGGATGAGGCCGGGCGGGGCGCCCTCGGGCGGTGTGGGCGTGATCCGGTCGCCGGCGAGGTGGCCGTGGACGATGACGATGTGCTGCAGGTAGCGGAAGCCGGCGGTGCGTGCTGTGGCGATCAGGGAGCCGCGGGAGTCGGTGAGGCATCCGGCGTCGCGGCGTTGCCGGGTGGCGAGCAGGAGGAGGCCGTCGCCGGGCAGGAGTCGGTGGGCGCGGTGGAAGAAGCCGGGCCAGCCGTTCTCCATCGCCGCGGGCATGGTGTCATCGGTGGCGCGTAGTTCGTCGCTGCCTGCGGGGAGGGTGTCCGGGTGCAGTTCGGCGAGCAGGACCGGGGCCCTGCTGGCCGCGTTCTCGCTGCCCGAAGTGTCGGGGTAGGTGACGCAGCGAGTGCGGGCGTCCATACCCGGTTCGGTGATGCAGCGGGCGTAGACACGCGCCTTGCAAGCGGATAGTCGTGTTCCTCCGCGTTCAAGACCTGCCCGGCGCGCGGTCCGCCAGGCCCGTCGGATGGCCGAGCCTGCGAGCATGCCACCCTTCTCCCCTTAGAAGAGCAGATCTTTGATGACCGGGGCCACGTCCTCATGGTGGAGCCGACCTACAAGGACTACGGGGAGATTCCTGAGGCTACGTCGAAACCGGCGAGTCCCCACGTCAAGCATGCGTGCGGGAGGTCCAGCGCGTCGCAGGCCCGGTAGAGCAGGAGCCGCCCGCTCTCCAGCCGCAGCTTCATGTCGACGACGCGGTTGCTCGCCGCCTGGAACACGGCCAGCCGCCTGCCCGGACTGCCGACGCTGTCGTACGTGCTCCACACGCCGGTCGAGCAGCCGCTGCTCCACTCCCAGGTACACCGCGAACCGTACCGCTGATGCTCTGGGAGACCGTCGCGGCCACGGTGTCCTGTCATTCGCGGGGGTGGTCCGCTAGTCATGCCAGAGGGTGGCTAGAGCCCATGGTGCTGTGAACTTCTGTGAGCTTCCACGGGAAGGTTGCCCAGAATCCACTGGATTTCCCCCTCCGGGCCCGAACGAGCGAAATGCCCCCGGAGCGCCTGGGACGCTCTTAATTCACCGCAATGGCGCCTTCCGCGGGTGCGGGAAATGTACGGTGAGTGCGGCGGGGCACCACCACACCCAGCACGGTCCCGGTCGGTACGTATCCGAAGTGGCGGGAGTCCAGGGTGCTTTCGGCGTCGCCCCGCACGACCATCCGGCCCTCGGGCACCGCCTCGCCGGGGCGTGCTCCGACCCGCTCAAGGACGTCCCTGGGAACCGGCTCGCCTGGCAGCGCGGTCACCCGCTTGACCAGCCAGCGCAGTTGCTCCGGATCCCGCTCGCCCCTCGGGTGCCGGAAGACGACCACGTCACCGCGCTGGATCCGGATGCCGGTACGGACCAGCAGACGGGCGCCGTCTTCGTACGTCGGCGCCATGCTGCTGCCGGTTACCCGGATCAGCAGCAGCTTCCGGCGGACCAGCGCCCCGGCCCCCGCCAGCGCCGCTGCCCCCGCCGCCAGCAGGGCAGCGCAGCGCACCGTCCTTCTTCTCTGACGCATCGTCACTTCACCCGCGCATCCTGGTAGCCGACCGCCTGCACCGTGAACAGGTGCGCGTACTGGCCGTGCTGCCCCATCAGTTCGTCGTGCGTGCCCGTCTCGGCGACCCTGCCGTTCGCCAGGACGACGATCACGTCCGCGTCCCGGAGGGCGCTGAGGCGGTGCGAGATCAGCAGGCTGGCCCTGCCCGCCCGGTGCCTGCGCAGGGTCCTGCTGATGTCGTACTCCGCCTGCGCGTCGAGCGCCGAGCTGGGCTCGTCCAGGATCAGCAGATCGGCCTCGCGCCGCATCAGGGAGCGGGCCAGGGCGACCCGCTGCCACTGCCCGCCGGACAGGGTGACGCCGGGTGGGGCGCCGTACTCGTCCACCTGGACCCGGCTCAGCAGGGTGTCGTAGCCCTGTCGGAGGCCGTCCAGCGTCCCGTCGATCTCCGCCTCGCGCGCCGCGGCCCGTACGCCCTCCCGGTCCGTCAGGCGAGGGAGGTCACCGACGCCGATGTTCTCCTGGGCCGTCAGGTCATACGCCATATGGTCCTGGAACGTGGCGCCGATGCGGCGGCGGAGGTCCTCGATGTCCATGGTGCGGATATCTGTCCCGTCCCAGAGGATCTGGCCGCGCACCGGGTCGTAGAACCGGCAGAGCAGCTTCACCAGCGTGCTCTTGCCCGCCCCGTTCCGGCCCACCAGGCCGACAGCGCCGCCCGCCGGGATGGTGAGGTTCACCCCGCGCAGGACCCAGGGTCCTGTGGTGTCGTAGCGGAACCAGACGTCCCGCAGCTCGATCGCGTCCTTGAGCGCCGACGCCGCGGCGTCGACCGGGACCGGGGCACTGCCGGGGCCGAGGTCGTCCGGGGTCTGCATGAGGTCGATGTAGTGGCCGAACAGCCGGATCCCCTCGACGGCCATCCCGGCCTGCATGACGATCCCGCCGAGGGCCGACTGGATTCCGGCAGCGGCCGCGATGAACAGGGTCACGTCGCCCACCGTGAACTTCCCGTGCGCCGCGCCCACCGCGACGATCACGGTGCCAAGACCGGTGACCGCCGCGTTCAGCAGCGCGAAACCGGACTGGACGAGTATCCCGCGCCGGGCGACACGGAGTTCGGCGTCGGTCGCCTCACCGAGCGCGCCGACCAGCCGGGTGTGCATAAAGCCGCCGAGCCCGAAGAGGCGTATCTCCTTGGCGGCGCGCGGGTCGGTCAGCAGGCCCCGGTAGAACATCCTGCGGCGGTACTTGCCGGAGACGATCTCGGAGACCTCCGCCTGTCTGCGGGCCTGGAAGAGCCGCGCTGTGAGCGCTGCGGCGCCGACCAGGAAGAGCAGGCCGACCATGGGCGGCCAGACCACGAGGAGTACGCCCGTGAACCCGGAGACGGTGGAGACGGCCTGCATGGCGGTCTGACTGAACAGGGTGATGTTGTGGGGCGCGTCCTGGGACGCCTCCTGGGCCAGCCGCAGCCGGTCGTGGAAAGCGGGCGTCTCGAAGAGCCGCAGCCCCCGGAATCCGCTGACTCGGGCGAAGAGCCGGTCCTCGATGGTGACCACGAGTCGCTGCCGGACCACTTCGTCCAGATAGCCGCTGAGCTGCAACAACACCGCGGTGACCGCTCCGGCACCCGCGAGGGAGAGGGCGAGCGCGGTGGCGCGGCCGACATCCGCGTCGCCGCCCCGGCCGATCTCGTCGAAGAGGAGCTTGCCGAGCCAGGCCGAGAACGCGGGCAGCAGTCCGGACAGCACGGCCGTCACCAGCATCGCGGGGGTGCCCACCCTGCTGGCCTGGAACAGCAGCGCCACGCAGGTCGTGAGGGCGCGCAGCCGCAGTCGGGAGCGCGGCGCCTCCGGCGCTTCGGGAGTCTCGGTCACGGTGCTGGTCTTCCTCGCGCTCGGACAGCGGGGACAGGCCCCGGGGGATCCGCGGTTCGCCCGGGGCCGTCAGGGGTCAGCGCGTCAGCACTTCAGGCTGGTCTTCACGCACGAGCCCAGGCAGTTGAACCTGTACAGCACGCCGCCCGAGCACTTGCACTTCGTACCGTTCTCCGGGACGCAGGCGCCGGCGCGCTCCTCGCGCAGCACGAGTCCGAGAAGGCGGTCGCTCAACTTGCCCACCATGAGGTGTCCTTCCGTTGATGATCGGGACGGCGGAACAGTACGGCGCTCGAACTCGCGTGCGCTAGGGGAATCATGGATTCCGATTAACGGGTTTTTCTGGTCGCGGAATGCGGACTTCCATGGGGAATCTGACATTCCCTTTCTGGTCTCCGTTCAGCGTTGCCTCGAACGCCTCTTCGGGGTTAGCTTGCCCCGATGCCGCCTCACCACCAGGGAAGTTCATGGCTTACGTCCTGCTGACCTGCCGACTTCTGCTCGGTGGAGTCTTTGTGGTCTCCGCGGCGAGCAAACTGCGCGGGCGGGCCGCGTTCCGGGAATTCGAGGGGGCCGCCCGGGACATGGGTGCGCCCGCCCGATTTCTGCGACTGGTCGCGCTTACCGTCATCGGCGCCGAATGCCTGATTCCGCCGCTCCTTGTCGCCCCGCCGGGCGGACTGGCCGGACTCGCCCTGGCCAGTGCCCTGCTCGTGGTGCTGACCGGGGCGATCGTGAACGTCCTGCGGCAGAACAAGAAGACGTCGTGCGCCTGCTTCGGCCCGTCCACGGCGCCGATCGGACGCCGTCACCTGGTCCGCAACGGGGCGCTGATCGCGGTGGCCGGGCTGGGGATCGCCGCCGCTCTCGGCGGTGCCCCCGCGATACCCGGACACCCCGGCGGGATCGCCACGGCCGCGTTCGCCGCGCTGGTCGGCATCCTGCTGGTCGTCGCCACCGATGACATAGCCGCTCTGTTCACGGAGCCCGTACCGCCCACAGGGAGAACCGATGCCGTTTCTGATCGCCGCCGTCGTGGTACTGGCGGTGCTGTTGCTGCTGAACCTGCTGCTCACCTTCGGCATCATCCGCAAGCTCCGGGCCGGGCAGGCTGATCCCTATGCGGCGGACGATCTGATGCTGCCGACGGGGTCGCGGATGCCGGAGTTCGAGGCGGAGACGCTCGACGGCGAGCGGATCTCCGCGGAGACCCTGCGGAACGCGCTGATCGGGTTCGTGTCCACGACTTGCTCCGCGTGCAAGGATCAGCTCCCGCACTTCGTGGAAGTGGCCCGGACGCACCAGGAGCTGGGCCGGACGGTCGTCACCTTCGTCCATGGCGACGAGGAGAACGCCCGGGAACTGGCCGAACCGCTCCGCGGGCTGGGCCATGTGGTGATTGAGGACGCCGACGAGGGGCCGACGGAGAAGGCGTTCCGGGTGGAGGGCTACCCGGTCTTCGGCATCGTCGACGCGACCGGGACGCTCACCGCCAGCAGCATCAGCGCGAAGCGACTGCCGGCTCCCGCTCCGGTTCCGGTCGGCTGAGGGAACTGCTGAGGGAGCGGCGGCGAGCGGCGGCTACCCCACATCGGTGAGGGCGAGCGCGAGCGTCGCCCGTACGGCGTCGTCCAGATGGTCCGAGCTCGGCGCGTCACCCGACATGCGTCTTCAGTAGATGTGCCGACATTGTGACGACCAGCGCGTCTCCGCCGGTCACAGGGTCCCGGTACGACCAGCCCTTGAGCGCGGCTCCTGCCAAGGACTCGAACCTGTGGCTGCGGCGGAAGCAGCGGAGCCGACCCGCGCGTACATCCTGCTGCCACAGCAACGCGGGGTCGTCATCGCCCGTTGCCCGGCATCGGATATGTCCTTCGCCGGTGCTGGCAGTGCGGAGGTCCTCGGTACGCGGCATGGCGACGGCCCAGGTACGAGCTGAAGAACACGTCATCGTCGATAGGACCCGACTCCCGCCAAGAGCTTGAGCCTGCGGCTACGCCAGCGTCAGCACCGTCGTGAGGGGCGTGATCCGTGGGGCATCTGCCCGAATCCCCCCTCGGACACGATCTTACGTACACGGATGACGCGGGTTGTGACTCAACAGTCACAGTCCGCGTCTTGCGTTGCAGCTGAGCATCAGGTGCGGTGCCGACGGCGATCAGTTGCTGCTGAGCGGCGGGCCTTGTCGGCCTCGGCCTGGCTGATCCAGCCGGCGACGGTCGCGGGATTGGCTCCAGACTGGGCAGGGGGCGACTGCCGCCCGCCAGGATTGCTGCATGGCTTGCAGCGTGGTTTTCAGCTGTCCGGGGGCGAAGACCCTTGCGAGGAGGATGACGGCTTCTCGGATATAGACGGTGAGCAGGGGCAGAGAGCGCGGCTCTCGGCGTGTATTTTGTGACGGAAGCCACACTGCAACTCTCGGTAATCCCTGTCACGCAGTTCACTGAGGTGGTGCTAGGCGACGGTGGCCCAGCTAATCGAGCGCTATAACTCTAAGTAACAAAGAGGTGGGCCGCTTGGATAGGCGCACGTCGGCTCTCTTTTCGGGATCACAGCCGGGTACGTATGCTCAGGCCCGTCTGTAGGGTGCTGCGGCTCGCGTAAACCGGGGGGTTAAGCGGGCTTCTTTTTCGCGGCCCCCAGATTCCGTATGGCTTCATGGGAGGGGACACGTATGACCAGCAGCCGGAGACCTGCTTTACGCGCCGCAGTAGCAGTGGTTTCGATCGGCGCTCTGGGCCTGATTGCCCCGCAAGCGGTCGCCGCCGATGTGTCAAAGACCGGCGCGCAGGTCATTATCGACGCGGTACGCGGTCCACTCTGTGACTGAGTAAACAAAGGTCTCACGTACGCCGGAATCATGCGCCGACCGCACGACAAAAAGGTTCGATCAAGCCGCGACAGTGCGTGCTCCGGCACTGCGATATGAGGCATGGACACGTGTGGCGGTCGGCCTATCGCGGCGTCAAAACTCAGCACGAGTTCAGGTCTCCATATAAGTCACCTATAAGTCACCAGCGTTGAAGCTAGCGAACAGCTCCATAGTGCGTTCTCTCGATTCCGTGCCGCGTCCGCGGCGTGGAATTCCTCCCGAAATTCTTTGATCTGAGGAGACACGGAGTTGGACGACAAGGTTCTCGCAGCCCAGAAGTGGGTCAACAAGACGTACGCGGGCGTCAGCGGGTACACCCGATGCCCGGAGGACGGGCGCACCGGCTGGGCGACGATGTACTCCCTCACCATGGGTTTGCAGAAGGAGCTCGGTATCAGCCCGGTGGTGGCGAACTTCGGCGCCGGCACTCTCGCGAAGCTCACCGCCCACGGCAGCATCGGCCCGGACGAGCCGAACGTCAACATCAGGAAGATCGTCCAGAACGCCATGTTCTGCAAGGGCTACTGGGGTGGCGACGGCGAAGGGACCTTCGACCTCCTTATGGCCGAGTCCATCGCCGCCTTCAAGATCGACGCCGGTCTCGGCGAAACCAGCGGCATGGTGCAGCCGAAGATCTTCAAGGCGCTGCTGACCATGGACGCGTACGTCTTGCTGGCCGGTGGCTCCGAGAAAGTGCAGAGCATCCAGCGTTGGCTCAACGGCCGGTACGTCAATAAGTCGACCTTCTTCATAGGTCCGTGCGACGGACACTTCTCGCGCGATGTGCAGCAGGCGCTGATGAAGGCGATCCAGTACGAGGTCGGCATCCCCGAGGATCAGGCCACGGGTGTGTTCGGGCCCGGAACGCAGGCCGGTCTGAAGAGCCACCCGGTGTCCCAGGGGGACTCGGGAATCTTCGTGCAGCTGTTCTCCGCGGCCTGTGTGTTCAACGAGCCGGTCAGCGACGGCGAAGGCACGTACGTCACCTCGTTCAAGAGCACCTTCGACTCCTCGCTCAAGGAATTCGTCCAGCAGTTTCAGCGGTTCTCCGTGCTGGATGTGAGCGGGCGTGGTGACTACCAGACCTGGGCGCAATTGCTGATCTCGACTGGCGACCCCGAGAGACCCGTCGACGCCTCCGACACCCGTTACACCATCACCGCCTCCCGGGGGAAGGCGCTCTACGACGCGGGATACCGAGCCGTCGGCCGCTACCTCTACCAGCCGCCGGACAGCATCGACAAATACATCAAGCCCGGGGAACTGCAGGACATGTTCTCCGCCGGGCTTCGAGTGGTCCCGATCTTCCAGGACAACGGCAGACTCCTCTCGGACTTCACCTACACCAAGGGCTTCCAGCACGGCCTGCTCGCCCATGAGCGGGCCACGTTCTATGGCTTCAACCGCAGCACCGTGATCTATTTCGCGGTCGACTACGACGCGACCAACGATCAGATCGCATCCAACATCATCCCCTACTTCAACGGGGTGTCCGCTGGGCTCGCCAACAAGGGGAAGCGGTTCGTCCATGGTGTCTATGGGTCGCGGAATGTCTGCGCGCAGGTCACCAAGGAGACCTACGCCCGCTATTCTTACGTCTCCGGCATGTCGACCGGATTCTCCGGAAATCTCGGTTTTCCACTGCCCGCGAACTGGTCCTTCAATCAGATCAAGGAGTTCGAGTTCGCCCCCGACTTCGACCTCGACAAGGTCGCCCACCGGGCGGGAACCGACTTCGGGCAGGGTTCGGTCAACAAGCAGACCTCTCCCGCCGATGATTTCATCGCCTACATCGAGAGGCTCTATGGCCTGGCTCTCGACTACGGAAAGGGCGACCCGAGCCGCCTCGTCATGGAGTACGTCCGCCACGTGACGTACGCGAACTTCGCCTGGTGGGCGCTCATCGGAGACCCGGACAAGGACTTCATCAAATACGCCAATGACCGCGACGCCTTCGTCTGGGACGAGTTCAAGGACCCCTTCACCGGCTATCACATCGGCGCCGAGCACATGCTCGCGTCCTGTAACGCGCACTACGTCAAGCCGCAGCCCTCGAACCCCCTCCGGGTGAACGCGGGAGACGTGGGCGGCTGGGGCGGCGACATCATCACCCTCTATGGGGAGTGGCGACGGGACAGCGACAGCTACTCTTCCGGCTACACCTACTGCGAGGACAAGTTCGCCAAGATCGGGGTGGATTCGACCTTCGGCTTCAACGACCTCCTCGAAGACGCGGACGGCTATCTGATCTCGGAGCGGGTGCGCGGTGGCCAGGACATCGTCACGGCGGTCCGGAACCACTACCGCGGCAG
Organism: Streptomyces sp. NPDC097640; assembly: GCF_040302705.1. NCBI lineage: Bacteria > Bacillati > Actinomycetota > Actinomycetes > Kitasatosporales > Streptomycetaceae > Streptomyces > Streptomyces sp. NPDC097640. Next base: position 425,273 of record NZ_JBEOSB010000005.1, read on the forward strand.
CGGCGGCCTCACCCGGATCGGCGACTTTCTCACCAAACGGTTCAGCGGCCTCGCCAGCACCGCCACTGACATGGCCCGGAACATGCTGACGATGAGCGACGACCCCACCATCGTGCTGGGGCGGGCGAAGCTGATCTATGGAATCGCGGGGTACGACACACTGCTGCCCGAGATGCTCCCCGCCGACAAGCTCACTGAGTTCTGCCGGGGATTCGCCGACTCGCTGCTGGCCAGGGCCGGGCAAGAGGGCGTGAAGAAGGCTACCTACCTCGCCAACCAGAAGAAGAACCTGAGAGATTCGCGATGATTTTCGCCGGGGCTGCCCTGCTGCTGCTCGTCTTCGTCCTCGTGAAGTCCGTGCGCCTGCTGAGGGTGCGGGCCTTCCCCTGGCGTGATCCACGGGCGTGGTCGGCGGCCGCCGCGGTGTGCCTCGGCATCACGTTTCTCGTATACGCGTTCGGAGCGCTGTCCGGCTTCACGCAGACGAGCGAGGTCTGCGCCGTGAAGTCCGGGCACGGCTCTGGAAATCGGCCCGACTCGGTTACGGAGACCGCGTTCCCACTGAGTTATGAGTGCCGGTGGAACGACGGCACCACGATCGATCTCGTTCCGGCCTGGGTGAACCCGGTGGTCTTTGTCTTCGCCGCAGGTTTCGTTCTGTGTTCCGCCAAGGCCGTGCACGCGGCCGTCACGTCGAGAACCACCACCTCGAGAACAGGAGCCCGTTCATGAGCGATGTCCCACTCACCCACTCGCGGTTCGGCCGCCGAGATTTTCTGACCGCCGGGCTCGGCGTAGCGGGCGGCGTCGCCCTTTGGGCGGGCGGGTTGGCCGGCCCGGCCTCAGCGGCCGGAGCCGAGAGAGCGTTATGGCGGGAAGGGAGATCGGCGAATGGCTGGCCGGTGACCGACAAGGTCCATGACCACCGAGTGGAGGGGGCGGAGCAGGTGACCGTCCCCCTCCTGGCGGGTGATGTGGCCACGGTGCTGCTGTTCGTGGCCCGTCGCGTCAACTACGAGATCGCCACCCTGGACGCGGGCGAGGTCACCGGCCACACCACGGACCGCACCGTTTCGACGCGGTACGAGAGCAACTACCTCTCCGGCACGGCGATCGCGGTCCGCCCCGTGCTGTACCCCGTCGGCTCCAAGGACGGGCTCTTCCCGCACGAGACGGTCGTCGTCCGGGACATCCTCGCCGACTGCGAGGGAGTGGTGCGGTGGGGCGGGGACGAGGAGGTGCCGAAGGAGAGTCACTTCCAGATCGATGTGCGCCCCGGCGACGAGCGGCTCGCCACCATCGCCCGGAAGTTCGAACAGTGGGACCGCACCCCGGGCGCCGGCCCCGGAACGATCAACCCGTTCGCCCCTGAGCGGCAGCGCGCCGCGAAAGCCCTGGAACGCCGCCAGCGCGCGGCCTGAACCCCGCCCCGGGGGCCGGGCCACCGGCCGGGCCTCCGGGACAGACCCTAGTCACCTGGGCAGGCGAACTCATTATCCGGCCCCCATGTCTTCCTTTCGTCGCCGTTGTCGCGCGCTCCGCACTCCAATGCCACCTCCGGCCCGCGCTTTGTGTCGTGCAGGATGAGGAGCCGCTTGGCCGCGGGGACTTTGCCGTCCCGTCCGAACGCCAGCGTCCCCGACGCGCCCCGTACCCCGGCCGCGCCGCCGGCTCCGTTCACCAGGGCGGCCTGCACCGTGCCGCGGCCGAATGCCGCCGTCCCCGCGTCCTGACGCGCCTCGTTGAGTGCCGTGGCCAGCACTCGCAGGGCGTCGGAGGCCAGTGGCGTGCGGCCGTCGTTGCTCCAGGGGTCGCGACTGCCGTACGTGGCGACGTACTGCCGGCGGAAGTTCTCGCCCATGACGTTGGGCGGGTACGACTTGGGCAGGGCGTGCGCCGCGTAGTAGAGCCGCAGCCGGGGGTAGCGCTCGCTGGGGCGCTGTTCGTCGACGACGGCATTGGTGAGGTCGTTTCCGCCGAGCGCGGTCAGCTGCCCATTGCACTCCGTGCCACTGTTGAATTCATCGAGGAACGCGCCGAATTCATTCGCCCGAGCGGTCCAGTACACCACCGTGCGCGGTTCGTCCTTGAGCCGACGGCAGACCTTCTCGGCCATTTCGGAGAACTTCTGAACCCATTCGACGCCGTCTTCCTGCGCGGGGTGGTGGCTCATGCGGTCGCCGCCCGCGGTGTACCAGATGCGGTGGGTGTCCCTGAACTCTTCGGTGAACCGCTCGCTGAGATTGGCGCTGTAGTTGTCGGTCGGGTCCGCGATCACTACGGCCCGCTCGGCGGGTGCGCACCTTCCCGGGGCGGTCTGCACGATGTTGCCTCGGCGGGCGAAGTCGGCGGCGATGCGCGCCTCTCGGCGGTTGTCCGGTGCGACCTGCCGGTACATCGGGTGCCGCTGCATGACCTCGGCTGTCGCGACGGTTCCGATGACCGGCAGCCCGCCCTCGCCCAGGATGTCCCGGGCCCGCAGGGTGTCCTCGCGGCTCTGGCCGAGGCCGACCACTCCCATGATCTGCTCGTCGCCCGGCTCCTGTTCCACTTCTCTCACGATCCCGGCGGCGACGGCGGGCGCCTTGGTGAACCGCTCGCCCGCGTCCTCGACCCGGACGCGCAGCCATACCTTGTTGCCCTCGTCCCGGGATGCCTCGCGGTTGAGTTCTTCCTGGGCCAGGGCGATCCCTCGCAGTTCGGGAATGGCTCCGCTGTACATCGCCTCCTTCCATGAGTTGACGGTGACAGGCACGCCCAGATAGACGACGGTCCTCACCATCGCGCCGGGCCGCGCGGCGGCCGCGTCGGCTTCCTCGTTCTGCCGCTCGATCATGGCGCGGACCGCTCTGTAGAGCTCCTTCGGGGACTTTCCGGAGGGGATACGGCCGGTGCCGGACGGCGCGGCGGACTCAGTCGCGGCACTGCGGGTCAGGCAGTCGGTTTTGTCTCCCTCCGGCAGCAGCCAGGTCAGGCCGTACGTGGCGAGGAGTGCCAGCGTGGCGGCCCCCGCCACCGACGCGAGGGCGGCCTCGAGCCGCGGGGCGAGATCGGAGTGGGTCTTCTCGAGGTAGATCTCCGGGAAGCGGCTGAGCCAGCGCGCGGCGTCCGCGTCGTCGGCGGACGGCTCCACTCCCACCCGTACGACACGGGCCCTGCCCACCCCTGCGGCCACCCGCCAGGAGTTGAGCGTGACGGCGGCCTCGGCGTAGCCCTCCGTCGGCCCCTCGCCCGGCGGCACCGCGGCCACCAGGAGCACTCCGGTGCAGCCGGTCTGCTCGACCGCGTCGGGGAATTGCGCCAGCAGCCGGCCCACTTGCGGCTCGGCGGGTTCGACCTGTGGGAAGACGAGGACGAAACGGTGCTTGCGGCGACGACCCCACGGGGACAGCAGCGGGTGGCGGCAGGCTGCGTGCAGATCGGCGAGCAGTGCCCGCAGCAGCACGGCCACGGTCTGGTCGAGTCCGGAGGAGCCGTCGGCGCCGGCGAGGCGCCGGGCGTCGGTGAAAAAGTCCGCACCCCTCTCGGGGAGTTCCGCCCACAGGCGGTACCAGCTGCCCTTACGCGTCATCCGACGCCCGTTCCGCCATCCGTACCACCAGCGTGGCAGCAGGCCCAGGAGCGGGCGGCGCAGCCAGTACCAGGCGGTGGCGGGGATGCTCGGCGGGGGCTCTTCGCCGCCGCTGACGGCCTCCAGGGCTCGGAGGATCCTGGAGTCCTTGCAGCGCGCCTCGTAACACTTGTTCCGTAACTCCTCGGCCTGCACCAGGGGCTGGCCCTCGGTGAGTTGCGCCTCGACGATGCTGCACATGAGGCGGTACTGCGGCAGCCGCAGCCTGCCGAAGCCGCTGGGCCGGTTGCGGAGGAGTTCCTCCTCGATCTTCTGGAAGGTGTCGCCCACACCCTCGCGCCGCGGGCCGGAGGGCGCCCCCGCCACCTGCGCGTACGGGATCCTGGCCCGCCCCCCGGCGCTGAAGCGCCCGCACAGCCCGTCCGCGATGCGCTCCGCCTCCGTGCCGTCCTCGCTCAGCTGCGTGAGCAGAACCTGGGGGGCCGGCCCGCGTCTCTTGGGCGGCTGCTTGATGAGCTGTTCGAGCGCCTCGACCAACGAGTTGATCTTGGGAAGCGGCGGTACGGAAGAGAACATGGCATGACCCCCCGGATGGCCCGTCACGCGGCGCGAACCATCGAAACCATGTGCACTGTCTGTGCACCCCAGGAAAGATCGGGCATTTGTGCCCAGAGCCATCATCCTCGCCCACTGCGGAGCGCGCTACCACGATTGCGGAATGTGACCATCGTCGGTCGCCTGGCGGTGCGTGATAGCTTCTGTATACGCTATGTATGCGAGCTTCTGGGGGTTGTGGTGGCGTCCGGTCGGGAGACGGCGTACGCGTATCTGAAGGACACGGTTCTGACCGATCCCAGGATGCAGGGGGCGTTCCTGTCCGAGCAGGAGATCGCCGACCGGATCGGAGTCTCCCGCACCCCCATCCGGGAAGCGCTGCTCCTGCTCGCCGCCGAGGACCTGGTCGAACTCGTGCCCAAGCGGGGCGCCCGGGTGTCGCCGCTGACGGGGCGCGAGATCAGGGAGCTGATGGAGCTGCGGGGCATCGTGGAGCGATATGCCGCGCAGCAGCTCGTCGCCACCGGACAGGCGCCGGTGCAGGAGATGCGGTCGCTGCTGGAGCGGCAGGATGAACTCACCGGCCCCGACCAGACCCGGGAGTTCATCGCGGTGGACCACCAGTTCCACGCGGCGCTGGTGTCGGCCGTGGGGAACACGTTGCTGGACCGGCACTACGAAGGCTTGCGCAGTCGCCAGGTCCGGGCCGGGGTGGTGGCCGTGTTCAACCGGCAAGGGCGACAGGAGGCGGTGCTCAACGAGCACCGGGCCATCGTGGACGCCCTTGCCGCCGGTGACGCCGGGCAGGCGTGCGCCGCGATCGACCATCACCTCCAGTCGACACTCAAGGTGCTGCTCGAGGGCTCCTAGCCGGTGGTGACGGTGGTTCGGGGTACGTGACCACGAGCATCGTGACGCCGTTCTCCGAGGTCCACGGGCCGTGCGGCATACCGGGCGGGCGGCAGGCGTACATGCCCGCGGTGAAGGTCTCGCCGAGCGTCAGGTCGTGCATCGCCCCGTCGACGAGATAGACCTCCTCCCAGAAGTCATGGCGTGTCACACCCTGCGCCGAGCTGTCGGTGCCGGGCGCCCAGTGGACCAGAACGGTCCGGCCGCCGCCGTCGGGGTCGTCGGCGAGCACGCGTTCCCGTACGCCAGGACCGGCCCCCGCGGGAGTGGTCCACGGCCCGGCGGGCAGGTGGAATTCCAGCTCCGGCTTGCTCACTGCCACACCTCCGGTCGCCTGTTGACGAGCACCGAGGTCGTCTTCCGTACCGCCGTGACCTCGTCGATGTCGAGGTCGGCGACCAGCAGACCCGGTTCGGCGTCCAGGGCGTGCCGCACGGTTCCGTCGGGGCCGACGATCCGGCTGTGCCCGATGCCGGTCGGCGCGCCTCCCGGGGCGGTGCCGGGGTCGGCCTGGTCGACAGCGGCCAGCCAGAGGGTGGCGTCCAGGGCCCGGGCCCGCACCAGCAGCTCCCACTGGTCGAGCTTGCCGGGCCCGGCTCCCCAGGACGCGGCCAGCAGGGTCGCGGCCGCCCCGGCGTCGGCGTGTGCCCGGAACAGCTCCGGGAAGCGGACGTCGTAGCAGGTGGCCAGGCCCAGCCGTACGCCGTCCACATCCATGACGGTGGTCCGCGAGCCCGCGGCGACGCTTTCGGACTCACGGTAGCCGAAGGCGTCGTAGAGGTGGATCTTGTCGTAGGACGTCTCGACGCCGGGGCCGGTGGCCAGCAGGGTGTTGGTCACCTTGCCGCCGTCCGCCGGGGTGAACATGCCGGCCACGATGACGGTGCCGGTGGCCCTGGCGATCTCCCGTACTCCGTCGGCCCACGGTCCGTTCAGGGGTTCGGCGAGCGGTGCCAGTGGGGTGCCGAAGCAGGCCATTGAAGCCTCGGGGAAGACGACGACACGGGCTCCGGCGTCCGCGGCGCGCTGTGCCCATTCCTCGATGAGCCGCAGGTTCTTCCCGGGATCCGGGCCCGTGGTGAGCTGGCTCAGGGCGATCCGCATACTTCCTCCTCAGTGGGTCAGACGGTAGTGGGTCAGACGGCGTCGGCCGTGGCCTGCGCTGCCGGTGTGGCGAGCCGGGCGTCCTCGTCGACGGCGGCTTCGGGATCGCGGCCCAGGAACACCCCCGCGAGCGAGACGGCCGCGGCGACGGCGATGTAGAGGGCCAGCGGCAGCCAACTGCCGTAGGCACTCAGCAGGGTGGTGAACAGCAGCGGGGCGATGGCGCCGCCGATGATGCCGGCCAGGGTGTACGCCAGCGATGAGCCGGTGTAGCGCAGCCGGGGCGAGAACTGCTCGGCGATGAAGGCGGCCTGCGGCCCGTACAGGAAGGAGTGGATCACCAGGCCCACCACGACGCCGAGCGCCAGCGGGATCCAGCTGCCGCCGCCGACCATCGGGAAGAACAGGAACGGCCACACACCGGCGGCCGCCGCGGCACAGCCGTACAGCACACGACGGTTGATCCGGTCGGAGACGGCACCGGCCAGTGGCATCAGGAAGACCTGGAGCGAGGAGCCGATGAGGACGGCCGCGAGGGCGGAACCGCGCGACATGCCCAGTTCCCCGGTGGCGTACGTCAGCACGAAGACGGTGAACATGGCGTACAGCACGTCGGGGCCGACGCGGCAGAGGATCGCGGCGAGCAGGGCGCGGGGCTGGGTGGTGAAGACCTCGCGGACCGGCGCCTCGGGCCGGGACTGCTCGGCCTCCATCGCCTTGAAGACGGGGGTCTCCTCCAGCTTCGCCCTGATCCACAGGCCGAAGGCGACGAGGGCGCCGGAGAGCAGGAAGGCCACCCGCCAGCCCCACGCCTCGAACTGCGCCTCGGTCAGCAGCGCGCCGAGGGCGGCCAGGACGCCGTTGGCCAGGAGATTGCCCGCCGGCGGGCCCACCTGCGCGGCGGAGGCGTAGAAGCCGCGGCGGCGCGGGTCTCCGAACTCGCTGGACAGCAGCACCGCGCCGCCCCACTCGCCGCCGACGCCCACGCCCTGCGCGAACCGCAGCACGACCAGGGCGATCGGGGCGGCGACCCCGATCGTGGAGTACGTGGGCAGGACGCCGATCAGGAAGGTGGCCACGCCGATCAGGACCAGTGTGGCGATCAGCACCTTCTTGCGGCCGATCACATCGCCGAGGCGACCGAAGACGATCCCGCCCAGCGGGCGCGAGACGTAGCCCACCGCGTACGTGGAAAAGGCCAGCAGCGTGCCGGTGAGCGGGTCCTCCGAGGGGAAGAAGAGATCGCCGAAGACCAGGGCCGCCGCGGCGGAGTAGACGGCGAAGTCGTACCACTCCAGGGCTGTGCCGGTCAGGCTCGCGACGAAGGCCCGGCGGACGCCGGAGCGCCTCTCGGACGCCCTCGGATCGTCCTTGGTGGTGTCGTGCATGGTTCCCATCCTTGCTCGGAGACATCGACCTTCCGGCATACTTCTTGTATACAGGTCGTATGCGCAAGCCCTGCGCAAGAAGTTAACCGCGGAGAAATCCCCAACCGCGGACCGTCACCCGAACTCCGGGAGCCCCCTCATGGCCCAGCTGACCTTCGAACTGCCGGACGGATCGACACGCGAGGTCGACATCGTCCACGTCCTCAACGCCGGGTACGCCGGGCGCAGCCAGGACGACGTCGCCGCGCACATCGCCGAACTCGCCGAGCTCGGCGTGCCCACCCCCACCGTGACGCCGACCCTCTACCCCGTCGCCCCCTACCTCGCCCAGCAGATCGACCGCGTCGCGGTCCAGCACCGGCGCACGTCCGGCGAGGCCGAGTGGGCGCTCGTCGTGGCCGGCGACGGCGAGCTGCTGCTCACGGCCGCCTGCGACCACACGGACCGCGACCTCGAGGTGCACGGCGTGGCCTGGAGCAAGAACGCCGGCCCCGACGTCCTCGCCCGCCGCGCCTGGCGGCTCGCCGACATCGAAGGCCGCCTGGACGAGCTGACCCTGCGCGCCTGGGTCACCCACGACGGCACCGAGACCCAGATCCAGCACGGCACCCTCGCCGAACTCCTCACCCCCGCCTACTGGGTCGACGTCCTGCGCTCCCGCGACGCCCTCAACCCGGGCACCGTCCTCATCTCCGGCACCATCCCCATGGCCCCGGGTGTCGACCAGTTCGCCGACGCCTGGCGCGTGGAACTGGGCGACCCCGCCACCGGCGACACCATCCGCCTCGCCTACGCCGTGCACCCCATGCCGGAACCCATCGGCTGACGAGCCGCCGGCGGCGCCAGAAGGAAGGCGCGGGTCGTGACTCGACGGTCACGGCCCGCGGTTTCATGTCATCGCCGCACCTGGATGAGTGCGTGGGTGCCGCTGGTGCGCCAGCGCTGGTCGTGTGCGGCGACGAGCGATGCCTCTGTTCGCTCGTCGAGCCCGACGATCACGTCGGACTTCAGGGTGCGCAGGGCTGCCACGGGGCCGGGGAAGTACGCGGTGCGCTCGGCGAAGGGCGTGGTCGGGGGCCACAGCTGATCGCCGACGAGGCGCCGGTAGTTCAGGTCGCCCTTCATGATGGTCACGGTGGCGTCTGCGAACTCCTGGCGCAGGTCTTCGGGCATATCCGCGTACGGCAGCGGTGCGCAGAAGAACGCGTGGGTTCGAACGGTGAGCCGGCCGCGCCTGATCCACTCCCACAGCCGCTTGCCGACCACGCCGGCGACGCCGTCGGCCTGCCTGAGGTGGCGCAGGCCGTCGATCACGTCGGCGGTCATGGCATCGGAGACGTAGTACGGGTACGGCTTGACGTGAAGGGTGACGAGTTCGGCGTGGTGGTGTCGCAGCAGGTGGTCGATGAGGAGCAGGTCGGGGACGAGCTCGCGGCCCGCGTTGTCCGCGACCAGGCAGACCGTGTTCGGGCCTCCGGCGGGCAGCAGCGACCACAGCGATGCTGAGTCGTCCGCGATGAGCGGGCTTTCGGCGCCGGCCGCGGCCCGGCCACCGGGGGTCATGCTGAAGCCGAGGTCCGCGCGGTTGCCCCACAGCGATCCGTACAGGAGCGCCTGCGCCTGCTCGTCCACGGGCCGCAGCGCGAGGCGGTCCAGCGCCGTCAGCTCGGCCGCCGCCTCTTCGGTGTGCAGTTCGGCCTGCTTGAAGGGCCGGAACGGGTCGATGCCCTGCCATGGGCCCGCCGCGAAGTAGCCCACCGCTTCGAGGAGTTTCCGGTAGAAGTAGCTCTCCGCCCACAGGAACGGTACGTCGAACCAGGAGCGGCCGAAGTAGCCCCGCCCCCATTCCGCCCACTGGTCGCGGTCCGGCGCACCGGGGCCGAGGGGGCCGATCACGCCCTCGGTGGACTCGGTGAGCAGGGCGTCGAGCGCCCGGTGCTGCCCGGGGCCGTACGGAAAGGCGCCGCGCACCCTCTCGATGAGCGCCGGGTGGCGCTCGGCCAGCACGCTCCGGGCGAAGCTCCCGGGCTCATTGCTCAGGATGACGGGCGCGTCCACGGTCTTGGACATGGCTTGGTGACCCCTCCGGGAATGGCGCTGCTCGGTCGCTGTCCACTGTCAGTGTGACGACGCCGGGCGCGCTGTCGGCGGGGACACGGCCTTTACCGCCGTCTCGACCTCCGCTCCGGTGGGACGGTGATGATGGGGGTGTAGCCGCGCTCGTGGGCGGGTTCGCCGATCGGCTCGCCGTCCACGGCCACCCAGGCGTGTGCGCCGAACGGGTCCGTACGCACCCCCGTGCACCAAGTCGGCCATACCCCGCGGGCCCGGCACAGCAGGGTGGTGGCCAGGGAGCGGCGCAGACAGCTTCGGGTGGCGGCGCAGCGCGCGCTGACCGTGACCACGGCGTGCCGGGCGGCGGCCGTCTCTTCGGGAGTGGCGGGGGACGCGCCGCGGCGCAGCAGGCGGAGCACGGCGCGGATATGGCGCGGCCGGGCGCGGGCCAGTGGGCCGGCGGCCGCGGCGCACAGCGCGGCCAGTACGCGGTGCGCCGGGGTGATCCTTCCCGGCGCGGGCGTCGGGTCGGGGACCGGGGCATCGGTCAGCAGGCCGCGTTCGCGCAGGGTGGCCAGGAGCTGCTCGACGTCCCCGGCGGCGCGGTCGGCGGCCGCGGGGTATCTGCCGGCCAACGCTGCGGCCGCCTGTCGCGGTGTCTCGCCGTCGAGGAGGTGGCGCAGGATGAGCGCGCCAGTGGTGTTCAGCTGCCAGTAGCGCCCGGACCGCTCATCGAGCAGCACCATGCCGTCCCTGGTGGTCGCGCACGTCACCTGCGGCCGCAACACGATGGGTGTCAACGAGCACCTCCGTCTGGTTGAACGGGCCATGGGCGCGGTCGCTCGGCCACCGAGCGCAGCCAGATCTCACCGGCCACGGTGTGCGTCACCAGGGCCAGCTCGGGTACCGAAGCATGCGAATGCAGCGCGCGGCGCAGCCGCTCCGGGTCGATCAGACCGGCCTTGGCCAGCAGCGAACCGTCCAGGAGGGCCAGGATCTCGCCGCGCCGGCGGCGCAGCGCGCGGTAGAAGTCGGTGCCGTAGCGGCCCTTCGAGGTGCGGCGCAGGATCTCGCGCGGCACGATGCCGCCCATCGCCTCGGTCAGCAGCGGCTTGAAGCGGCCCGGGACACTCGCCTCCAGCGGGCGGACGGACAGCGCGGCGGCCACGACCGCGTCGTCGGTGTAGGGGATGGCGTAACCGGGGCCGGGAAGAGCCTTGTTCATCTGGCGGATCGCGTTGCCGCCCTCACGCACCTGCGAGAGCACGGTGTGCAGGGACCGCTGCGGGGCCAGTGGCCCGGGGCAGCGACCGGCGGCGTCTTCGAGTGCCGCCGCGGCGGCGCGTACCGCCCCGGGGGTGGCCCACCCGGGCATACGGGGCGGCGGCTGCCAGCCCAGTCGGCTCGCCGGTGGGGCCGGTTGCGGCGCGGTCAGATCGCGGGCCGCCCGGTGCAGCCACCGCTGGTAGCCGCCCCGGTCGCAGACCGCACGCAGCGCCTCCGTACGGCCCACCCGCCAGTCGAAGCGCAGACGCCGCAGACGCCGCGACACCAGCAGCGGATGCGACCACACCAGGTCGGTCAGGAGCGCGGGCGACGGGGTGAACAACTCGTCTCCGCCACCTCCGCACAGATGCAGCCGGGAACCGTGCGCCCCCACGCGATCCAGGACATCGCTCTGCTTCGCCACATCCCGCGCCCACGCCACCGGCTCCTCGGTGGCCAGGCGCATCCCGTCCACCCCGGCGAACCAGTCCGGCGTCTCGCGCTCCGCCACCACCAGATGGGTGGCCCCCGGCAGCGCCGCGACCGCCCGCCGAGCCCAGACGGCGTCGTCGTTCTGCGCGTCCACGCCCTCCCAGCGCAGCGTCACCAACTCGGCCTCGCCCCGGGCGGCCGCGAGAAAGCACAGGCTGGTCGAGTCAAGGCCGCCCGACAGATCCGAACTGACGGTTCCGCCACCGGCCGTACAGGTGGCCACCGCCTCGGCCAGCGCGGCGCGCACCCCCTCGGCCGCCGTGCGCAACCCGAGCTCGGGCGCGGGCGGACGCCACCACCGCACGGTGCGCTGAGCCCCGGCCCGCTCCCACACCAGCGCCTCGTCGGGCCGCACCGCCCGCACGTGGCGCCACATGGTGCGCCCGCCCAGCGCCGTCCACGAGACGGGAGGGTCCATCAGGCGCGCGGCCAGCATCTCCTGGTCCGGGGCCGCGTCGAGCAGTCCGGCCGGCACATCGGCCCCCGGCGCCGCCACCGGCACACCCGCCACGCGGGCGGTGAACAGCCGGCACGCCGCCGAGGCGGTGCCGCGCGCCCACACCCGGCCGCCGACCGTGGCCAACACGTGGTAGCTGCCCGCCACCCGGCCGACCGCGCCCTCCACCTCCCGTACGTCCCGAAGCCGCGCCACCCGCGCCCGCAGCGCCTCCGGGGTGAGCGGGCACCGGCCCAGCACCGCCACCCGCGCGTCCCCCGCCTCGGCCGTCACCGCCTCCGCGCCGCGCCACCGGCCCAGCAGCCACGGCCGCCCCGACGCATGGCGCAGACAATCCAGGTCCCGCGCCCCGAGCCGATCCGCCAGGGCGGCCGCCGCCTCCGTGTCCGGCAGGATCAGCCACCACGTGTCCCTGAGCACCCGCACCGCCTCGACTCGCCACCATCCATCCAGCCGGCGGGGACGGGCCCGGCCCGCCCCCGCCGGCCACCTGTCAGCCCGGGTACCAGTTGTACGGGTAGAAGCCGCCGTCGTACTGGAAACCGAAGATGCCGCCCGCCGTGACCTCGGTGAAGTCACCGGCTTCCGTGACCTCCGGTGACTCGTAGACCTCAGTTGTTTCTTCCACAGGACTCACCCCCTCCCCGGCCGAAGCTCCTCGCCGAGAGCGGGCCACCCGGCCGCCCGCGGCCCCGCTCGCCCGCGTTCTGCTCCGGTCCCATGGCGAATAAGCGGTATGAGCCGCCAAACAACCCGTACGGATGGGGCGGAGGCACCGGGCGGCAATCGGGCGGCGCGCCGCCATGCCACCAACACCCCGCGCCATCCCGTTACTTGAGCTGCCGCCGACCGCCCTTCGAGCCGGTCCTCGGCGCACCGTGGGACAATGGCCGAAGCGAGTGACCGCCAGGAGAGCTATGAGGATGTGCCGCGCACCGATGACCACTGACACCGGCACCCTTCAGCCCGTGGCCGACGGCGTCTACGCCTGGATCCAGCCGGACGGCTCGTGGTGGGTCAACAACGCGGGCGTCGTGGCCACGGACGACGGGGTCGTGCTCGTCGACACCTGCGCCACCGAACGCCGCGTCCGGAACCTCCTCCGCGCGGTCGACGAGGCCACCGGCGGCGCGCCGGTGCGGTTTGCGCTCAACACCCACCTGCACGGCGACCACACCCACGGCAACAGCCTCCTCCCCGAGTCGACGGTGATCGTCGCGCATGAGGCGACCCGCGCGGGGATTCTGGCCGACACCGTGATCGACGGCTGTCCGCCCGCCTGGGATCCGCTGCCGGACTGGGGCGGGGTGACCCGGCGGCCGCCCGGGGTGACCTTTCGTACGGCGCTGACGCTGCACGTGGGGGAGCGGCGCGTCGAGCTGCATCACCCCGGATATGCCGCGCACACCCCGGGGGACGCCGTCGCGTGGCTTCCCGAAGAGCGTGTTCTGTTCGCCGGGGATCTGCTCTTCCACCAGGTCAATCCGCTGGTGTTCATGGGATCCGTGGAGGGCGCCCTGCGCTCGCTCGACTGGATCGCCGCGTTCGAGCCCGCGCATGTCGTACCCGGGCACGGCCCGCTGATCGACGCGAACACCCTGCCCGAGGTGCTGGACACCCACCGGCGCTACTACCGGTTGGTGCTGGAGGCGGCCGAGGCGGGCCTGCGGGACGGGCTGACGCCGCTGGAGGCGGCGCGCGCCTGCTCGCTCGGCGAGTTCGCCGAGCTGCCCGACGCCGAGCGCATCGTCCTCAATCTGCACCGTGCCTACGCGGACCGCACCGGCGAGGACCCCTCCCCTTTCGGATGGTTCGCCGACGCGATCGCCTACAACGGAGGGCCGCTGCCGACCCGCGTCTGAGCCGCCCGGGGCAGTCATGAGTTTGTGGTGAGTATGAGACAGCGACACGCCGTAGTGTCGGCGTGTCGCTGTCTCATAAAAACCAACCCAGGCGGCTACAACTTGGGGGCCGTGAGCATGTACCAGCGCTTGGGGGCCGGGGGGGCGGCCGCCGGGTCCCCCGG